>NZ_WXEY01000003.1 GCF_009877425.1 Heliomicrobium undosum | reverse complement strand
GATTCATGGCTGTCAGCAACATGACGCGGGCGGGGAAAGTGACGGCGCCGCCTTGTCGGGCGATAGTGACCTGCCCATCTTCCAATGGCTGCCGCAGCGCCTCCAGTGCCTCCCGTGAAAATTCAGGCCACTCGTCCATAAACAGAACACCGTTGTGGGCCAGGCTGATCTCGCCGGGCCGGGGCGGTCGCCCTCCGCCGACAAGAGCTGCCAGGGTCGTATAGTGGTGTGGGGTCCGAAAAGGCCGCCTGTCCATCCATCCGATGCCTTCCGGCAATGCGCCGGCGACGGAGTAAATCATCGTCGTTTCCATGGCTTCCTCGTCCGTCATCGGCGGAAGAATCCCTGGCAGGCAACGGGCTAACATTGTTTTCCCCGTTCCGGGCGGTCCGATGAGGACCAGATTGTGCCCGCCGGCAGCGGCGATCTCCAGTGCTCGTTTGGCGACAGGTTGGCCGCGAACAGAGGCCAAGTCGGGAATGCCCGAAGATAACAGGCCCACAGCGTTGGCTGATGCCTGCGAAAAGACATCCTTTCTCATCTGTTTTTTCCGATAAGGGACGGTAAAACAGGTAGGTGATCGGCCTGTCAGGCATTCAACGGCAGTTTTTAATATGGTGGAACCAAAGGCCTCGATACCGTTGACCCTTGAAGCCTCAGCAAGATTGGCTTCAGGCACAAGCAACTTCATCAACGAAGCGCCGCCGCGCACCGTTGTTTCATGGAAGCTTCCTATAAGTATATCTCCCTCGATAGGAACAGGACTCTGCACCTGCCTCCTTTCCACTATCGGCTCTGACTCGGGTTCCATAGACTCCTGGTTAGTTTCCAGGTTGAGTTCCGACCTGCCTTCGATTTTACTTTCCGTTCTCTTCTGCCATGTTCGAGCCAGTCCGCATGCCATGGCCAGTACGCCGCTTACGGGTCGAATGGCCCCATCGAGCGCCAGTTCTCCAACGAGAAACCAGTCCCGGAGACGACTCGCGTCGATTTGACCAGTCGCCGCCAGAATCCCAATGGCAATGGGTACATCCAGTCCCGAACCATCCTTACGCACATCAGCAGGCGCTAGGTTGACAGTGATCCGTCGCAAAGGAAACTCGAAGCCGCTATTGCGCAAGGCCGATCGGACCCTCTCCCGAGCCTCCCGCACAGCTGTGGCAGGCAAGCCGACAAGGTCGAAGGCCGGAAGACCATTGGCCACATCGACCTCCACCTCGATCGGCTGCGCGTTTAGTCCTTCTAATACTACGCTATGGACGCGGGCTAGCAAGGCAAAACCTCCAAACGCTTTTTTCTGTTCAAGCAGTACATATAGGAGGTTTTCGACACAAAATTTTAATTTCCTTTTATTTACTTTCATGGTTCTGTAAAGGTGTTGTTTTCGAAAAAGAAAAACCGCACTGTTTCTCGTTTACGGGCGACGACATGCACATATCTCACGGTGTAAACATCCCTCGGATGTGCAGTAACTGGTCTTCCCCACTATCCAGGCGAAGGATGCTGATCAGATCAAACCGGGGATCTCCTGGAGGCCCCTGATAAGCGCCCAAAAAATGGCCTGCCGTAGCCATCAGTCTCCGGCGCTTGCGATAATCGATCGTCTCCTCGCCTCTCCCGAAGCGCTCCGATGACCGGGTTCGAACCTCGACAAAGACGATCCAGTTCGATTCACGGAGGATCAAGTCGATCTCGCCTCGGGGCGTCCGATAATTCTGACAGATCAAGAACCAACCCAGCCCAAGCAGGTGCTGCAGCGCCCTTTCCTCCCCCCATCGCCCCAGGAGAACGCGGTTCATTTCCTCACCCCATCTGGCTTCCGTTAACGAGTGATCATCGAATGAACGGGTGTTTCCATCGGTGTTGAAGCTGCACTGCCGGAGATAGGTAAGAAAACAGTAAAGGTCGTACGCATGTCATTGCTTTCCACATCGATCTTGCCGTTGTAGCGCTCCACAATAGACTTGATGAGCGCTAAACCGATGCCGCAACCCGATTCCCCTTTCGTGGAAAAACCATACTCAAACAGTTTGGGGATAATATCAGGTGGGATGGAGGGACCGCTGTTGGCTACACGGACAATGATTTCGTCGCAGATCCGGTCAAACTCGATCTCGATTCGACGTTCTTGTTCCTCCAACCGCTGGACTGCCTCTAGTGCGTTCTGCATCAAATTCCCCAATAATGACACGGCTTCTGATACAGTGAGCGGCAGGTGGTTCAGGTCGTCTCGAATGATCGTCGAAAACCTCGTTCCTTCTCCCATGGCGGAACTCATCTTGCTTATGATGATCGCGCCGATTTCGGGCCGGGCGATTTTTTCCAATTTAATCCCTTGACGGTATCGCACGTCATACTCTTTGATATACTCCAGCGCTTTTTCTGGGCGGTTGATCTGAATGAAACCGAATATGACTTGAAGGTGATTGAGAAATTCATGCTGGTTTGTCCGATACTGCTTAACGAGCATACGGGAACTCTCCAGATCCTTTTTTAACGCAAGGCCTTCACGGTTTATATTCGAAATTGATTGGATGTTCTTTACATATAAAAGCACTGCCGATAACAAAACCAGGCTCAGTCCACTATAAAACTGTTGAAAACGAGCAGAAAGCACTTCACTACTATTAAAATCATTCGCCAAATTTACACTATAAGTATAAAAACACGCCTGAATAAGAACCATTAATGAAAAAAGAACGATCGATATTAAAACATTTTTATCCATCATTTGATCCAGATCAAGGCTGCTTTGTTTTACTTTTAGGTTAATATACTGATCATTCCAACGTTTGGCATAATGAATCAAGAGGGTTATTCCTACTAGCGAGAACATGATGAACCATCCATACGCCACATGATACCACGATTGATATAATGAGATAATATAATCTATATTAAAAAATTTTAGCAGAGAAGAAACCAAGAGTTCAGCGATGATTAAAAAAGTGTAACCGAGCAACACTGATGATATTACCGAAAGAACCGGCAGTTGGATAACCAGTCGGGCGACGATAACCGATATCAAGATGGAGATAATCAAATGGAACATGAAATAATCTTGGAATAAGAAGCTCCTCTCCACCCAAACGAGACAACCGGTGATAAAGGAATACAGGATCAACCTAGACCGCGACGCCGTCATTCCTAGCAGGGTAATTCCCAAAAAGAACATAATGCCCGGTTCGAAAATCATATATAAATAAAGCACCTTTAGTTCGGCCACGGTTCGAACCTCCTATTATTTCGACGCCGTCAAGACATTCGCAACTGCACCGTCGACCGCATGCGCTAAGGCATAACCGTGGGGTGTCATGGAAAAAGCTTGCCAGAGCATACCCAGCGTTCCAGCTAGAACGACACGCGTAAACCCCAAGACAAATAAACAGCCAAAACCAACAACCAACACAGTGAGAACAATAAAGGATAGTCGACGAAAATACGCCCTTTCCTCCCCTACGATTGGCTTATTCGGAGTATCTGCCGGCGCAAACCGGTAGACAGACCAATAAGCAAAGGCCACGGTGATAACAAATATTGCAGTGACCGTCACAGTCGAGACGGTCAATAGGGAGAGGATGGTAATCACGGACATGATAAGCATTGTCATGATTGAACAAACTTCTGCTTTATGCTGATGAGCGCCGCCGGCAAATGCTCGAAAAAGGCTGATCCCGCAGGTAGCGGCGATAATCAAGGATATACAATCAAAAACCCACCCAACCGTTAATAATAGGATGAAAGTAATAACGGTGCTCACCCAAAACCGGAGCGCATAAAGATAAATTTCCCACTGCCCGTCAGCGTCACCATTTAATTCAGCGATCCTAAGCGCCCATCGCCGATAAAATGCGTCCACGAATCGATCCCACCCGTTTGTATACTCTTCTTATTCGCATGTTAAATAGTTATAATTACATAAAAAAAGATGTAAGTGATGATATAACCTTACATCCCCCTTCCATCTTTATCAGCTAGCGCAACAAGGGTTTAATAAAAAAATAAAGCACCCTGAAAAAACATCCTTGATCCTAGTTGTTTATTTTTTCAACGCAGTCGGCACTTCCGGTTGATATCCGGTTAAACCGCAAGCGGAAGCTACGCCGAGGTTAGCCAACAACGTCAGCAAAGCAGCGACGACACCGATCAGGCCAGCCTTCTTCACATTTATCACCTCCTTTTTAATTTAATTTGTTTCCTAAAGCTTCAGGGTGCTATTGAAGCTTAACAACGGGTCAATTGATATTATTAACATATTCACAGGGTTTAAATTGACCTAACGCATTTTTTGATACATCTTTGTCTACTCATATTTCTTCAAAAACTTGAAAAATCCTCCTATCCATTTTACTTATTTTTTTAGCAAAGCTTACTTACAAATTATAACTAAATAAGTAAAAGGGGATGCAAAGTCTTATATAGAACCTGCATCCCCTTTTTCATTACCATCTTAAGCGATTCAATACCTTAGAAAAGTGATTTCGCAGCCACCGTCGCCACCTCTGCCAGCGGACCTGGGTAGATGCCCAGGATGATGGTAACGACCATGGAGAAGAGGACCGTCAACTTCATGGGGCCGGAGACGGGGATGGGCCGGTCGTCCTTCGGCTCATCGCGCCACATGTAGAGGGCCACATTCAGGTAGTAGTAGACAGAGACCATGGACATGACGAAGCCGACGAAGGCCGGCCAGAGCACGCCCTTGTCCATAATGGCGGCGAAAAGGTACAGCTTGCCGACAAAACCAGCGAGAGGCGGGATACCGGCCAGCGAGAGCAGGCTGATCGTCATCACCGATGCCAGGAGAGGCTGGCGCTGGGACAATCCGGCGTAATCGGGAATCTCATCAGAGCCGATGGCCCTACCGACCACGGTGGCGACAGCGAAGGCGCCCATGTTGGCAACCACATAAAGCATGGCGTAGAAGAGGATGCCCTTGACGCCGGGGGCGTCTGTCGACATGAGACCGACCAGCAGGTAGCCGGCCTGGGCGACAGAGGAATAGGCCAGCATGCGCTTGATGTTGGTCTGGGGGATGGCGACAACGTTGCCGATGACCATGGTGACGCCGGCCAGGACCGAGATGACCGTCAGCCAGTCGGCGCCGCCCTGCAGGGGCAGGCCTTCCAGGAAGAGGCGAACCAGGACGGCGAAACCGGCCGCTTTGGAGGCAACCGCCAGGAAGCCGGTGACCGGAGTCGGGGCGCCTTCGTAGATGTCAGGCGACCACATGTGAAAGGGGACGGCGGAGATCTTAAAGCCGAAACCGGCAATGATGGTGACGACGGCGATGACCAAGGCCGGGCTCCAGGTGAGACGCGCCAGCAGGTCAGGAATGACCGTGGTGCCTGTCAAGCCATAGAGGAGGCTCATCCCATAGAGCAACACCGCCGAGGAGGCGCCGCCCAGGAGGAGGTACTTGACGCCCGCTTCCGAGGAGCGCCCATCGCCGAAGACGTAGGCGACAAGGATGAAGAAGGTGATCGTCATCAGTTCCATGCCCACATAGAGGGTGACCAGGTCGTTGGCCGAAGCCATGACCATCATGCCCAGGGTAGCGAAGACGAGCATGGCGTAGAACTCGGTCTTAAACCGGGGCAGTCCGTCCACATAGTCGATGGCTGACAGGCTGACGAGGATGGCGGCGACGAGGAAAAGCTCCTTCATGAAGACGGAGTAATCGTCCAGGATCCACAGTTGGTGGAAGGTGCTGGCGTTAATGCCGTACTGGGAGAAGGTGACCACGAGAATGCCTAAGAGGCCAAAGACGGTCGCATAGGCGACGCCCCGGTGGCTGTCCTTTTTTCGGTTGAGCAGGCCCATTGCCAGCAAGCCGATGGCCAGCAAGGCAGTCAGCATTTCCGTGGTGAGCAGGCTGAAATTCATCTTAGAAGCCACCTCCGATCATGGGGGCGGCGCCCACTTTGGCCAGGAAGGCCGCCACCAGAGGCTCGACGCCGGAATTGACCATATCCATCAGCAAGTGCGGGAAGATGCCGCCCAGGACCAGGACGGAGCCCAGGACGAGCAATGGCACCAGTTCGGCGCCCTTGGCGTCTTGTAGGTGGTCAAATTCGGAACGTCGCGGTCCGAAGAGCACATCGGCGATCATCCGCAATGTGTAGAGGGCGGTGATGATGATCCCAGAGATGGCGATGATGGCCAGAACCTTGAAAACCGAGAAGGAGCCGACGAAGATGGTGAACTCGGGGATGAAGGAAATCAGGCCCGGCAGGCCGAGCGAGGCCATGCCCGCCATCATGAAGCCGATGGCCACCCGGGGCATCTGGTGGGCCAGACCGCCCATATCGGGAATCCAGCGGGTATGGGTTTTTTCATAGAGTTGCCCGATCATGGCGAAGAAGAGGGCCGACATGACACCGTGGGCGAACATGTTGGCCACGGCGCCGTTGATGCCGATGACATTCAAGGCCGCTAGGCCGATCAGCACATAGCCCATGTGACTGACGGAGGAATAACCGACAACATACTTGAGATCCTTCTGAGCCAGGGCGATCATGGCCGCATAGGCCACGTTGGCCACGGCCAAGAAGGCGATGACAGGCGCCCAGAACTTGGCCCCCACCGGCAAGGTCAACAGACCGAGACGGA
The DNA here is from genome assembly GCF_009877425.1 of Heliomicrobium undosum. Taxonomy (NCBI): domain Bacteria; kingdom Bacillati; phylum Bacillota; class Clostridia; order Eubacteriales; family Heliobacteriaceae; genus Heliomicrobium; species Heliomicrobium undosum. The sequence goes on along the minus strand of NZ_WXEY01000003.1, from coordinate 298,803 downwards.
TGAGGCCGTAGCCGCCGATCTTTTTCAAGACGCCGGCGTGGATCATGGAGACGGCTGTCGGCGCGCCGGCGTAGCCGTCAGGCGACCAGGAGTGGAAGGGGAACATGGAGAGCAGCGAGCCAAAACCAACGGCCAGCAGGAAGAAGGCGTAGATCTGGAAAGAGTCGCTGAAATTCGCCGTCGCCAGTTTTTCCATGAGGAAGGTTCGCTGGCCGGCCGGGAAGGCGTTCAGGTAGATGGCGATAACCCCAATGAGCAGGAAGGCTGATCCGATAAGCAGGTAGATGGTCAGCTTCATGCCGGCGTACTCCTTGGTGACCCTTTTGCTGGAACCCCAGATGATCACCATGATGTAGATGGGGATGACCACCACTTCATAGAAAAGGAAGAAGATGAAGAGGTCGCGGCTGATGAAGGTGCCCATAACCCCGGCGATGAGCAGGAGCAAGAGGACGAAGAAGACCTTCGGTCGTTTTTCTTGGTTCCAGGAGGCGAAGATGGCGCTAAAGCCGATCAGGTTGGTCAGCAACAGCATGGGCAGCGAGAGGCCGTCGACGCCCATAGCGTAGGTGACGCCCAGTTCCCTGACCCAGACCACATCTTCGGTAAACTGCATACCCCCGAGGGCGAAATCATAGGCGAAATAGGCGTACAGGGTGAGGATCAATGACACAGCCATGGAAAAGGCGGAGATCCACTTGATCGACTTATGCTCATCCTGCGGAACAAACACCAGCACCAGGGCTCCGATGATCGGCGCCAACAGCGTGATGGTCAGCAAAGGGAAGCCCATTTACTTTCCACCTCCGATCAAGGCCATGGCGGAGTTGTTCCCCATCAGGCCCATAATGACTGCCACCAGGACAACGGTGAAGAAGAAGATCATGGCGTAATGCTGCAACTGACCGGTCTGGACGCGGCGCAGCACACGACCCGCCCAGCCTGTGCCGTCGGCAAGGCCGTCAATGAAGCCATCGACGATGTGGATGTCAATCCAGTAGAGGAAGCGGGCCGTGCCTGCCACAAGGGTCTTGTTGATCGCTTGATAGATTTCGTCAATGAAGAATTTGCGGTAGGACAGGGTGTAGAGGATGCCGGCGCGGCTAGCCAGCTTCTCATTGTCAATCAGTTTGGCGCCGTAGATGGCCCAGGCGAGACCGATGCCGGCCACAGCCAGGATGACGGAGCCACCCATGACCGACCAGTCGGCATGGGGATGGTGGTACTCGCCGTATCGCACCCAGTAGCCGAAGCCATGCTCCGTCCAGGGCGTTCCGACGAGGCCGCCCACAACCGCCAGGGCAGCCAGGACACCCATGGGCAGGATCATGTTCCAGGGCGACTCGTGGGGATGGTTGTGAGGGTTCTCTTTGCCGAAGAAGGCGACGAAGACCATCCGCGACATGTAGAAGGCGGTCATAAAGGCCGTCAGCGAGGCCAAAATATAAAGGTCGGTGAAGCCGTGCAACTTGGTCATTAGCAGGATTTCGTCCTTCGACCAGAAACCAGCGAAGGGCGGGATGCCGGCGATGGCCAGGGTGCCGATGACCATAAAGGCCGCCGTCCAAGGCATCTTCTTACGCAGGCCGCCCATCTCGAAGATGTCCGCCGTGCCGTGCAGGGCGTGCAGCGCCGAACCGGCAGCAAGGAACATGAGGGCCTTGAAGAAGGCATGGGTCATCAGGTGGAACATGGAGGCCGTCAGACTGCCCACACCGAGGGCCATCATCATGTAGCCTAACTGGGAGACTGTCGAGTAGGCCAGGATCCGCTTCATCTCCCGCTGGGTCAGCGCGATAGAGGCGGCGAAGAAGGCTGTGAAACCGCCAATATAGGCCACGAAGTGCTGCGCTTCAGGCGCCACATGGAAGAGCGTGAAGGCGCGGGCCACCAGGTAGACGCCGGCGACGACCATCGTGGCGGCGTGAATCAGCGCCGACACAGGAGAGGGGCCTTCCATGGCGTCCGGGAGCCAGACGTGGAGCGGAAACTGGCCCGATTTACCGATGGGACCGATGAAGACGAGGATGCCGATGAGCGTGATCAGCGCCGGGTGGGCAAGGGCAAAGGCCGGCAGCTTGTCCGCCAGTTCGGTGAATTCGAGGGTGCCGAAGTTGATCTGCAGGAACATGATTCCCAGAAGCAGACCGAAGTCGCCGATCCGCGTCGTCATAAAGGCCTTTTTGGCCGCTTCCCGCGCCGAATCCTTAAAGTAGTAATACCCGATGAGCAGGTATGAACAGAGGCCGACCAACTCCCAGAAGATGAACATCTGCAGGAGATTGGTGGCGATGACCAGACCGAGCATGGAGCAGGCGAAGAGGGACAGGTACGCGAAAAAGCGCGTATAGCCGGGGTCACCCTGCATGTAGCCGGTCGAGTAGATCATGACCATCGTCGCCACGAGGGTGACGACAAAGAGCATCATGGCCGCTATGGGGTCGATGTACTGGCCCATGGTGATGCTCAAACCGGGCATGGAAAACCAGCGCACCTCTTTGATGAAGGGTTGTTCTATCAATTCCGGATGCTGCAAAATCCCCGCGACGACGCCCAGCGAAAGCAGAAAAGAAGCGCCGCAGAAGAGGATGGCCGTCGTGGATGCCGTTTTCTCCATGTTTTTGAAGGCAAACGCGATCAGCACAAAGGCCACAAAGGGCAGCAGCGGAATCAGCCAGGCATTATTCAGACTAAACAGGGCAAAATCCATTCCTTTGCCACACCTACCTTACTTTCCCGTTGTCGCTGTTGCACTCGGCCTACCATTTGAGCCAATCGAGGTCATCCACGCTGGTGGTGGCGCGATCCCGGTAAATGCTGATCACAAGGGCCAGCCCGACGGCCACCTCAGCCGCTGCCACGACGATGACAAAGATGGAAAAGACCTGCCCCGTATAACTGGCCGGGGCGATAAACTTGTTGAAGGCGATGAGGTTGATGTTTACCGCGTTCAGCATCAGTTCGATACCCATCAATAAAGCGATGGCGTTGCGTTTGATGAAGACGCAGTAGAGACCGAGGCAGAAGAGCGCCGTGCCGAGTAACAGGAAATGGGTCAGTCCGACGGGAGCCACTAAAGCCATTGGGTTGGTCACGCTTCCTTCGCCCCCTTCGCAAGGATGATGGCGCCGATCAGGGCTACAGTCAGCAAGAGGGCCGCCGCCTCAAAGGGCACAACGAAGTCGCCCAGCAGTTGCGTGGCGATCCCGTCGATGGCCGTCACCTGTGCCGGCGTTGCATCGATGGGCTTAAACTGGGTGAAGGCGATCGCCCAGCCGCAGATAGCAAAAGTGAAAGCTGCGGTGAAAGCGCCCCAGACAACCCAGCGGTTGTTGGCGTTCGTTTCTTTCATGTGCGGGCGGCGGGTCAACATGACACCGAAGGCGATCAGGATGGCCACGGCGCCGCCGTAAATGAGCACCTGCACAGCCGCCAAAAAGTCGGCGTTAAGAAGAACATAGATACCGGCGACGCCGATGAAGGACGCAGCCAGCAATAGGGCCGAGTGGACGATATCCTTGAGGAAAACCACCCCGGCGGCCGACAGGAGGGTCAGCGCGGCCAAGCCGTAGAAGGCGCCAGCATAGATCCATTCATTTACCATCGGCCCATCACCCCTTTTCCCCGTCTGCCGGGGGTTCCTTTACCTCAACCGGATCATAGCCGCGCTTTTGAGCGAGGTCGATGCAGTCGAAGACCAGGTCTTCCCGGGAATAACCTGAAAAGGCGAACTCGCCTGTCCAATCGATACACTTCACGGGACAGGCATCGATGCAGAGGTTGCAAAAGAGGCACAACCCGGCATCATGCACATAGGTGCTTAACTTGCGCTTGTTGTTTTCGTCCCTGACGCTCGTCAGTTTGATCGAGCCGTTGGGGCAGGCGTTCTGGCAAATCCCGCAGGAGATGCACTTGCTCGTCTTTAACTTCAGCGTGCCGCCCCGGAAACGATCGCCCAGGTCAGGCATCACGTCGGGGTACTCTTCGGTCACTTTTTTGCGGAAAAATTCCTTGAGGGTGACCCACATCCCAGTGAGCAAACCTTTGCCTTGCATCAATTACCCTCCTATCGCCATGCGGTAGAGATAGATCCCCACCCCGGTGACCAGGATGTTCGCCAGCGACAGGGGAATCAAGACTTTCCAGCCGAAGGCCATCAGTTGGTCAACCCGGAAGCGCGGGAAGGTCCAGCGGAACCACATGAAGAGGAAGATCATGAAGTAGGTCTTCGCCGCGAACCAAGCCCATCCCGGGATAAAGGCCATCAGGTCGCCCAGCGCGCCGGGCAGCGGCAGCGGCTGCCAGCCCCCGAGGAAGAGGGTTGTGGCAATCGCAGAGACGGCGACGAGGTTGGCGTATTCGGCCAGGAAGAACATGGCCCAGCGCATGCCCGAGTATTCCGTAAAGGGACCGGCGATAATCTCCCCTTCGCATTCGACAAGGTCGAAGGGCGTCCGGTTGGTCTCCGCTGTCGCTGCGATCACGTAAATCACGAAGGCGACAGGTTGAAGGAAGACGAACCAGATGCGATGCTGCGCCTCAACGATGGCGGACATCTGAAGGGAGCCGACCAGCATGATCACGCCGATGAGCGAGAAGATCAGGGGAACCTCATAACTGATCATCTGGGCCACAGAGCGCATGCCGCCGATCAGGGAGTACTTGTTGTTGGAGCCCCAGCCGGCCATCAGAAAAGGCAGCGTCGACAGCGACGATATGGCGATAAAGTAGAAGATGCCGATGTTGAGGTCCACAGGAACCGCTTGATAGTCGAAAGGGATGACGGCGTAAGCGCCGATGGCCGGGATGAACAGCAATGCCGGTCCCAACGCCCAGACCCAGGTATCGACCTTATGGGGCTTGTAGTCTTCCTTGACGAGCAGCTTCAGCGTGTCCGCCACCGTCTGCAAGAGACCCCAGGGCCCGACCCGGTTGGGGCCGAGACGGGATTGCATGAAGGCGGCCACTTTCCGTTCCATCAACACCAGGATGACGGCGTTGGTGAAGATAAAAATGATAACGCCCAGCAGCCCCGCACCGTACATGACCATATCGGTGAGGTCGTTTCCCAGCAAGGGGCCGAGAAAGGACCGCAGGAAGGCGCTGATCGCCATAAAAATGTTTTGGTCAGTCATCTCATCGTCTCCCACCTTGCATCAACAGTCTACCTCACCCAGCACCGGATCCAGGGTGCCCAGGATGGCGACGACGTCACCGATTTTGAAGCCGCGGCAGAGTTCGTCCATGAGTTGGAGATTGATCATGGCGGCGCGGCGGGCATGCCAGCGATAAGGTTTCAGGGAACCGTCGCTGACGACGTAGAAGCCGATTTCGCCTTTGGCGTTCTCGATCCGGTGGTAGACCTCGCCGGCAGGCGGCTTGATCGCCTTAGGGATCTTGCCCATGATGGGACCCTCGGGCAACTGATCGAGCGCCTGCTCGATGATCCGCGCCGACTGCTCCATCTCTTCCATCCGCACCATGAAGCGGTCCCAGTTGTCGCCTTTGGTCCCCAGGGGAACCTTGAAGTCAAAGCGGTCATAGATCCCATAGGGGTCAGCCTTGCGGACGTCATAATCGACGCCGCTGGCCCGCAGCACCCCGCCGGTGGCCGACATGGCGATGGCCCTCTCGCCGCTGAGGGGCGCTACACCCTTCATCCGCATCTGAAAAATCTCGTTGCCGACGACGAGTTTGTCGTAGGTCTCCATCATGCCCTTGAAATCGGCGAGGAATTTCCGGCACTGCGCTACCCAGCCGTCAGGCAGGTCCTGGGCGACGCCGCCGGGGCGGATATAATTGAAGGTCATGCGGGCGCCGCAAGCCCGGTTGAACAGTTCCAGGATGTCTTCCCGGTCACGGATAAAAAAGACGAACCCGGTCACGCCGCCGAGGTCCTGGACGAGACTGCCGCAACAGATCATGTGGGAGGCGATCCGCGACAATTCGCACATGATCACACGGATGTACTCGGCCCGCTCGGGCACCTCTACACCCATCAGCTTTTCCACGGCCTGGGAGATGCCCAGGTTGTTGCCCATGCCGGCCAGGTAGTCCATCCGGTCGGTGAAGGGCACCGTCTGGATATAGGTCCGGTTCTCGCAGATCTTCTCGATCCCGCGATGGAGGTAGCCGATGACCGGCGTTGCCTTGACGACGACCTCGCCGTCCAGTTCCAGGACGATCCGCAACACGCCGTGGGTCGAGGGGTGCTGGGGCCCGAAGTTCAGTTCATAGGTTTGTGTTTGCAAAGGATTTCACCACCCTACGCTCTTGGTTGGAGCTTGAAGTCTTTCCGCAAGGGATGTCCTTCGAACTCATCCGGCAGCAACAGCCGGGTCATGTTGGGGTGACCGGCGAAGGTGACCCCCATCAGGTCAAAAACCTCACGCTCCATCCAGTCGGCGCCGGGCCAGATACCCGTGACAGTCGGAACCTGGGCCTCCTCCGCCGCGGTCCGCGTCTTCACACGCAGGTCGCAGAGATGCTTGAGCGAAAACAGTTGGTAGACGACTTCAAAGCCGGCATCCTTCCGGTCGACCGACGTCAGGTCCGAAAGCATGTCAAAGGCGAAGTCCGGTTCGCGGAGCAATTTTTCCATCACCGCGAGCAGTTGTTCCTTGGGCACAACAACGGCACGGCTCACTCCCTCTCCGCTGACTTCCACTTCTGCCTGCAGCCGTGCCGCCAGTTCGTCCTGGCTAAACTGATCCAACAGATTATTTGCCATGCTTCAACCCCACTTTGGTCGGGTTTTGGATTTTCGCCTTCAATTTGAGGAAACCGTCGAGCAGGGCCTCGGGCCGCGGCGGGCAGCCCGGCACATAGACATCGACAGGGATGACCTTGTCCACGCCGGGAACGACGGCGTAGGAGTCGGCGAAAGGACCGCCGGTGCAGGCGCAGGAGCCCATGGCGATGATCCACTTCGGCTCCGGCATCTGTTCGTAGACCCGTTGGATGGCCGGCGCCATCTTCCAGGTTAGGGTGCCGGCGATGATGATCAGGTCGGCTTGCCGGGGAGAAGGACGGAAGACCTCATAGCCGAAACGGGACATGTCGAAACGGCTGGCGCCGGTGGCCATCATCTCGATGGCGCAGCAGGCCAAACCGGAGGACAAAGGCCAGAGGGAATTGCCGCGCGCCCAGTTGAAGACGGCTTCCAGGCTGGTCATGATGATGTTTTTCTTGATCAGTTCATCGACCTGACCCTCGCTGAGGGTGTCTACGTTCTTGTCTATTTCCATTCCAAAGCTCCTTCCTTCCAGGCATACCAGAAGCCGACGACGAGAATGGTGATGAAGATAAACATCTCCACAATCGCAAAGGTCCCCAGTTGCTGGAACTTGACGGCCCAGGGATAGAGGAATACGGTCTCTACGTCAAAGGCCACGAAGACCAGCGCATAGAGAAAATAGTTGGACTTGAACTGGATCCAGGTGTCCCCGATGGTCTCCATGCCGCACTCGTAGGGCTCACCCTTCACGGGGCTGTTTGTACGGGTCTGCAGCAACCGGGACACGGCAAAGGCGAGGAAGGGAATAATCAAACCAGCGGCGAGGAACAAACTGATGCCCAAGTACTCTTTCAACAATCTTGTTCCCTCCTTCCTTCGGGAATTCTATGGATAAATTGGTCAACAGAGAAGCGGAGTCCCAAAACGATAATATTCTGCGTTTTAGGACAAATCCCTTCCAAAGTAGAAAAAATGGCAAAATCAATGCGCCTTAAACATAGCATTGACGTTCCCTGTACATATTAAAGCAAAAACTCGGTCCTGTCCATGTATACATCGAGGAAACCGGGCCCTGAGCAGGCATTTTTCCTTTTCGCTGGATCATAGGATGATGATGGCTTCCCTTCTGACTCGCTGGAATCAGTCACGTCCCTTGCCCATGTCCTTGTCGAGGCGGTAGACAAAAGCGAGGACCTCCGCCACCATCCGATACAGTTCGGGAGGAACCTCCGCGCCCAGATCAAGTTTGGACAGAAGTTGGATGAGCGTCGGATCCTCGTAAACAGGGATCTCCTTCTCGCGGGCGATCTCAAGGATCTTGCGAGCGAGGTGACCCTTGCCGGTGGCGATTACCTTCGGCGCCGCATCGGCGGAAGGGTCAAAACGCAGGGCCACCGCCGCTTCTTCTGCTGTCACAGGCTTTTTTCCTGATTCGTCCATCAGTGCCCCCCCTCCTACACGCGGATGTTCAGACGGCCCGGTTCGCGGCTCGCCGGGGCCTCCGCCGGCGCCGGGCGCAGATCCGCTGGCGAGCCGACGCGCCAGTTCGCCCCGCCCAGGTGAAACCCCTGTTCGGCCAGCGCCTGCTGCAGTTCAGGCCAGGCAACTTGTCCGGCTTCCATGACGACAGGATCAACCACCGTCACCTTGCTCTGGACCTCCTTGCGCCGTACCGCCAGCTCGATGGTGACAAACCCGAGGTGTTCCGTATCGAGGACGAGCGCCAACCGGACGTTTTCCGGATCAAGGGTGCGGTTTTTTCCGTCCTTATAGACACGGAGTTGACCGTTGCCCTCCTTCCCCCCGGCCAACCGGTAAGGGATCGTAAAGGACAGGTAGTCATTCGCCCCCTGAATCCCCTTGTCTAGGCCCTGCAACACCTGGTGACCGGCCAGCCGTTCCTCGATCGCCAACCCCCGGGAAATCAGGTCAGCAGCGTCGGCTCCCCGGCCGGTGAAAAAGGATTCCACCTCCTGGACAGCACGAGCGATCTGCTGCGACAGCGCCGTTGTCCTGTCTTTGGCCGCTCCTTCCGTCAAACCCTGGGCGGCTTTCTCCCCGCTCGCCCGTTCTGCCGCCTGTTTCTCCAAGGCCGGTTTTTCGGCGGGTGGTTTCTCAGCGACCCCTTTCTCAGTGGTCGCTTTGTCTTTTGCCGGTTGGTCTATCGCCTTATTCTCCCGGACAGACGGCTCAACGGCCGCCCCTACCGATCTCCCCGTCTCTCCGGCATCAATCAGCGCGCCCGCTTCTACAAAAAGATTGCCGCCCTGGGCGCCTGCGGGAAACAGGCGAACTCCATTCCCCTGCCCGACAGCCGTCCTTTCGGCGCCTCCACCCTGGGTCATCGCGCCGGAGGCAACCGTAGCGTCTAACCGGCTGCCGGGCGTTGAACGGGACTGGCTCAGTCCGCCCTGTTCACCCTTAGAGGCAGGCATTTGACTCTCCATGAGGCGCGACAACTTCCGGGCGAGCGCCTCCGCCCGGTCCTGCGATTCGGGCAGCGCCTTGGCAAGTTCAGCCTCCAGCCGGAGCAGCCCTTCCGGGACATTTCCCCCTTGGGCTTTGATCGCGCCCTTGGCTTCATTGAGCCAATCCTGCAACCCTTGCAGCGGCTCACCGGCAAAAGCCGATTGCAGCAGGCGCAACGTTTCCCCACGCATAGGAATTCCCGACTTAAGGGCAAAAGCGGCCGTCTGGGCCGACTGTTCATCGCCATTGCCGAGCAAGGCCATTCCCCGAGCAACCTGCTGGAAGTTCTCCCGCGTCAACCCCAGCATGGAAGCCGTGAGGGATTTCAGGATCATCCGATTCTGCGGCGTATCGTCCACACCGGCCTGCTTCAGCAGATTCGCCGCCCGGTCTCCGGTAGCGTCGCGGCTTTCCGTCGGCAACAACCGCGCCTTCACCTGCCCCTCGTCATGACCCTGCACCTCCAACCGGATCGCCTCGCCGGGAGACAAGGGGTAAGGCGATTGGAGAGTCAGCTTTTTCCCCTCCACATTCACGGCATAGGTGTCTTTGAGCAACATCTCGAGCACCAGCCCGTTGACAATGGCGCCGACCTTCCAGTTGACCCCCTCGGGCGTGTTTCGCTGCCCCATGCCGGAAAGCAATGCCCGTACCAGGGCCTGGCCGATATCCACAGGTCAACCCCCCTCTGGTCGATGCAGGTGTACGAAAGTGGCCCGGTGCAGCAAACAGGTTCCCTGTTCCAGGATCGCCGAACGATGCGCCTGCGTGCCATAGCCCTTGTGCTGTTCAAATCCATAGCCGGGAAAAAACCGGGCATACCGCTCCATCAAACCGTCGCGAACCACCTTGGCGAGGATCGATGCGGCCGCCACCGGCGCCGCCAAGGCGTCTCCATCGATCAACGCCTCTTGCGCCCCCTCATATCCAGGGACTTTTTGATTCCCGTCGACAATCAGGTAATCGGGCCTGCCACCCAATCGACCGATCGCCAAAGACATTGCCCGAAAGGTCGACGGAACGATGCCGATGCGGTCGATCACCCGTGACGATACGATACCGATACCCCATGCCACAGCCTGGCGCTTGATCTCCACTGCCAAGGCCTCTCGACGCGCGGGCGACAGTTTTTTGGAATCGTTCAGCCCTTCAATCATACAGCCGGGCGGAAGGATCACCGCTGCGGCAGCCACCGGACCGGCCAAAGGCCCTCGACCGGCCTCGTCGACACCGGCAATCACGTGAAACCCTTTGCCGCGCAGCAACGATTCCCGTTCTATCCATGATTCCTTCAATAAAAGACTGCTCTTGGACACCATCATCCTCCGCTCTGTAAACCGGGTGGAAAGAGGCACCATAGACCCCTGCGAATCCCGCCCATAGGTCCGTTCCCCGGCAGACACACTATTTCTGACATCGGCCACGGAACGGAGGGCGCCCTTTGAACAGAGTAATTCGCAGATTGGCCCTGTTTCTCCTTTTCGGCATCACGGGATATCTATTCCTGCAACCGCTGCCGGTGGAGCCCGATGAACAGGCGCCGGCCCATTTCGGAACCTCCCCGAACAGCGCCGCCGGAAAATACGGCTGGGGATTTGTTCGCTCCAAAAACGAAACGCCCCCTTATGTTCCGGAATGGCAAAAAAACCAGTTGCGGGAATACGGCGCCGCCTACATGGGCGACAACAGCCGCAAGGCTGTCGTCATCACCTTCGACATGGGCTACGAACTGGAGGGCGCTACACCGCGCATCCTCGATACCCTAGCTGCCTATAACGCCAAGGCGACCTTTTTCCTGGCTGGACACTGGGTGAAGACACAGCCCGATCTGCTCCGGCGCATGATCACTGAAGGCCATACGGTAGCCAATCACACCTGGAACCACCCCAGCCTGCCTGACATCTCTACAGAAAAACTCACAGAAGAGATCATGTCGCTGCACCGGGACATCCAGCAGGCCTCTGGCTCCGATTATCAGGCCAAATACCTGCGGCCTCCCAAAGGGGAATTCAGCCGCAAATCCTTGGAAACGACCAAAAACCTCGGCTACCGGACCATTTTCTGGAGCATCTCCTCGGTGGACTGGCTGCCGTCGTCACGACCCCAGCAGGTTCATGAAGATGTAAGCAGCCAACTCCACCCTGGCGCCATCATCCTGCTCCACGGCAACTCAAAAGCCGTCGTCGAAGCGATGGAACCCATCCTAAAAACCATTCAAGAACGGGGATATACAGTGGAAACGCTGGATCAGATGCTCCCGCCGATGCCCGGCAATGCAACCGGCTCTAATGAATAAGCACACGAACACACCCGAATAAGGATACAAAAAAGCGCCCTTCGCGAAGAGGGGCGCTGATTGTGTTCTTCCGGCTTATCCGGTGTATTCCTCCGGCTTGTCCAGGGTGTGTCGTCCGAGCTTGCCGGAGCGAAAGTCGCCGAGCACCTGAATCGCCGCCTTTTCACGGTCCAATACCCCGCCGGAACCCAAGAATCCCCGGCGGCGCGCCACAGCGTCCAGCCATTCTATGTCGGAGATCTCGGCCATTTGAAAACCATACCGCTCTGCTACTGATTGCGGCGCCTCGCCGGACAGAAACTGAAGAATAAACTGGGCCACCTCTTGCACCTGGACGACGAGGTCGCTGACGGCGCCTGTGGCTGATAGCTTGAAACCGACGAGAGGGTCTTCAAACTTAGGCCAGAGTATCCCCGGCGTATCAAGAAGCTCCAATTTCTGACCGATGCGCACCCACTGGGGGCCGCGGGTCACGCCGGGGCGATCGGCTGTCACCGTCCTGCGCCGGCCGGCCAGGCGGTTGATCAGCGACGATTTGCCCACATTGGGAATGCCGACCACCATGGCCCGGAAGGCGCGGGGCCGCATCCCCCGCTGCCGCCACCGTTGGATGAGCGGTTCCAGCGTCTGTTCGACCAGCGGCGCGATCGCCCGGACGCCTTCCCCCGTCGCCGCGTCGATGGACAGGGCCGGAATCGAACGCTCGCGAAAATGGTCGATGAAGCGCCGCGTCGCCGCCGGATCAGCCAGGTCAGCCTTGTTCAGCAGGACGATACGCGGCTTTTCGCCGAGGATCCGATCGATATCAGGGTTGCGGCTGCTGAGGGGAATCCGCGCGTCAACCAGTTCAAGCGCCAGATCGACCTTGGCCAGGTCTTCACCCACCTGACGCCGCGCCCGGGTCATGTGGCCGGGATACCATTGAATACCACTCAAAGTCAGGTTCCTCCCAAGGTTCGGATACGGTCAAAGGGCCAATAGAGAAAAACCGCCTGACCAATCACATTTTCCCTCGGCACGACCCCCCATCTCCGGCTGTCGTCAGAGTGGTTCCGGTTGTCGCCCATGACAAAGAACTTTCCTTCCGGCACGGTGAAGGGACCGTAGTCACCCATGCGCAGCGCCGGCGGCAGATACGGTTCCGGGATCGGCCGGTCATCGACGAACAACTGGCTGTTGCGAATTTTTACTGTTTGTCCGCCGACAGCGATGACCCGCTTGACGAAGTCGCGGCTCGGATCCTCAGGGAACCGAAAAACAATGATATTGCCATGAGCCGGCTCAGAAAACCAATAGTTGACCTTGCTGACGATGATGCGGTCCAATGGCATTAAAGTCGGCTCCATCGAACCGGAGGGAATATAAAAGGGTTGAAAGAGGAAAAAGCGGATAAGAAAGGCCAATGCGACAGCCACCAGTACGGCCTCGGCGATTTCTCGGACTGCCGACTTGGGCGGCTTCGCTTGCCTTTGCAGCGCAGACTCCTCCGGTTGCTGAATCTCTTCCACAGGACACCCCTCCCGATTCCCATTATATACCAGCAGATCCATAGACAAAAGGGACTGGCTTCCCAGTCCCTGAACACCAGTCCTACCGTTTGTCTCGAATCCGAGCCGCTTTGCCGGAGAGGCCGCGCAGGTAGTACAACTTGGCCCGGCGCACGCGTCCGCGGCGAACTACTTCAATCTTGTCGAGCCGCGGGGAGTGGATGAGGAACGTCCGCTCTACGGCGACGCCGTAAGAGACGCGACGAACGGTGAAGGTCTCGCTGAGACCACCGCCGCGGCGCTTGATGACGATCCCTTCAAACAACTGGATCCGTTCCCGGTTTCCTTCCACAACCTTGACGTGCACCTTGAGGGTGTCGCCCGGTTTGAAATCAGGGATATCTTTACGCAGTTGCTCCGCTTCGATCTGGCGAATAATATCTTGCATCGATCTGTACCTCCTTCCGGCCCAGGCGTTCTTACCCCACCTTCTCTCATGGAGCAGCGGACCACCCTTGCTTAGGGGGAACAACGTTCCCGCCTACAAACAAAAGTATTATAGCATAGTACGGTTGTCCAGACAACAAAGAGTTTACCATAATCGGAAGAATTCTAACCGTGTCGTGGCGGCACAAACAGCCGCTAGCGTAAAAGAGTCGCCCGTAGCAGAGCGTTAACCACAACGTCAGGTTTGCGCCGGCGCAGTGAGCCTTTGAGCGGAGCGGCGTAAAGCGAGCGCAGGCTGCGGAGCGGTTAAGCGCGCCACGGTTCACATGCAGAAAAGCCCAGAGGTTTGGCGCGCCAGCGTAGCAGACAAGCGAGTAGCCGCGCAGCTCTTGGCGAGCGGAGTCGGCGCAAACCGCAACGAAGCGTATACGTTACAATTAGGGTTTGTTACTCTGACGACTCGGTAGCGCTACATGGCACGCTAAAGTCGCCCTCAAACCACGGCTCCCCCAGCAACCGATCCAGGATGATCGCCGCCGCCGCCCGCACCGAGAGATGGTTGTAAGGCCCCCGTCCCCAGACCGGATAGAGAATGTAATCAGCCTGCATCATCATCTCCCGCTCCATGCCGAAGCCGGTTCCGAAGAGCAAGAGCCAGGGACCGTCCTCGGTGACAAACTTTTCCCGCATCTGCCGGTAACCGACTGAATTATCATAGATCCGGGCGTCAGTCGTGATGATCTTCGGCTGCCGCCCCTCTTTTTCCTCGATGGCTGCCATCGCCTCTTCCAGCGTAGCCGTCACCTTCAGCCGTTCAAGGGCCTCCTTGCGGTCTGGGTTGTATTCGGCGCCATAACCTTCCATCCAATAGCGCAGGATCTCGCCGACCAGGCGTTGCTGTGCCTGATGGGGATGGATAACGAAGTAGCCAGCCACATCATAGGTGGTCGCGCTGCGGGAGATATCGTGGAGATCCAGGTTGGTCACCGATGTGGCGATGACCTGCATCCGTTTGTTATAGACGGGGTGGTGGACAAGACCGATATAGAGGCGAACATCCTGCAGGTTCACGTGCGCGGCTCCCTTCCCTTGGCGCGTTTCTTCTTTGGCTTCTCCGGGATTTCAGCGTCGAGGCCCAGTTCGCACAGCGCCTCTGCCAACAGCACCCGGTCATCAAAAGGGAACGGCCGGCCGATGAGCAGTTCCGGGCGTTTCTGGTAGGTCCGTTTGAAAGCCTCCTTGCGCCGCCAGCGCCGGATCGCCTCATGGTGGCCGCTCAGCAGTTCCGGCGGCGCCTCCATCCCGCGAAAGAGCGCCGGTTTTGTGTACTGGGGGTATTCGAGCAGACCGTCGCTGAAAGACTCCTCCTCAGCGGAGGTCTCGTCGCCCAGGGTGCCCGGCAGCAGGCGGGCCACGGCGTCGATGACCACCATCGCCGGCAGTTCGCCGCCGGTGAGCACATAATCGCCGATGGAGATCTCCTCATCGACCCAGGCCTGGCGCACCCGGTCATCGATGCCTTCATAGCGGCCGCAGATCAGCACCAATTGCTGCAAGCCCGAGAGTTCACGCGCCTTGGCCTGGTTGAAGACAGCGCCCTGGGGCGTCAGCAGCGCCACCCGTGACCGCAAGGGATCTCGCTGTTCCTGGGGACCACAGAGCGCCGCTAGGGCGTCGAAAAAGGGCTGGGCGTTCATCACCATGCCGGCGCCGCCGCCGAAAGGGGTGTCATCGACGCGCCGGTGTTTGTTCGTCGTATAGGCCCGCACATCGTGGGTGTTGACCGACAGGATCCCCTTCTCCCTCGCCCGCCCGATGATGCTGGCATCCATCGGGCCCGTGAACATCTCCGGAAAAATCGTCAACACGTCAATCTTCATCGTATCGCCATCCGTTTACCCGGCATTCGTTTATCAGGCATTCGATTTATCGGCCATAACCATTTATCGGCTATTCCATTTATCGGGCATCCCGCTTATCGCCATCGGTCAGCGCAGCCCATCCGGAAGTCGCACGGTCATCGACCCCGCAGCCAGATCGACCTTCAGGACCACCGACTTAAGGGCCGGGACGAGTACCTCTCCAGGAGGCGACGATTGCCGCACCACGTAGACATCGTTGCTTCCCGTCTCCAGGATCTCCTCGATCTGACCCAGCCTCTCCCCTGCTTCCGTGAAGACGGCAAGCCCTTCCAATTGAAAATGGTAGTAGCTATCCGCTTCCGGCGCCGGCACTTCCTCAACGGGAATGGTCAGGTAGCAGCCCTTGAGCCGCTCCGCCTGGGTCATATCGCTGATCTCCTGAAAGCTGACGATCACCAGTTTTTTCATGGGTTGAGCGCCGGTGAGCGTCAATACCTCCGGCGCTCCCTGGGGCGGCGTCTCCACAAACACCCGTTTTATTTCATTAAACCGCGACGGCTTTTCCGTCAACGGCCACAGGCGGACCTGCCCGCGCACCCCCTGTGTGTTGACGATCTGCCCTACCCGGACACGCTTCGACATAACAGGCGGCCTCCCCATCAGATGGGAAAAAGGGAGCTTTCGCCCCCTTTCCCCTAATGTTCACCATTTCGATTCAATGAATCAAAGGATTTCAACCAGGACGCGCCGGCCATCCCTGGCGGCGGCCGCTTTGACCATCGTGCGGATCGCCTTGGCAATCTTGCCCTGTTTGCCAATGACCTTGCCCATGTCTTCGGGAGCGACGCGAAGCTCGATGACAACCTGCTTCTCCGTCTCCGTCTGGGTCACCTGCACGGCCTCCGGTCGATCGACCAAGGCTTTGGCCAGAACCTCTACCAACTCTTTCACGTGGGTACCTCCCCACTGGACATTCCCCGACGGTTAAGCTTGCGCTTTTTTCTCCGCCATTTTGTCCAGGATCCCAGCCTTGTTCAACAAGGCCTTGACGGTATCCGAAGGTTGCGCCCCGCTGGACAGCCATTTGATCGCTTTTTCCTCGTCGATCTGCAGGATGGCCGGTTCTTTGGTGGGGTTGTAGTAACCAATCTCTTCAATAAAACGCCCATCCCGGGGAGAACGGGAATCGGCGACAACGACCCGGTAGAAGGGAGCTTTTTTCATACCCAGGCGTTTGAGACGAATACGAGTTGCCAAGAATATCACCTCCTTCAAAGAGTTTGCTTTATCGTCTGCCAAAAGGTTCCGCGCTCTTGCTTGACTTCCCGAAAAAGGGTTGCCATGGATGGCTTACTTCATGAACGGCATCCGGAACATGCCCTTCTTGCCGCCGGGACCTTTGCCAGGCCCCTTGCCGCCGCGCATATCGGCAAACTGCTTAAAGATCTTGCGCGTCTGTTCAAAAGTCTTGAGCAGGTTGTTCACCTGCTGGACCGATGTGCCGGAACCGCGGGCGATGCGTCGCTTGCGGCTGTCCTTGAGGATCTGGGGATTGCGCCGCTCCTCCGGCGTCATGGACAGGATGATAGCCTCCACATGCTTCATGTCTTTATCGTCGATCTGCACGTCTTTAAGCGCCTTCATCTTGTTCATGCCCGGCATCATGCCCATCAGTTGGTCCAACGGCCCCATCTTTTTCATCTGTTGAATCTGGGCCAGGAAATCTTCCAAGGTGAACTCGGCCTTGCGCAGCCGCTGTTCCATGTCTTTGGCCATTTGGGCGTCCATGTTGGCCTGGGCCTTCTCGATCAGGGTGAGCACATCGCCCATCCCCAGGATGCGCGAGGCCATCCGATCGGGGTGGAATTGCTCCAGGGCATCCGGTTTTTCACCCATGCCGGCGAACTTGATCGGACAGCCGGTGACCGCCTTGACGGACAGGGCGGCGCCGCCGCGGGCGTCGCCATCCAGTTTGGTCAGGATCACCCCGTCAAGTCCCAGTTGCCCGTGGAAGGATTCGGCCACATTGACGGCATCCTGACCGGTCATGGCATCCACGACGAGCAGGATCTCATGGGGGCGGACAGAGGACTTAATCGATTTCAGTTCCTCCATCAACTCTTCGTTGATGTGCAAACGACCGGCTGTGTCCAGCAGGACCATATCACGGCCGTGGGCGACAGCATGCTCCACGGCGCCTTTGGCGATGTCGACAGGGCTGATGCCCGTGCCCATGGAAAAGACAGGAAGATCCAGTTGATTGCCCAGGACCTGGAGCTGTTTAACAGCAGCAGGGCGGTAGACGTCACAGGCCGCCAGGAGGGGCCGGCGCCCCTGTTTGCGCAGGAACAGGCCCAGTTTTGACACAGTCGTCGTCTTACCAGCGCCTTGCAGGCCCACGAGCATGACCACTGTCGGCGGTTTCGGCGACAAGGTGAGTTTCGATGAGGTCCCCCCCATCAGGGCGACCAGTTCTTCATAGACAACCTTGACGACCTGCTGACCAGGCGTCAGGCTTTCCAGGACCTCTTGACCGACAGCCCGCTCCTTGACGCGAGCCACAAAATCCTTGACAACCTTCAGGCTTACGTCAGCCGCCAGCAGGGCCATGCGGACCTCCCGCATCGCCTCAGCGACGTCGGCCTCAGACACCTTTCCCTTGCCACGCAGCTTTTTGAAGGTGTTTTGCAGTTTTTCCGCCAGTCCCTCAAACATGGCCATCGGTGGCTCCCCCGCTTTCGTCGAGCATTTCCTTCAGACGGAGGATAGCCGCTTCCAACCGTCCCCAATCGCCGTCGCCATGACAGCGTTGCAGTTGCGCCAAAACTTCCGACAGTTGGCGCCGTTCCTCCTGCCAGCGTTTGACCAATCCCAGCTTGTCTTCATAACCCAGGAGGATCTTCTCGGCCCGTTTTAAAAGGTCAAAAACGGCTTGGCGCGTTACGGAGAACTCCTCGGCGATCTCCGCCAGGGAGAAATTATCCTCATAATAAAGGGACAGAACCTGTCGCTGACGTTCCGTCAACAGTTGACCGTAAAAGTCGTTGAGCAGGGCCATCCGCGTCAGTTTTTCCAGTGGTCTTTCTTCCATCACAAAACCCTTCTGTAAAGGGAGGAGACTTGACACTTCATAGATTCTACTATGAAGAACCGGAACTGTCAAGGTTTTCTCCTTCACGCGACAAAGGAAGGCAAAAGCCTTCCTTTGTTGACAATCAGGCGCTTCTGTTGCATTACGCCTCGTATGTTTGCTTCTAGTGAAGCGGAATACGTCTGCCCAGTATCAGCCGGCTTCCATAGATATCTCCCGGTCCAAGTCAGCGCAGACGCGGTTGCGTCCCTGTCCCTTAGCCCGGTAAAGGGCGCGATCCGCCGCTTCAATCAATCGTGACTTGTCCCAATCGGCCAATTTCTCAGAAACACCGATGCTGACGGTCATATTCAGGCACAAGGTCCGATCAGGGTTCTGGAAACAGAAGTTCGCCACAGCCTGACGGATTTGTTCCGCCCGTTCGATCCCACGGTGGAGATCGGCGTCCGGCAGAATGACGGCAAACTCCTCACCGCCATAACGGGCGGCAACCTCCTGCGGTCTCAGTTGGCTGCGCAGGATGCCGGCGATCTGCCGGAGGATCTCGTCGCCACAGGGATGACCGTAGGTGTCGTTGCAGCGTTTGAAATGGTCGATATCAAACAGCAGCAAGGTGACCGGCCGTTCCAAGGTTTCGCTTTCCTTCATCAGTTCCTGCAAGCGCTGTTGAAAGAAGCGGTGATTGTGCAAGCCTGTCAAGCCGTCCGTGACAGCCTGCCGGGCGAAGTATTCGTTCTGCCGTTTCAACTGGTGATACATGCTGGCGTTTTTCAAAGCGAGCGCGGCCTGGCCGCCCAGGATCTGCAGGATCTCCGCCTTCGAAGGGGTGAGCAGGTAGCGCGGTCCCATGGAATGGATGTTGATGCAACCGATGACCTCTTTAATAAAAGTCAAGGGGATGGAAGCGACATAGTTGACCAGCGATGGACGGTACCGGCGGTACTCGCCGGGATCGTCATGGATGAAGGGCTGCCCGGTTGTAAGCACCTTCCAGGCGACGCTTTCTCGAAACACGTCGTCCGGGCTTTCCGGCGCGCCCTCAACAAAACCGCAGTGGCTGACAATCCGCACATCTTCCCCATCGAAGAGGATAATCGACGCCGATTCGGCGCCCGTCAACGTCACCATCGCCTGCAGGATGATGGTGACGATCTCCCCTTCATCGACAGTGGTGTTGATGGCCCGATTGATCTCATGGAGGATGTAATTCTGGCGAGTCAACTCATCCAGTTCCTCCTGGGCCATCCGCTGGGACTCGATGGTCCGCAAGGCGTCATCCCGTTCGAGAGCGAGAAAAGCGACTTGTCCCTCCAGATCGGCCAGTCTCCGTTCCAGGAGTGCCGTCTGTTTTGATCGGTCGTCGCTGTATACCGAATGCCGCCGACCCTCTTGCCACCGATAGGTGAGCAAAAGCAGGACGACGGCGCTCATTCCGATGACGAAGTATTCCATCACCCGGCTCCTTCCAAAAGGAGTAAGAACCCCATGAGGGTTATATTCTCCTTTCGGAGCAGGATTCCTGCCGCTATGCCTGCGGCGTCGTCAAACGAATTGCTCGCGCCCGCGCTTCCTCCATGATCCGCTTTTCATTCATGCGGACCAGTTTCCCGTCGCGCACCAGGACCTGGCCGTCGACGAGCACTGTTTCCACGTCCGATCCACGGGCCGAGTACACCAGGTGGGCCACAGGATCGAAGTCAGGACACAGGTGGGGTTGGTCCATGTTGACGACGATGATATCGGCGCGCTTGCCGGCTTCCAGGGAGCCGATCGCGTCATCCCAGCCCAAGGCCCGGGCGCCGCCGATGGTGGCCATCTCCAAGACGGCGTAAGCCGGCATGGCCGTGGGATCGAAGAGGTTGACCTTTTGCAGGAAGGCGGCCTGGCGCATCTCCTCGATCAGATCCAGGTTGTTATTGCTGGATGCGCCGTCAGTGCCCAGCCCGATCACAGCCTGGCGTTTGCGCAGGCTCTCGACGGGCGCGATGCCGGAAGCAAGTTTCATGTTGCTTTCGGGGTTGTGGGCGACACCGACTTTTTTCGCGGCCAGGATCTCCTCTTCCGCTTCGGTCAGATGAACACAGTGGGCCGCCAGGACGGGCCGCTCAAAGAGTCCGATGCTGTCCATCAGCAGGATCGGCGATTGGCCGTACTGTTTGGTGATGTCCTCCACCTCTGTCCGCGTTTCGGCCAAGTGGATGTGCAGGCCCGTCCCCAGCCGATCGGCCAGGGCCATCACCTTTTTCAGGTAATCAGGGTTGCAGGTATAGGGCGCATGGGGCCCCAGCCAGACGCGGATCCGGCCGTCGGCGCCGTTGTTCCAGTCAGAAAAGAGCGCTTCCGACTCACTCAGGCCCTTGTTGCCGTTCGCTTCACCAGCGACGCTGATCATTCCCCGGCTGAGATGGCCCCGCATGCCGCTTTCGGCGACCGCCTCGGCCACACGGTCCATGAAAAAGTACATGTCGGCAAAGACGGTGGTGCCTGATTTGAGCATCTCGGCCGCTGCCAGTTGGGTGCCCCAGTAGACATCGTCGCCGGTCAGGTTAGCTTCGGCCGGCCAGATCTTTTCATTGAGCCAGCGCATCAAGGGCAAGTCGTCGGCGTAGCTGCGGAACAGGGTCATGGCCGCATGGGTATGGGCATTGACCAGTCCCGGCAAAACCGCCTTGTTGCGGGCGTCTATCACCTGCAGATCAGGACCGAAGATCGCTTCCGGGGCGCTTCCCGGGAAGATGTCGGCGATGATGCCGTCCTCCACATAGACATCCCCCCGCCCAATGGCGGTGCGAGAGGTCATCGGCAGCACCATGCCCCCTTGGATCAGGATTCTCGCCACAAACAACTCTCCTCTTCATGACGCGTCGCCTGCGCTTGCTACTTTATCTAACTGCTTGCTTGTCTCCGTCAGGCAATCGAGAAAATCACATTCACTTTGTTTCCGCCATCGCCCGCAACGTCTCCAGGTAGGGGGGGCGGAAAACGCCACGATCGGTGATGAAGGCCGTCACCAGTTCGGCTGGGGTGACATCGAAGGCCGGGTTGTAGACAGGCACCCCCGGCGGCGCCGTGATCGAGTCGCCGACGCGGCGGACCTCCTCCGTATCGCGCTCCTCGATGGGGATCTGAAGGCCCGATTCGAGGCTCAGGTCGAAGGTGGACACCGGCGCCGCCACGTAGAAGGGGATACCGTGGGCTTTGGCCGCAAGGGCCACGCCATAGGTGCCGATCTTGTTGGCCACATCGCCGTTGGCCGTGATCCGGTCGGCGCCGACGATGACCAGGTCGACGAGCTTCTGTTTCATCACATAGGCTGCCATGGAATCGGTGATCAGGGTGACGGGGATCCCGTCCTGCATCAGTTCCCAGGCAGTCAAGCGCGCCCCTTGCAGGAGCGGTCGAGTCTCATCGGCGAAGACGGAGATCTCCTTGCCGGCCTGGTGGGCCGCCCGGATGACGCCGAGGGCCGTGCCGAAGCCGGCCGTCGCCAGGGCGCCGGCGTTGCAGTGGGTCAGGATACCGGCGCTCTCGGGGATCAGTTCGAGGCCGTACTGGCCCATCTGCTCGTTCATAGCCCGGTCTTCATCGAAGATCGCCTTGGCCTCAGCGACGAGTCGTTCCTGCTGTTCTTTGACGCTGTATGTTCGAATGTCTTCCAGGATGGCCTCCATGCGCCGCAAGGCCCAGAAGAGGTTGACCGCCGTCGGGCGCGTCTTGCCCAGATCGGCGATCGCCTTTTTGACATCGGCGGCAAACTCATCCCGGTCCTCGCCGGTGTAGTTGAGGGCCGCCAGGGCGACGCCGAAAGCGGCGGCGGCGCCGATGGCCGGGGCGCCGCGGACCTTCAGTTTTTTGATGGCGTCACAGAGGATGATGTGATCCCAGCATTCAATGTACTCTTCCGTCAAGGGCAGTTTGGTCTGATCGAGAAGCAGCAGGTGATCGTCCTGCCAGCGCATCGTATCCAACGGTGATCCCCTTTCCCCTTACAGCGTAAAGCCGCCGAATTCGGCCAGCGCATGCTGGCACTCACAGTCGGCCTCCGGTTCCAGCATGGCGATGGTCCGCATCGTCAGGCGTTTAAGGTTCTCTATGTTCGCCTTCATGGCGTCGAGGACTTCCATATGGGTCAGCACCTGCGGCGAGATGCCGGCGGCGAAGTTGGTCACCATGCAGACGGTGGCGTAGCACATCTCCGCCTCCCGGGCCAGCGGCGCTTCAGGGACGCTCGTCATCCCCACCAGGTCGCCGCCCAACATCTTGTACATGCGGATCTCCGCCGGCGTTTCAAAACGGGGGCCTTCGGTGCAGACATAGACCCCGCCGTCATGGGCGCTCAACTGCTCCGCCTTGGCCGCCTCCAGCATGGTCTGCCGGATCCGGGCGCAGTACGGGTGGGTCACGTCGGTATGGATGACGCCGTTGGCGCCGCCCTCAAAAAAGGTGCTCGGCCGCGCCTTCGTGAAGTCGAGGAACTGATCGATGACGACGAGGCTGTTCGTCCCCATTGCCTCGTTGAGGGAACCGACGGCGGCGGTGGCGATGATCTGCCGAACGCCGAGCCGCTTCAACGCCAGGATGTTGGCCCGGTAGTTGACGAGATGAGGAGGGACCGAATGGCCCTCCTCATGGCGGTTCAAAAAGGCCACATCCTTGCCGGCGTAGTTGCCCAGTTTCAAGGAAACCGTTCCATAAGGGGTATCTACTTTGACGTCACGGGGATCTCCAATCATGGACGGGTCATAGACGCCCGTCCCGCCGATGATGGCGATGGAAGCCTTCAACCAGGATTCCTCCTTCTATCGCTGACGAGCATGCCGTTCATGTACACGTTGGTCGTCGGCACGTCGACGATGGTGATGACCACATTTTCCGTTTTGGCGCCGCAGTGCTGGACGAGCGCCTCGGTGATGGCCTGGGTGGCGGCGCGCTTCTGGTCTTCTGTGCGGCCTTCGAGCATGGTGATGTTGACGATAGGCATGATGACTCCTCCTTCAATGTCGTGTTTAGCCGAACAAGGCGCGAGCAAATTCAGGGGGATCGAAGTCGCGCAGGTCGTCCATCTTTTCGCCGATGCCGATGAACTTGACAGGCGCCTGCATCTCCGCCGCGATGGCCAGGATGACGCCGCCTTTGGCCGTGCCGTCCAGCTTGGTCAGCACGAGACCGGTCAAGCCCACGGCCTCACTGAAGAGGCGCGCCTGGCTGACGGCGTTCTGCCCTGTCGTGGCGTCCAGGACCAACAGGGTTTCATGGGGAGCGCCGGGCAGCGCCCGGTCGAGAACCCGGTTGATCTTGCTCAACTCGTTCATCAGGTGGGACTTGTTGTGCAATCGGCCGGCCGTATCGATGATCAGCACGTCGACGCCCCGGCTCACGGCCGCCTGGACGGCGTCAAAGGCGACGGCGCTCGGATCGGATCCCTCCTGGTGACGGATGACCTCCACGCCGACACGCTGGCCCCAGATCTCCAACTGGTCGATGGCCGCCGCCCGGAAGGTGTCGCCGGCAGCCAGGAGGACCTTACGCCCCTCCTGCTTCCAGCGGTGGGCCAGTTTGGCGATGGTCGTCGTCTTGCCGACGCCGTTGACGCCGACGATCAGGACGACAGTGGGCTGATGATCGAAAGCGACAGGCTGGGCCTGATTGCCCAGGATGCGGGCGACCTCCTCTTGGAGCAGGTCCTTGATCCGCGCCGGATCGCTGATCTTCTGCTCCTTGACAGTCCGGCGAAGCCGTTCCACCAGATCGAGGGACGTGTCGGCGCCCACGTCGGCGCTGATCAAGGCCTCTTCCAACTCCTCAAAGAGTTCCTCATCGATCTTGGGCCGCCCCGTCACCAGGGCTTCCACCTTCTCGACCAGGTTTTGCCGTGTCCGGGTGAGTCCTTCTTTTAGTCGGCTGAAAAAACCGGTCACCGTTCCACCTCCGTGAAATCACAAGTAGTATCCGAAAACATCCAAGATTTATCCTCAGGCGCTGTTCTCGTCAGGCCGGGTCATGCGCACCGAGATCAGTTTGGAAACGCCGGCCTCCTGCATCGTCACGCCATAGAGGTAGTCAGCGCTTTCCATCGTCCCTTTACGGTGGGAGATGACAATGAACTGGCTCTTTTCAGAGAGACTCTGCAGGTAACGGCCAAAACGGGCCACATTGGCCTCGTCGAGGGCTGCCTCGATCTCGTCGAGAACGCAGAAGGGGCTCGGTCGGAACTGCAATAGCGCGAAGAGCAGGGCGATGGCCGTCAACGCCCGTTCGCCGCCTGAGAGGAGGGACAGGTTGACCAGCTTCTTGCCTGGCGGCTGGGCGAGGATGTCCACGCCGGTTGTCAACAGATCGCCGGGAGCGGTGAGGGCCAGTTCTGCCCTCCCTCCCTGAAAGAGGTCGGCAAAGACCTCGCCAAAGCGGCTGTTGATCTCCCCAAAGGCTTGGCCGAAGCGGCGAACCATGATCCCTTCGATCTCTGCGATCACCTGTTCCAGCGTTCCCTTCGCCGCCATCAGGTCCTCGTGCTGGCGGGAGAGGAACTGGGCGCGCTCCTGTAAGCGCTCCTCCTCCTCGATAGCCAAGAGGTTGACCGGTCCCATGTCCTTTTGCTGGGCGCGCAGTTGATTCAACCGCTTTTGCGCCGCCCGGCGGTCTTCGGGCCGGCGGCCCCGCTCACGGGCTTGCTCCGGCGACAAGTCCCACTGCTCGGCGAGACGCTGCGTGAGGGTGTCTTTCTCGGTGTCGAGACGGGCCAAATGCACCTCCTGCTGGTGCACCTTCTCCCGGAGGGGCTGAACCTCCGCCGACACCGCTTTGCGGCGCTCCACCGTCTCTTTGTGCCGGCGATCGGCCTCGGCCTGCTCCTCCTGGCGCAGACGCGCCTGTTCCAGGGCGTCGGCCTCTTCGGCGACAGCAGCAGCCAAATCCTTTTCCATATGAACCTGTTCTTCGGCGCAAGCGGCCATTTCCCCGTTCGCCGTCCGGCAGCGTTGTTCCTTCTCGCCGATTTCTTTTTCGTTCTTGCGGATCTCTGTGTGGAGAGCGGCGAGGGACTGGTCGATGCCTCGAATCTCCTCCTCCAGCCGGGCGAGAGCCAACTGCCAACGGGTGAGGTCCTCGCGGTCATCTTCCCCTGCTGCGCGCAGGCGTTCCAGTTCGGCCTGGCGCTCGCTCATGGCCGTCTCCAGGTTCCCCGCTTCCGCCTCTCCGGCAGCCATTTCATCCTGCAAGCGCGCCTTTTCCGCCATCAGACTCGTCAGATCGTCTTGCAGGATCGCCAGTTCGCCCTCGACGCCGCGGGTCTGGCGCGCCTCCTGCTCAATCCCCCGCTGCAAACGGGCGAGATCGGCGGCATTGGCCGCCTTTTCGGCATCCAGATGGGTGATCGCCCTTTCCCGCTCCTGGATCTGTCCTTCCAGGCGCCCGATCTGCTCGGCCGCCTCCTCCCGCTGCTGTTTGAGATCGCTGATCGCCAGCCCCAAGGTCTGCTCCTCTTCGGCGAGAAGCGCCAACTCGCGCCGGCGCAGGAAGGTCTGACCACCCCTTTGACCCTGGCTGCCGCCGGTCACGCTGCCGCCAGGCTGCAGCAGATCGCCTTCTAGCGTGACGATCCGCCACTGGTAGCGCGTCTGCCGGGCGAATTGGAGGGCGCCCTGCAGGTTTTCCATCACCAAGGTCCTGCCCAGGAGGAAACGAACGGCCGGCATATGGGCGGGCGCGCAACGGACAAGGTCGGCAGCGCACCCGATCACACCCGGCTGGTTCAAGACCTCCCGTCCCGGACCACCGTAAACCTGGAGGCTTTTTAAAGGCAGGAAGGTCGCTCGTCCCTTGCGCGTCCGCTTCAGATGCTCGATGGCGCCCCGCGCCCCCTGATCATCCTCAGTGACGATGTTCTGCATCCCGCCGCCCAATGCCACGTCCATCGCCGTCTCCAACCCTGGCGGCACCTCGATCAGGTCGCTGAAGACGCCGATGATCCCCTGAAACTGGGGGTTGCCGGCCTTCACCTGGGCCAGCACCTCGCGAACGCCGGAAGCGAATCCTTCATAGGTCTTTTCCATCGCCTCGATGGCCTTACGCCGGGCTGAGACCTCCTGCCAGCGCCGCATCGTCTGGCTGAGCCGGTGATCCAGTTCGTTCGACTGTCCTCTCCATTGCGCCTTCTCCGCCGCGCCGGCGTCTCGCTCGGCTTGCTTGTCCGCCCTTTGCCGTTCCCTGGCGGCAGCCTCTTGGCGAAGGCGGTCCGCCTCCCCTTCCAGTTCAGACGCACGGGAACGAGAACGCTCCCGCTCCTCTTCCAAACGGCGGACCTGGGCCTCCTGACGAGCGGCGCGCAGGTCTGCCTCATGCAACTGCGTCCGCAAGCGCGCCAAAGCCTGGGCTGAATCGAAAAGCCTCCGCCGGAGGTCGGCGATCTCCTTTTCCGCAGCGGTCACGGCTTCCCGTGCGGCAGCGCTGCGGGCGAGCCGGGCGTCAACCTCCTGCCGGGAGGCTGTCAATTCCTCAGCCACCAGCCGCCGCCGTTCCCGCTGCTCCCCTTCCCGGTTTCGCAATTCGGCCAGCGCCAACCTGGACTGTTCCTGTTCCCTTGTCAACAGTTGAAGTTGCGCCGCAAGCCCCTTGATCCGTTCCCGGACAACATTCAACCGGCCTTGCAGCGCGATCACGCCTTCCGATCGGCGGTGGGCCTCCTGGCGGGTAGCCATGAGCGCCTCTTCTGCCTGGCGGGCCGCCAGCGCGGCGTCCGCCTCAGCGCCTTCAAGAGTGGCCAACTGGACTTCCTTTTCCCAGAGGAGCGCCGAAAAACGGTCCAGTTCCCGCCGGGTTTGCTCCATCGTCGCCGTCATCTCTTCCCAGTCAACGACGAGCAGCCCCAATTCGACCTCTTTCCGTTCGACCTCAAGGGTCTGATAGCGCCGGGCCAGTTCTGCCTGGCTGCTGATGGCGGCCAACTGCTGTTCCAATTCTCCGATGATATCGCCTAGGCGGATCAGGTGCTGCTGCGTCTCCTCCAATTTTTTGACGGCTTCCCGCTTGCGGTTGCGGTAGCGGACGATGCCAGCCGCCTCCTCGATCAGGGCGCGCCGATCCTCGGGACGGGACGACAGCACCTCGTCAACCCGCCCCTGACCGATGATCGAAATGCCCTCGCGGCCGAGACCCGTATCAGAAAAAAGCTCCTGCAGATCCCGCAGGCGACAGGGGCTCCGGTTCAGAAGATAATCGCTGTCGCCGGAGCGAAAGACGCGCCGGGTCACTGTCACCTCTCGGTAATCGACAGGCAGCATCCCTTTTTCGTTGTCCAGGGTAAGGGAAACTTCAGCCATCCCGACCGGCTTGCGGCGATCAGAGCCGGCGAAAATGACATCTTCCATCTTCGAGCCCCTGAGCGACCGGGGGCTCTGTTCCCCCAGCACCCAGCGGATGGCGTCGGCCACATTCGATTTCCCAGAGCCATTGGGCCCTACAACGACAGTCAAGCCGGGGGAAAGCAGGATTTCTGTTTTATCGGCAAAAGATTTAAAACCGTTCAATTCTATGCGTTTAAGAACCAATTCCCGATTCCTCCCGAAAAATTCCTCTCCATTGTAGCATAGGCCCCTGGGGGGAACAAGAAAGGCGCATAAAAGAAAAAACTGCCCGTTGCCGGACAGCCCTCTTGGATCATACAGCCACTTATGCGGTTTTTATGTAGTCGTCGTCGTTACCGAGGCTCAACGATGAACTTGATGGCCGTCCGTTCTTCCCCATCGATGGCGATCTCCACAAAGGCAGGGATGGTGATCAGATTGATGCCGTTCGGAGCGACAAAACCCCGGGCGATGGCGATGGCCTTGATCGCCTGATTAACGGCCCCAGCCCCCACCGCCTGAATCTCGGCCCGACCTTTCTCACGGAGGATGGCGGCCAATGCTCCAGCTACCGATTTGGGATTGGATTGCGCCGATACTTTGAGTCCTTCCATTTACACAGTTCCCTCCTAGCCATATTTGTTATGTTTTTCCCTTGGGTTCAAGATGTGGGGTATCAGCTTAACGCTGATTCGGCCTAACGTCGCATGATGTCTTTTCTCTATTGCTATGCGAATATCCTGCATTTTCCTTCCACATCACCTGTACATTTTTCAAATTTTTGTTTTTTAGCCTGTATTTTTGTTCGTCAAAAAACATCATAATTCGAGTTTACCTACCAGTTGCCAACTCAGTTCAATCATCGATGAAAGACATTTTGCCATCGCAATAACCGTTCAAGCAGGGATAGGCGAAAAAAAGAAACCGCCGTAACCACGGCGGCAACAACGACACGTATAAGCAAAAGGCCTTATTCATCATATCCCGCCGCCTGATAGGCCATGACGGTGGTATGACCGTTTCACTGGATTCATGTTTGATCCCGCAATGCAGATATAAACGCCTCCAGGTCAAAATGACACAGTGTCCGTCCCTCGCAGGCTAACCGCCAATCCCCTTGAAAGGGCATCACACCGGTGGAACGGACGCGAGCGCCCGACTCATCCAGTGGCGTCACGCCTGAAATCGTCAAGGGAACAGCGGCGTTAACCTGTCGCAGGAGCCATTGCCGGTGACCGGTGACCAGGGAGAGATCCTGCGGCGGGACAATCAAGTGGCAACAACAGGCGCCGGAACGCAGACCGCTACCGCCGCCGGCAAGAAGAGCAGCCACGTTGGCCAGCGTGTACCGGTAGGCCAGATAGCGCCTCACCCATTCGCCGAGGCTAGGTGACGCGGGACCCGCCAGGGTCGCCCGGTCGCACAGTTCGCCAGGCATGAGCCCCCACCGGACCACCGGAACGCGGTGACAGGCGCAGAGGGCCGCCATGCGCGACAATAAGCGCAACATCCGCCCCCACCCCCAGGGTCGGTATGCCCCAGCCCGCCACAGGCGTTCCAGCGGGCTCTCTTTCAAGACAAGGGTGGGATGGATGCGCAAAAAATCGGGTTTTAGCCAGAGACACTCCTGAAGCGACGACAAAGCACCGGCCTCGTCATCACCCGGCAACCCGGTCATCAGGTGAATGCCGACCTGCACCCCAGCCCGGCGCAACAGGTCCACCGCCCGGACCGTATCGGCGGGACCGTGCCCCCGGCCGGTCCTCTCCAGGATCGGGGCATGCATGGACTGGGCGCCTACCTCCACCACGGTCACCCCATAATGGCGCAGGCGTTCCACCGTCGCCCTGTCGATGCCGTCCGGTCGCGTCGACAGCCGCAGCCCACCGATCCCCTCCCTGCCGAGCCACCGCTGGGCCGCAGCCAGCAGACGCTCCTGGATATCACCGGGGAGCAAGGTGAAGGAGCCGCCGAAAAAGGCGATCTCGTGAACCTCCCCCTTCACTACAGCCCCGGCAAATGCAGCAGGCCCGGCATTCATCCGGCTGCCCAAGTAGAGCCGGACCGTCTCATCGACACGCTCCGGTCCCGGCAGTCCTGCTTCCCCTGTCAGCCCCTCCTGGCTGCAGTAGAGGCAGCGGCCGGGGCAGCCCAACTGGGGGATAAAAATAGGGATGATCACGCCATCATCCCTTTCTGCCGGCCCATTCCCGCATAGCCCGGCCGGCCGCCTGCTGTTCCGCCTCTTTTTTCGTGCGCCCCTGGCCGTCGGCGATCACTGTCCCGTTGACCATGACAGCGGCCACGAAGCGCTTGTCATGATCGGGACCGCTCTCGTCGACGATGCAGTAGCGAATGTCGGCGGGGCCGGTCCGCTGCACCCACTCTTGAAAGGCCGTCTTGTTGTCGCCGCTGACCAGGTTCTGGGCATTCTCCAGGGCATCGCCGAAGAGGTCGAGGATGAAGCGGCGCGCCGCCTCAACGCCCCCCGAAAGGAAGAGGGCGCCGATGACCGCCTCCAGGGCGTCCGCCAGGATCGACGGCTTCTCTCTCCCGCCGCTGGCCTCCTCGCCGCGGCCCAGCTTCAGCCAGGCGCCGAGTTGCAGCCGGCGCGCCCCGTCGGCCAGGTTGGCCTCACAGACAACAGCGGCCCGCCGGCGTGACAGTTCCCCCTCCGTCCAGGCCGGGTAGCGCGCAAACAGTTGCTCGCCGATGACGAGGCCGAGAACGGCGTCGCCTAGAAACTCCAGACGCTGGTTGTGCTCCTGCGGCGCCTGGGGATTCTCATAGGCGAAGGAGGGATGGGTCAAAGCCATCTCCAGCGTCGCCAGGTCTTCGCCGGCGATGCCGATCCGCCGGGCCAGTTCGGCTGGGTGATTGGGTGCTCTTTTCATGGGTTCACCTCAGACAAAAGATCCCCGTGACCCGAAGCGGGCACGGGGAGTCTTTGCAAAAATCTTCCGCTTGAACAGGGCGGATCAGGACGCCGGTTACTCCCCGGGGCGGTACTTGCGGATCACCATGGTCGCGTTGTGTCCGCCAAAACCAAAGGTGTTGGAAATGGCCGTATCCACCGTTAGTTTGCGCGCCTCGCGGGGAACATAATCGAGATCACAGCCCTCGCCGGGGTTTTCGAGGTTGATCGTCGGAGGGATGATATCGTCATGGACAGCGAGGGCGGAGGCGATCAACTCGACACCGCCGGCGGCGCCGAGGAGGTGCCCCGTCATAGACTTGGTCGAACTGATGGCTACCTTGTTCGCCGCTTCGCCAAAGACGGACTTGATGGCCAGCGTCTCGAAGTAATCGTTCTTCTCCGTCGCCGTGCCGTGGGCGTTGATGTAGGTGATCTCCTCCGGCTTCAGGCCGGCGTCATCGAGGGCGGCCTGCATGGCCCGGGCGGCCCCTTCGCCGTTCGGCGCCGGGTCGGTGATGTGGTAGGCGTCACAGGAGGAACCGTAGCCGACCACCTCCGCATAGATGCGGGCGCCCCGGGCAAGGGCGTGTTCCAGTTCCTCAAAGACGAGGATGCCGGAGCCTTCGCCCATGACGAAACCGCTGCGGTCACGATCAAAGGGGCGGCTGGCCTTGGCTGGCTCTTCATTGAGGGTGGACATGGCCTTCATGGCGCAGAAACCAGCGAAGGCGAGCCGGACAATGGAGGCTTCGGTCCCGCCGGTCAGCACGGCCTTGCAGTCGCCGCGCTGGATGAGCCGGAAGGCGCTGCCGCAGGCGTTCGTCGCCGAGGCGCAGGCCGTCACCACCGTCTCGCTCGGTCCTCGCAGGTTGAGGTTCATGGAGATATAACCGGCGGCCATGTTGGAGATCATCATGGGAACGAAGAAAGGGCTGATCCGGCCGACACCTTTTTGCATCATCACCTTGGCCTGATCTTCGAAGGTCTCCATACCGCCGATGCCGCAACCCAGGACGACGCCGAAGCGGTCCCGGTCCACCGTATCGAGATCAAAACCGGCATCCTCGATGGCCATCTTGGCCGCCGCCACGCCGTATTGAGAGAAGCGATCCATCCGCCGCGCTTCCTTGCGGTCGAGAAACTGGGTGGGTTCAAAATCTTTAACCTCACCGGCAACCTGGGTCGGAAGATCGCTGGCGTCAAAACGGGTGACAGGGCCGATGCCGGATACGCCGTTGGTCAGGGCGGACCAAAACTTCTCCTTGCCTGTCCCTACGGGCGATACCACGCCGACACCCGTGATGACCACGCGCTTGCTCATGATGTGTGCACACACTCCTTAATACGCTTCCACTTCCTGCAGGATGTTCTGTACGATCTGGCGAACCGGCAGGATCTCCTTGATCCGCTCCACATGCTCGCCCGAGAAGACGAGACCTGTTTCAAGATCGCCTTTCTGTGCCTTATCAAGCGCCTCGACGATGCAGAACCACTTGGAACAGTGCTTCAAACATGCAACGCATTTTTTCGGCGAAAAGTCCGCCCCGCCGGTTAACTTGTGCCAGAAGGGGTTTTTGAGGCCTCGTCCCGGCAGGCCCACAGGGCTGTCGATGAGAATCACATCGTCATGGGTGGCGCGCAAATACAACTCTTTGAATTCCGGCGCAGCCGCCGATTCCTCACTGGCGGCGAAACGGGTGCCCATCTGCACCCCACTGGCGCCCATATTCAACACCTCGACGATGTCATGACCGTCGATGACACCGCCTGCAGCGATGACCGGGATGTCAACGGCTGCAACCACTTCCGGCAGTATTTTCTTCATCGGCTCGTCGGTGCCCAGGTGCCCGCCGGCTTCCTTGCCTTCGACAACGACGGCGGCGGCGCCCAGTTTTTCAGCCATCCGGGCCAACCGCGCCGAGGAGACGATGGGGACGATCAGGGTGCCTGATTCCTTCCCCCACTGGAACATATCCCGGGAAAAACCGGCCCCGGAAACGACGAGATCGATGCCTTCTTCGATGGCCGTCTTTACCAGACTGGGAAACTCGCGGGCAGCGAAAAGACAGTTGATGCCGATGATCCCTTGGGTCCGACGCCGGGCCTCCCGGATCTCTTCTCTCAGTTCATCAAGCGTCATGCCGGTCGCAGCGATCAGGCCGATCCCGCCTTCGTTGGCGACGGCAGCCGCCAAGGGCGCCGTGGAAATGCGAATCGCCATACCGCCCTGGACGATGGGCAGCTTGGCCACCAGGTGGCCGATTTTTAACTCCGGAAGCTTCACCGAATTACTCCCCCAATGCCCCTTGGATATACCCAAGGATGTATCGCTGCATATGTTGCGAAGAAACGGGGCCTATCCTCTATAGGCAGGAAGCCCCGTAACGCTACGGGACTTCCGAATTACATCTCTTTTATGGGTTTTTGATTACTGATTTTCCTTGATGTACTCTACAGCCGACCCGATGGTCTTGATCTTTTCTGCATCTTCGTCAGGAATCTCGATATCGAATTCCTCTTCCAACGCCATAACCAGTTCAACAATATCCAAAGAGTCGGCGTTCAGGTCCTCAAAAGAAGTCTCCATGTTGACTTCTTCTTCGTCAACTCCTAATTGTTCGACCACGATGGCTTTGACTTTATCGAAAATGGATGACACGTCTTTCACCTCCTTTAAATACTAGATCATCACAAGGCCGCCGTCGACATTGATCGTCTGGCCTGTAATATATGCCGCATCTTCAGAAACCAGGAAAGTGACCACTTTCGCTACATCATCCGGTTGCCCCATCCGTCCCAACGGAATGGATCGAACGAAATTCTCCCGCGCCTCGACCGGCAGTTTCTCCGTCATGTCTGTCTGGATGTATCCGGGCGCCACGGCGTTGACCGTGATGTTGCGGGATCCCACTTCTTTGGCCACCGTCTTTGTAAAAGCGATCACGCCGGCTTTGGCGGCGGCGTAGTTGGCTTGACCGGCGTTGCCCGTCTGGCCCACAACGGAAGTAATATTGACAATGCGCCCGCTCCGCTGTTTGAGCATGGTTTTGACGACGCCCTTGGTGCAAAGATAGACGCCTTTCAAATTGGTATCTATCACATTGTCCCAATCGTCTTCTTTTAAGCGCATTAACAGATTATCCCGGGTGATGCCCGCGTTATTCACCAGCACATCGAGCCGTCCGAAGGTGTCGAGCACCTTCTGAATCATGGCGTCAACCTGTTCCGGTTGGGACACGTCGGCCTGCACGGCGAAGGCCTCGCCCCCGGCCGAGATGATCTCGTCAACGACGGCGTTGGCCTTGTCGGCGCTTCCGGCGTAATTGACAGCCACGGCATAACCCTTGGCCGCCAGTTGCAGGGCGATGGCTCGTCCGATCCCGCGCGATCCGCCGGTAATCAAGGCCGCCCGCTTGTCTACACCCATTTTATCCACTCTCCCCCTAACTTGCAAGAACCTTTTGGCAGGCCTGTCCTAGGCCTGGATATCGCCTGCCGCGAGGACTTCAGCCCCTTTGGCGATCTTGCGGACCAAACCGGAGAGAACCTTCCCCGGACCGACCTCGACAAAACGGGTGACGCCCTGGTCGGCGAGGAAGCGGATCGATTGCTCCCACCGGACAGGATGGTCCACCTGGAGGATCAGGTTTTCCCGGACCGCTTCCGCGTCGCGGGCAGGCGCCGCCGTCACGTTGGCCACCAGCGGGATGACCGGATCGGCGATGGCCGCCGTCCGGAGCAAACCGGCCATGCGCTCCGCCGCCGGCTGCATCAGGGAACAGTGGAAGGGGGCGCTCACATTCAGCGGAATGGAGCGCTTAGCGCCGGCCGCCTTGGCCAGTTCCATCGCCTTCTCGACTGCCAACCGCTCTCCGGCGATGACCACCTGACCGGCGCCGTTGAAGTTGGCCGGTTCGACTACCCCGTCAACAGCGGCTGCGGCCTGCCGGCAGACGTCTTCCACGGCTTCCGCCTCAAGGCCCATGATGGCCGCCATCGTCCCTTGTCCAGCCGGCACGGCCTCCTGCATGAAGAGCCCACGCTGGCGCACGAGGCGCAAGCCGTCTGCCAGTGTCAGGCTGCCTGCCGCCACCAGCGCCGAGTATTCGCCCAGGCTGTGGCCGGCCGCCCAGTCGGCCTTCCACCCTTTCGCCGCCAGCACCCGGAAGTAAGCGATGGAGGTGGCTAAGAGCGCCGGTTGGGTGTTGGCCGTCAGGCGCAGTTCCTCTTCCGGTCCTTCGAAGCAGAGCCGGCTGAGCGAAAAACCGAGTGTATCGTCGGCTTCAGCGAAAACCTCGCGGGCTTCGCTGTAGTCGCGGACCAGATCGGCCCCCATGCCGACAAACTGGGATCCCTGCCCGGGAAACATGAACAGTGTCTGTGTCATTATGCCTCCTGTGATCCTGCCGCCATGCCGCCCATGCGGACGAGCACCTTTCCCGTTTCGGCGATGATCTCCTCGATGATTTCAGCTGCGCTTTGCTCGCGGCAGACCATGGCGGCCACCTGGCCGGCCATGACGGACCCCATCTCCACGTCGCCCTCCACCATGGCCTTGCGCAATTTGCCAACGCCGAGGGCTTCCAGTTCCTCCGCCGACGCGGCCCGCCGTTCCAGTTCTTCAAACTGGCGAACGAGCTTGTTCTTCAGCACCCGCACGGGATGGCCCGTCGGGCGCCCGGTGACGACGGTGTCGCGGTCCTTGGCCTTGAGCACCATGGACTTCACATTCTGGTGGATGGTGCATTCAGTGGCGCACATGAACCGGGTGCCCATCTGCACACCCACTGCGCCCAGGCTGAGGGCGGCCGCAAACTGGCGCCCGTCGGCGATGCCGCCTGCAGCGATGACAGGGATCTTGACGGCGTCAACGATCTGGGGCACGAGGGCCATCGTCGTCAGTTCACCTACATGACCGCCCGATTCCATCCCTTCGGCGATCAGCGCGTCAACGCCGGACTTCTCCAAACGCTGGGCCAGGGCCACAGCGGAGACGACGGGGATGACCTTCGTGCCGATCTCCTTCAGGCGAGGGATGTACTTGCCGGGGTTACCGGCGCCGGTGGTGATCACCGGAACGCGGTGCTCGATAATCAGATTTATGATGGCGTCCACATGGGGGGACATGAGCATCACGTTGACGCCGAAGGGCTTCGATGTGCGCGCCTTGATCTTCTTGATCTCATTATCCAGCCATTCGGCTGGCGCCTGACCGGCGCCGACGATGCCCAAACCGCCGGCTTCCGAGACGGCTGCCGCCAGTTCCGCCGTGGCCACCCAGGCCATCCCGCCCTGCAGGACGGGATAGCGGATTCCCAAAAGATCACACAAAACGGTTCTCACGAGACTCCTCCTACACCAAACTCAAGAACAAAACCACCGCTGGAACTTATCAAAAGAACGCATCAGGACTTGATTGATTCGGACTTGTCATAGACTTACCGCTGCCCGGGATTCCATTCAATGGCCATGCTTCCCCAGGTCAACCCGGAACCGAAGCCGACCATCAGCAGGCGATCGCCCGTCTTGACCTTGCCGGCGCGAACCACCTCATCAAGGGCCACCGGGATTGACGCTGCTGACATGTTGCCGCAACGATCCAGGTTGACGGCCACCTTTTCCATCGACAAGCCGAGTTTCTTCGCTGCCGATTCGATGATGCGCAGATTGGCCTGGTGGGGGATCAGCATATCGATCTCTTCCTGCCGCCATCCGGCCCCGTCGAGCGCCTTCTGGGAGGCGTCGCCGATGACGCGGACGGCAAACTTGTAGACCTCTTTGCCGTTCATCTTGACGTAGTGCTGCCCCTCTTCCAGGGTGGCTGCCGACGCCGGCATGCGACTGCCGCCGGCGGGAACGGTGATCAGTTCGCCCCCTGAACCGTCAGCGCCCAGGTCAAAGGCTTTGAATCCACCCTCCTCGACAGGGCCGAGCAGGGCGGCGCCGGCGCCGTCGCCGAAGAGCACACAGGTGTTGCGGTCGCGGTAATCTAAAAACTTCGATAAGACCTCTGCGCCGATGACAAGCACATGGCGGTACATGCCGGTGGCGATGAACTGGGCGCCAACGGCGCAACCGTAGATGAAGCTGGTGCAGGCCGTCTCCAGGTCGAAGGCGGCGGCCCGGCGGGCGCCCATCTTCTCGGCGGCCAAACAGGCCGAGGCCGGAAGGTAGGTGTCGAAGGTGCAACTGCCGACGATGACCAGATCGACCTCCTCCGGCGCCACGCCGGCCGCTTCCAGGGCGCGGGCGCCGGCGATGGCGGAGAGATCGCTGACCGCCTCTTCGGGAGCGGCGACACGGCGTTCCCGGATCCCCGTCCGGGTGACGATCCACTCGTCACTCGTGTCGACCATGGACTCAAATTCCTTGTTCGTCATGACCCGCTCCGGCAAATAGGAGCCAGTGCCCCAAATGCCCACTTTTTTCAACATACCGGCTCCACCTTTCCGGGGATATGTTCCTGTATAGCGGCGATGAAGTTCTGTTGCACACCCTGGCGGGCCACCCGCAGGGCGTTCTTGATCGCCTTCGCCTTTGACGATCCGTGGCAGATGATGGAGACGCCGTTGACGCCCAAGAGGGGCGCGCCGCCGTATTCGGCGTAATCGAGGCGTTTCCCCATGCCCCGCAAGGCCGGTGTGGCCAGGAAGGCGCCCACCTGAGCCATGCGGCTGTTTTTCAGTTCGTCCTTGATCATCGTTTTCAGGGCGCTGACCATGCCCTCGCCGAACTTCAAGACCACGTTGCCGACAAAACCGTCGCAGACAATCACGTCAGCGCGGCCAAAGAAGAGATCGCGCCCTTCCACGTTGCCGATGAAGCGGAGCGGCGCCTCCCGGAGCATCCCGTAAGCGCCGAGGACGAGTTCGTTCCCCTTCGTCTCCTCCTCGCCGATGTTCAGCAAGGCGACGCGGGGGTTGGCGATCCCCATCACCTTCTCGGCATAGATGCTGCCCATGTGCGCGAACTGGAGCAGGTTCCGGGGTTTGGCCTCCGAATTGGCGCCCACATCGAGCAGCAGTTTGCCGCCCTCCAGTGTGGGCAGGATCGTGGCGATGGCGGGACGGTCGATGCCGCTGATGCGCCCCAGCCCGAGCAAGGAAGCGGCCATCTGGGCGCCTGTAGAGCCGGCGGACACGAGAGCCTGGGCACGCCCCTCCTTGACGAGCCTCGTCGCCACGACAATCGAGGCGTCCTTTTTCTTGCGGAGGGCCGTTGCCGGCGATTCATCCATGGCGATGACCTCGGATGCGGCGACAATATCCAGGCGCGAACGAGCGCTGGCGGAGGCTTCTGCGAGCAGGGGCTCGATGGCGTCAGGACGCCCGACGAGCAGGATCTGCAAGTCCAGTTCCTCGGCAGCCTCGATGGCGCCTTTGACGATTTCTCCCGGAGCGTGATCACCGCCCATGGCGTCCAGCGCAATGCGCAATCCCATTTCCTCCTTAGGTCCCTGCGATTTTATCGCGTGCGGTCACATAGAATTTACCGGAAAAAACAACTTCGTCGTTGACGGTGCTGACAATGCGAATGATGTTGCGAGCGCCGACGACGCGGACCACCTGGGCCCGGGCGACGACGGTCTCGTCGAGTCGGACAGGGCGCCGGTAGCGGACCCGGGAAAGGCCGGTCACAGCCACCGAGGCGTCGACGACAGCCACGGCCAGCGAGTTGGCCTGGGCAAAGAGGTAATGTCCCCTGGCGATGGCAGAGTTCTGCAGGAGCATGGCTTCTGTCACAAGGAGCCGCGATTCGGCCTCCCGGCCGAGCTGCAGGTGGGTCAACTCGCCCACGATCTCCTCGCTGCTGAGGGAGCGAACCTCCTTCAACTTCTCGGCGGCCACCTGGCGTGTCCGTTCCCGCACCTCGGGAATGCCGATCTGCTGGCGATCCAGACGGATCGTCTGGATGCTCACGCCCAGTCGGCGCGCCAGTTCCCCATCGGTGTAAAAGGGGTTCTCCTGCACGATCTGCTCCAGCGCGGCCAGACGGGCTTCCTTTTTCTCCCGCCCCCCCATGGCAATTCCCCCTGTATCCCACGGCAAAGGAAAAATCTTAGCACCTGCTAACAATTCAAAGTATAGCGGGGAAAAGGCCGTCGCGCAAGTCCTTCTGTCAATCATGGTTTCCTTTTATTTCCTTTGTGCCCCAAAAGAAAAAGGCCTATACACGATAGGCCTTTTTCGATGACGCATGATTGCTTTATTCGGCTTTTTTGCCGGCTTCCCGGTCACGGTAAAAACCGCAGCTGGGACATACGTGGTGGGGCATTTTCGGTTCACGGCACTGCGGGCAGGGACCGAAGGAAACCAGTTCCAGCTTCTGGGTCGCCCGGCGCTGCCGGTTGCGCGATTTCGATCGCCGGTGCTGAGGAACACCCATCTCCTACACCTCCTTTTACGTCTCGGAACGCCCTTTGCCACTTAACAAGGCCTGGAGAGGGGCCAGCCGGGGATCGGCCGGTTCATCCGGACAACCGCAGGGTCCCTGCGCCCGCAATGCGCCGCATTGTGGACAGAGTCCGGGGCAATCCTCCTGACACAACACCTTCATCGGCAAGGCGAAGATGAGGCTTTCATGAAAAGCGGGGCTCAAATCCAGTTCCCCGTCTTTTTCCAAGGGATAGTTGGGGACTTCGCCCGTTGGTTCCGCTTCTTCCGAGGCTTCCGTTTCGGCGGACACGGTGAAGGTCGCTTCGACGGGAACATGCAGTTCCATGTTCACCGGCGTCATACAGCGATCACAAGCGCCTGCGAGCCGGGCCGAGAGGCTGCCGCGGAAGCGGTATCCGCCTTCCTCCCGGGAAAGCAGCCCGTCCACATCGACAGGTCCCTCCAGGCGGAGGTCGCCATCCAGGTCGGTCTGCCATTGACCGGAGAGGGGAACCGTCAGATCCCGTTCGCGGACTTTGAGCAATAAACCCCGATCAACTTGCACGAAGCTCACCTCTTTAGAAAACAACCAGCCATTATTATACAAAGGCGCGCGCAGGATGTCAATGCTTGCGGACGGCTTATTTCAGGAGGCGGTAGGTGTCACGGGCGATCATCAGTTCTTCGTTCGTCGGCACCACCATGACGCGGCAGGTCGCGCCTGCGGTGGAGACATCGGCTTCACCGCGCCCCTTGTTCTTCTCTTCGTCCAGTTGGACGCCCAGGTAGCCGAGGCCGCTGCAGACAGACCGGCGCATGGAGGGCGAGTTCTCGCCGAGACCGGCCGTAAAGACGATGGCATCGACGCCGTTCATCACAGCGGCATAGGCGCCAATATATTTTTTAACACGATAGGCGAACATGTCAAGCGCCATTTGGCAACGCTCGTTCCCTTTGGCGGCCCCTTCTTCCAGGTCGCGGAAATCGCTGGAGACGCCGGAAACGCCGAGGACGCCGCTCTTTTTGTTCATCAGATCGTTGATCTGGCCTGTCGTCAATCCCTCTTTTTCCATCAGGAAGGGAACGGCGGCCGGATCCATGTCACCGACGCGGGTGCCCATGATCAGGCCTTCCAGCGGCGTGAAGCCCATCGACGTGTCGACGGAACGACCACCGTCGATGGCGGCGATGGAGGCGCCATTGCCCAGGTGGCAGGTGATGATTTTGAGATCCTCCAGGGACCGGCCGAGCATGGCCGCAGCCCGCTGGGCCACATACTTGTGGGAAGTGCCGTGGAAGCCGTAGCGGCGGAGGGAATACTTTTCCGCTAACGCATAGGGGAGGGCGTAGTTGTAGGCGTAGCCGGGAATCGTCTGGTGGAAGGCCGTGTCAAAAACAGCGACCTGGGGAACGCCGGGCAGCATGTGCTGGCAGGCCTCGATACCCATCACCGCCGGCGGGTTGTGCAGCGGCGCCACTTCGAAGAGGGCGCGGATATTGGCCAACGACTGCTCATTGATGACAGCCGAGTCGGAAAACTTATCGCCGCCATGGGCAACGCGGTGCCCCACAGCGTCGATTTCACGCATCGACGCAACGACGCCATGGTCCTCATGGGTCAGGGCTTCGACGGTCAGTTGGATCGCCCGGTCATGGTTCGGGATCTCCGTTTCGATGACGACCTGGTCTTTGCCGGTCGGTCGATGAGTCAAAATAGAACCGTTCAGGCCGATCCGTTCGACCAGGCCTTTGGCGAGCAGCGCTTCCTTCTGCATGTCAAAAACCTGGTACTTGAGCGAAGAACTACCAGAGTTGATAACCAAAACGATCATGAGGATCCTCCTTATATTTGTGACTTTTTTCTTTAATATACCCCAATGGTCTACGGTTGTCACTTAAGCAGAAGATTTCGTCAAGATGATTATCTCGAAATTTTCAGAATTTTACAGATAATTGGAGGCTTGTGTTGATGATCTCGCCTATCCCTATGGTCCCTGGATCGCTTATCCTGACGCTTTTCTTTCTGCTCTTGACCCCGTTCATGGTCTTTTACCCGGCCGTGTCACTCTCCGCGGCGCGGGAAGGATTACAACTCTGGTTGACCGTCTTGTTGCCGGCCCTGTTTCCCTTTCTGGTGGTCGCCGAACTGATCCTGGCCCTCGGTTTGCCCCGGTTGATCGGCGCAGTGCTGGAACCGCTGATGCGGCCGCTCTTTCGTCTTCCTGGCGCAGCCGCCGTCGTCGTCGCCGTGGGATTCACCACCGGTTTTCCCGTCGGCGCCATCATGACGGCCCGCCTGATCCGGGAGGGTATGCTGACGCCTGCGGAAGGCGAACGGCTCGTCCTGTTCACCAACAACGCCAGTCCCCTATTCATGCTCGGCGCCGTCGGCGCCGGCATGTTCGGATCATCAGAAGCGGGACTGCTGCTGGCAGCCTCCCACTACATGTCCAACCTGCTTGTCGGCTTGATCCATGCCCGCCTGTCGCCTGGGTCTCGCGCTACGGCGTCCCTTCCCTTCCGTTCCCGTTTGAAAAGGGAATGGCAAACCTTCCTGACCCAGCCCGGGACCGCCGGGGAAACACTGGGAACGGCAATCGGCAAAGGGATGCACAACATCCTGATCATCGGTGGGTATACCATGTTTTTCGTCGTCGCCTTCCGGCTGTTTTCCGCCGGGGGCTTGCTTGCGCCGCTGCTGGCGCTGTTGGAAAAGGCGCTCCCCGCCCTTCAGTGCAGCCCCGATCTGGCGCCGGGACTTCTGTCGGGGGCGCTGGAGATGAGCATCGGCTGTCAGCAGATTGCGGTGGCCCAAGCCCCCCTTTCCCAGCGTCTTGTTTTCACCGCCTTGATCCTGTCCTGGAGCGGCCTCTCCATTCTGGCCCAGGTCGCGACCTGTCTGGCCGGAACGGGGGTGCGGATGAGCCGCTACATCCTGGCCAGGCTGGCGCAAGGCATCCTATCCATGGTGATTGTCAGCCTTTGGCTGCCCCATATACCATCTTCGCTAGCTTCCGCCTGCATCCCTCCCATCCTTGGTATCCAAATCTGGCCGTTCTGGCCCGGTTCCACCGGGATCGCATATCTGATCCTGGCGTTCCTGCTCCTTCTGTGGACGGTCCTGTCCGCCCGAAAAGGGGTGACGAAACGATAAAAAATAAAAAGGGCGTCCCTCGACACCCCGCTGAAAACGACTTGCACCATAAAACGGGTAGATCTTCACCCCGGCGCGGGGGTCAATAGGCTTCCTCTCCCCGCTCCCACGTGGCTTGCAGCTCTTCCCGGCCTTTACGGACCGTGTTGACAGACTTGGTCAGGGTATGTTCAATCTGGCGAAGGACATCGTCGGCATACTGGCGAGCGTCATTTTGCAACTCCGCCGCCTGGCTACGGGCCTCAGCCAGGATCTCCTCGGATTTTTGCTGAGCCATCCGGACGATCTCCGTCTCACCGGCCAACTTGGCCACATAAGCCTTCGTTTCCTCGATCATCTGCTGGCACTCGGCTTCGGCTTCCTGGATGACCCGTTGCCGTTCCTTCGTCAGCCATTTGGCCTGGCGCAGCTCTTCGGGGAGTCCCGTGCGGATGCGATCCAGAAAATCCAGGAGGGTATGATCATCCACAAGCACCTTGCCCGTGATCGGGATGCGCGTCGATGTCTCGATCAATTCTTCCAGTTCGTCCAGGAGGCGCAGAACGCTCCTGCCTTCGCCAAAGCGCGACGAATTCCCTTCCAAAGCCTGTGAACGCTCCATCGAACAGGTTCCCCTTTCTATCTGGCCGGCGCCTTTCCCCATACTGTATCGCCGTATTTTTCCGCCACCCTGGTGAGCACCGACGGCGGCAGGTAATCCGATACGTCTCCCCCGAAGGAAGCCACTTCTTTGACCATGGAACTGCTGAGGAAGGCATAGTCGGTGTGGGTGGCCATGAATACCGTCTCCGCCTCGGGATAGAGCCGCTTGTTCATGAGGGCCATCTGAAACTCTACCTCGAAGTCGGAAACAGCCCGCAAGCCCCGCACGATGGCCCGGGCGCCCTGCTTGCGTGTAAAATCGACGAGCAAACCCGAAAAAGACTCGACGCGGACGTTCGGGATATGGGCAGACGCCATCCGGATCATCTCGACGCGCTCGTCCATGGTAAAGAGCGGTTTTTTGTTGGGATTGATCACGACAGCGACGATCACTTCATTAAAAATCTGGGCAGCCCGCTCCACGATGTCCATATGGCCCTTGGTGATGGGATCAAAACTGCCCGGATAAACGGCAACAGTCACGAATCGGCCTCCTCACAGCGTTCGTCCGGTTCCGGTTCCGGCGACCGCTCCCACTGGTAGTAATGAATCATGGTGTCTCCATAGCGGTCCTGCTTCCTCCGGATCAGGGAACCGAATTCTTCGGGAAGCCCTTCATCGCGGCTGCTTTCCAAGATCAAGGTCCCTGCCGGCGCCAACAGGCCGGCGGCAGCCGACTCCAACACGGGCAGCCAGAGTTCCCGCTTATAGGGCGGGTCGGCAAAGATTAAATCAAAGCGCCTTCCTTCGGCGAGCAGACGC
This sequence comes from Heliomicrobium undosum, assembly GCF_009877425.1. Classification (NCBI taxonomy): domain Bacteria; kingdom Bacillati; phylum Bacillota; class Clostridia; order Eubacteriales; family Heliobacteriaceae; genus Heliomicrobium; species Heliomicrobium undosum. Next base: position 255,224 of record NZ_WXEY01000003.1, on the reverse strand, counting down.
TGGCAGGCCTGCCGGACATCCTGCTTCAGCACTTTTCCCCTGTCCAAACCGGTTGCTTCGATGTTTTTTGCGATGATCGCACAGGCAGCCGGATGTTTTTCCACCCAATATACGAACGCAGCGCCCCGGCTGAGGGCCTCGAGGCCCAAGGCGCCCGTTCCCGCAAACAGGTCCAGGCATTGCGCCTCAAGGCAACGCCCGGCCAGAACACTGAACAGCGCTTCTTTCACGCGATCGGCCGTGGGCCGCGTCTCCCAACCCTTGACAGAGACGAGGCGGCGGCCTCGGGCTTGGCCGGATATGATCCGCACGTCCAATCCCCCTTTACCGCATTACCCAGATTATAGCATGGCCTCCCTCTTTCGACAATTCCCGCAACAGAGGAATGAGCCTCCTGTCCCAGAGGGCACATTGAGGAAAGAAGGAGGAATGGCTGTGAATCGCTCCACTCTGTACAGCAACCTCGGCATCCGCCTGGACATGGCCGTCGAGGCCCATGACGTCATCCGCCGGGAGATGGGCTCTGATGTGCCCGGTGTGCGGATCTTTCGGACCGAACACCCGCAGGCAGTCGTTACCACCGTCGTCGTCGAATCGGAACAAGGCGAACAGGCCATGGGCAAGCCGCGGGGGACCTATGTGACCATTGACGCGCCCCCTTTGCGGGAGAACAACCGGGAGGCCCACCAGACCATCTCGACGATCCTGGCCCGTGAACTGAGCGGACTCCTGCAGATCGGCCCCAACAGTTCGGTTCTCGTCGTCGGACTCGGCAACTGGAACGCCACCCCGGACGCCCTCGGGCCCAAGGTGGTCGAATCGACCCTCGTCACCCGCCACCTGCACCACTACGCGCCGGAGGAACTATCGGGCGATCTCCGTCCCGTCAGCGCCATCGCTCCCGGCGTCCTCGGCCTGACAGGGATCGAGACGGCAGAGATCATCAAAGGGATCGTGGAAAAAACACGACCCGATCTGATCATCGCCATCGACGCACTGGCCACCAGTTCTGTCGACCGCATCGCCACGAGCATCCAACTGGCGAACACAGGCATCCACCCCGGTTCAGGCGTCGGCAACAAACGGGCCGGGATCAACCTGGAGACGATGGGCTGTCCCGTCGTGGCGCTCGGCATCCCCACCGTCGTCCACGCCGGCATCATCGCCCATGAGGCCATCGAAAAACTGATGCAGCAGTTTCAGACGAGTCCCACCCTCTACCGATTGTACAAAGGGCTCAATCCGGAGGCGATGCAGCAGATCATTGAAGAGGTCCTGGGCCCCTTCCAGCGGGACCTGATCATGACGCCCAAGGAGATCGACCAACTGATCCAGCAGACCTCCCGTGTTGTCTCGGCCGGGATCGCCCAGGCGCTCCATCCGGCCATCACGCCGGACCAATGGACCCAGTACCTGCAGTAAAAAGGGCGAAGAGCGTCCCTTGGGGGAGCGCTCTTTTCTTTCGCTGCTCTTTGTTGGCTGTTGTGCCGGTTGCTCTTCACCGGCGATTATCTGGCCGGACAACTCTGTTGACTGCTCTCTAACCGGCTGCTTCCAATTATGGCTGCTCTGTGCTGGACGGCCCGCCGGGCCGCCGGACTGCGTCGTCCTTGGCACAACCCGGTCACTTGCCCGGCTGGACTCCCGTTGTGGCGCCGTCCTTTTTAGCGCCCTGAAAACGGTGGCCCAGACCGATCTCCTGGGCCACTTCCATTTTAAAGTCCTCCAGTTGCGGCGACAGTTCGTCGCGATCCCGTTCCGGCAAGGCGATCACCTCCTCACCTGCTAGGATCGCCCGTCAGAACAAGTCCAATCCATGAAAAGTCTCCCTCACCCGCTGGGCCAGTTCGCGGCTCTCCGGCGCCTCGAGTTCGGGATCGTGTTCCGACCAGCGCCGGGCCCATTCCTTCGCCATTTCTATCAGATCGGCGTCACGGACCAGGTCGGCCGCTTTAAAAGCGGGGATGCCGCTCTGTCGCGTCCCCAGGAATTCGCCGGGCCCCCGCAATTTCAAGTCCTCCTCGGCGAGGCGGAACCCGTCGTCGCTCGCTTCCATGGCCTGCATGCGCTGCCGCCCCTCCTCGGAGAGCTTGTCGGCCACAAGGATGCAGTAGGACTGGGCGTCGCCACGACCGACCCGTCCCCGCAACTGGTGCAGTTGCGCCAATCCGAACCGTTCGGCCCCCTCGATGACCATGATCGTCGCCGTGGGCACGTCAATGCCCACCTCGATCACCGTCGTGGCGACGAGGATGTGCAATTGGCCGCGGTAAAAACGCTCCATGACGGCGGCCTTTTCCTCTTTCTTCAGCCGCCCGTGGAGGATGCCGACGGCCAGATCGGGGAAGACATCGCGGGACAGGGTGGCGTAGCGCTCCTCCACGGCGGCTAGGTCTGATTCCTCCGAATCCTCGATGGCAGGGCAGACCACGTAGGCCTGACGACCGGCAGCCACCTCGCGGCGGATCAACCGGTAGATGCGCGGCCAGGCGTCGCTGCCCACATGATGGGTCTTCACCTGCTGCCGGCCCGGCGGACGCTCATCCAAGACCGACACATCCAGATCGCCGTAGACGGCCATGGCCAGGGTGCGCGGGATCGGTGTCGCCGTCATCACCAGCAGATCGGCCGCCTCGCTCTTCCCTTTCAGGACGGCCCGCTGCCGGACGCCGAAGCGATGCTGTTCATCGATGATCACCAGACCTAGGCGACGGAAGGTCACCTCTTTTTGCAACAACGCATGGGTGCCCACGACGACAGGGATGGAGCCGTCGTTCAGACCGCGCAGGACCTCTTCGCGGCGGCGCCGCCCCATCGACCCGGTCAGATGGGCCACCGGCATGGCCATGTTGGCCAGCAGGCTCTGCCAGTTGATGGCATGCTGCTCGGCCAGGACCTCTGTCGGCGCCATCAAGGCCGCCTGATACCCGGAGGCGACGGCCTTCACGACAGCAGAAGCGGCAACCACCGTCTTGCCGGCGCCCACATCGCCCTGGAGCAGCCGGTGCATGGGCCTGCCGACTTCCATGTCCGCCTCGATCTCGCTGATCACCCGCTGCTGCGCCCCTGTCAGTGTATAGGGCAGGAGCGACCAAAACCGCAGCAGTTCCTCCCGCGCCGGCTGGTGCCGGATCCCCTCGATGAGCCCCTGCTTCTGCCGGCGCACATAGCGCCAGGCCGTAGACAGCAAAAAAATCTCGTTGAAGGCGACCTTGCGCCGGCCCGCCTCGGCCGCTTCCAGACTTTCGGGAAAGTGGATCTGGCGGACCGCCTCGACAAGGGAAGGCAGTTTGACTTTCGCCGCCACCGGGGTCGGAAGGGGATCGTTCAGCGATGAGGCGTACTTGTCCAGCACCTGTTCAAAGAGGCCCCGCAGAAACCGCTGGTTCAAGCCCTCTGTAGCCGGGTAGACGGGAATGATCCGGTTGGTGTGAAGTCCCGCCTCGGCCTGATTTTCCATCTCCTCCACATGCAGTTCCGCCTTGCCGTAGCGGAACTCAGCCTTGCCGGAGACGACGACAGCAGTGCCGGGCGGATGCTTGGCCGGCAGGTGTTTGCGGTTGAAGAGCACGATGGGAAGCAGACCGCTCCCGTCGTCGATCTGGCCCTTGATCACCGCCAGCCCGCGCCGTGGGTTCCACTGCTGGTAGGCGCGGATCACGCCGGCCACCGTCACGTCGCCGGGGTAGCGGATCTGGGCGATGCTCATCAGCCGGCTCCGGTCGATGTAGCGGTGGGGCAGGTGAAAAATCAGGTCCCGCACAGTGGCGATGTCCAGCTTTTTCAGCGTCGCCGCCCGCTGGGGCCCTACCCCGCGCAGGAACTGGATCTCTGTGCCCGGCCCCTGGCCGCCGCGGGCGAGCGGGCGGTCTGCGCCGGAAGGGGCGGCGGCGCGAGAGGCGGCGGAGCCAGGGGCAGCGGTGCGTGTCGAAGCCGTTCGTTGAGGCGCAGTTTGGGGCGGTGCGTTCCCTGACCGCGTGCCCGTTGGCTCCACCGGACGGGATGGTGTCGCCGAAGGGGGCGACGCCGCCAAAAAGGGTTGATCAGTCGGCAGTTGGGGGGACAGCGCCAACTCAAACTCACTGAGGTTTTGCGAGATCTGTTCCACCAGATGACGCCGTTCAGGGATCGGTTGCTGCCGGTAGTATTGCAATTGGCCCTCCCATAAGGCCAGGCGCGCCCCCCAAGGGCCGGGAACGTCGACCGCTTCCCGTCGCAGGGCGATGAGGGCTGAACGGGCAAAGGCCGCAAAGCCGCCGACAACGCCGCCGTCAGTGTACCCGCAATGGCGCTCTGCATCGACAGCCCGCCGCAGGTTCTGCCACAAGGATTGCCATTTCATGCCCTTACTCCAGTCCAATGATATAGGGATAGAGCGGTTGTCCCGTCGCCACCCGTTCCACCTCGGCGCCCGAACAGTTTCGCTCGATCTCTTCGATCAGGCTTTCCGACTCTGCAGCGTCTGCGCCCTCTCCCTGATAGAGGGTGACCAACTCCCAGCCATCGCCCGCCGCAGCCAGGGCAGAACGGACAACCTCTGTCAGTTCCTTCCCTCCGGCGATGAGCCTGTCGTCGAGAAGGCCGATGAGATCGCCCTCAGAGACAGCGACGCCATTCAGGCTGGCGTCGCGGACAGCCCTCGTGATCTCGATGCAGCGCGTTCCCTGACCCGCCTTAGCCATGGCGAACTGGAGCTCGCCGGCGCTTTTCCGGGGATCAAAGGCCAGCATCGCTGCCAGACCGCCGGGAAGATGACGGGTCGCAACGACTTGCGCCCGGTCCTCGCCAAAGATCTGCGCAGCCTGCCGGGCCGCCAGAATCAGGTTGGGGTGGTTGGGCAAGAGCAGGCAGAAATCGACGGCTGCTTTTTCCATCGCCGCCAGCCAGTCGCTGGCGCTGGGGTTGCGGCTTGTCCCACCGTCGACAACAGCGGCAGCCCCCTGTTCTTGAAACATTCGCGCCCAGCCCTCTGACGGCGCAGCGGCGATCACGCCGATGGGCCTCCGCTCGCCTGCATCCCCAGCCGCCTCCCTTTCGGCTCTCAACGGTTTTGCCGTCTGGTTCTCCCTTTGTTCGGCCATCCGGTTTGCAGCCTGTTCGACCATGTTATTGATGTGGATCTCATGGAGGTCGCCATGCCGGAGGGCTTGTTCCAGAACCAGCCCGGGATGGTCCGTATGTATATGGATCTTAGCCGCCTCCGGATCGCCGACAACGAGCAGGCAGTCGCCCAGAGATTCGAGGCTCTTGCGCAAACCATTGAGGGGCAGTTGACGCCCTTTGAGGATGAACTCTGTGCAGTAGCGGAACTGCTCCGGCGCGGAGTACTGATCCTGTCCTTGTTCAAAAGGCCCCTCGCCACGACTTGCTGCGCCGGCAGCCGCACCTTTCTCGAACAGGGACGCCTCGGTTGTGACGGCCTCGCCGCGCAAAGCCTGGCGGCAACCCTCCAGAAAGAACAGATAGCCCTGCCCACCGGCATCGACAACACCAGCCTCTTTTAACACAGGCAGTTGCTCCGGTGTCTTGGCGAGCGCCCGCTGGGCCGCCGTGATCGCCGCTGTCAGGATCTGATCGAGATCACTGCCGGGGCGGCTCGCAGCGAGGGCTTCCCTGGCCGCCGCCCTGGCGACCGTCAGGATCGTTCCCTCCACCGGTTTCATGACGGCCTTGTAGGCCATCTCCACCCCTTTTTCCATCGCCCGCGCCCAATCGAGCGGCGACACCGACTCCTTGTCTTCGAGGGCCTTTGCCCAACCGCGGAACAGTTGAGAAAAAATCACGCCCGAATTGCCGCGGGCGCCGAGCAATGCGCCCTTCGCCGCCGCCATGGCCACTTTTCCCGCCCGGATCTCGCCGTCAGGGATGGCCTCGGCGCAGGCGCGCAGCGTCAAGGACAGGTTGGTGCCCGTATCTCCGTCAGGCACGGGAAATACGTTCAGCCGGTCCACCTGATGCCGGTTGACTTCGACTCGTTTAGCGCCGCCCCGGATCAAGGCGGCCAGGGAAGGCCCGTCCAAGCGCTCCTTAATCGGGGATCTTGAGTCCATGGACATGGACGTTCACCTCACGAACAGACAACCCCAGTTGGTTCTCGATAGCTGACTTGACCCGTTCCATGACCGTCCGGGCCACTTCGGGAATGCGAACGCCGTAGGCCATGATCACATGCAGATCCAAGGAGACCGAATAATCACCGTAGGCGTTCACCTGGATGCCGCGAGCGGCGTTTTCCGCCCGCTTGTTGACGCCGATCCCTGCGAAGAGGTGTTTGGGCGCCATGCCCACCAGACCATAACACTCTGCCGCCGCCTGTCCGGCGATATTGGCGATCACATCGTCGGCGATCGAAACACTGCCCATGTCAGAGGGATTTTTCACCGTCATCACCGGTCACACTCCTTCCTATAAAAAAAGGCCCTCACGCGGGCCCCTGCCTTTCCAACCGCTGCAATTCCGCCAGGAGGACCTGAAGGTCAATGTCATGCATCCGGGCGCCGCCTTCAATCGTCTCTGTGGCGGAACCCATGCAACCGAGGCAGCCCATCCCGTGCCGTGCCAGGATTTCCGCCGCTTCAGGGTAAGCCTGCAGCAATGCCATCAACGACATGTCCTTGGTTATTCTTCCCAAGTCGCTCCCCCCTTAACAAGTTTTGCTTCCTGCCAACCTATTCGTCAAAAGCGGGAAGAATTCCTTTTTCCCTGCGTCCAAGATCTTGCCAAAGGGCAATCTATCTGTTAGACTGTAATAGTGATTTTTTTCGAGCCCAAGGAGGTGGAATCATGGCACGGAAATGCGCCATTTGTGGCAAAGGGGTTCAAACGGGGATGCAAGTCAGTCACTCCCACATCCGCACAAAACGCACCTGGTCTCCCAACCTCCAGCGCGTTCGCGCGGTTGTCAAGGGTGCGCCTGTTCGTCTGAATGTTTGTACCCGCTGCCTCCGTTCGGGCAAAGTTCAGCGGTCTGTCTAACCAACCGCGGCCCCTGCGGTTGCCGATAACCCCGAAGCGTCAAGTCCTTTGACCTGTTGGTCAAAGGACTTTTTGCGTTTTCGCCCGCAGCGCTTCCCTTCGTCTTTCGACTGCCTGGGCGCTGCGGGCGATCAACGATAATGAACTTATACCGTCTTGCTGCGCAGTTCCTGTTCCCAGGCTTGCAGTTCTTCAGGGGCAAAAAAGTGGGCTTGACTGCAAAAATGGCATCGCACCTCAGCGCCCCCCTGGCTCTCGCGCATATCGGCCAGTTCGTCAGCGCCGAGGCTCTTGAGCAATGCGGCGACGCGCTCCCGGTCGCAGCCGCAGAAAAACTCCGGTGGATAAGAGGCCAGCACCTTCGGTTCCATGCCCTCCAGGAGTTCCTCCATCAGATCGCGGGCGCTCTTGCCCGTGGACCAATACTGGCTGATGGGGCCGATCCGGGCGATCCGCGCCTCCAACTGTTCGATCATGGTGTCATCGGCGCCAGGCATCAACTGGAGCAAGTAGCCGCCGGCAGACATCACCGAGCCGTCCACATCGATGAGGACGCCCAGGGCGACGGCGCTCGGCGTCTGTTCGGAGATGAGGAAGTATTGGGTCAGATCCTCGGCGATTTCGCCGGAGACCAACTCAGCTGAACCGGTGTAGGCTTCTTTCAGCCCCAGGTCCCGCGTCACATGGATATGGCCCTGGCGGCCCACGGCGCCGCCCACATCAAGCTTCCCTTCCGCCGTCGGCGGCAGATCCAGTTCCGGATGCTGCACATAGCCGCGCACCCGCCCCTTGGCATCGCCCTGGGCGACCACCGCTCCGAGGGGACCGTCGCCAAGGATGCGCAAGGTCATCTTCTCATCGTTTTTTTGCAAAGCCCCCAAGAGGGACGCCGCCGTCAAGGCCCGGCCCAGGGCGGCCGTCGGAACCGGCCATGTCCCGTGCAGTTCCCTAGCCCGGCCCACCAGTTCCGTCGTCCGGGCGCCGATAAAGCGCACCATGCCGTCTTGGGCCGTGGCCCGTATGAGTTCATCGCCCTTCGTGACACCCATCGCTGTGATCCGTCTTCCTTTCCAACTAAGGCTTACATGCGACAAAATTCAGGTATAGGCTTGCCATTTTTAGAAGATGTACAGTCATCCGACTAGGGTTCAAAACGCTTAAGCGTTAGGCCACAGTCACATTCGCCGCCGGCAGCCTCTGCAGCTTCACCGGCTGATGTTCGATAAAAGTCAGGAAGCCCGATCGGCATGACTGTATCCGCGCCGTTGCTTTGCGCCTCTTTCAGGGCCGTTGCCACAGCGCGAGCCGCCGCCGCGCAGGCCTCGGGAACGGACCGGTCGTGGCAGATCCCAGCCGCCACGATGGCGGCAAAGAGATCCCCTGTGCCGTAGGCTGACCAGGGCACCGCGTTGACGCCGACCTCCCAGACCGCCTCCCGTCCGAGTGCAAGGGTGTAGATCCGGTTGTTCTCCCGCCGCCAACTGGTGACGATCACCCACTGAAGCCTGGACGCGGGCGCAGGGGGGCAAGGCCCCGTGGCCGGTTCCAACAGGCGACGTGCCGCCGCTATGATTACAGGCTCACTGCGGTCTGCCGCCGCCGGATCCATTCCGGCCAACTTTAGCACCTCAAAGGGATTGGGCGTGATCACCTGGGCCAGCGGCAACAGCCGCTCCCGGACCACATCCGTCACCTCCGGCGTCACATAGAGCCCGTGGGGATCATCGCCCAGCACGGGATCGAGCAGGTAGGGGATCGGTTCCTTCGCCGCCATCCGGCGGGACAACCAGTCGGCCAGGATATCTCCCTGTTCGGCTGACCCGAGGTAACCGCTCAGAATCAGGTCGGCCTCCACCTCTTCGAGGGAGCGCAGCAGGCCGTAGAAAAGTGGCGACGGAACGACGCCGCCCCGCCGGGGACGGACGGCGCCATGGGCGCCGAGCATGACCGTATGGACCGGGTAGGGTTCGACCCGGCAGGCCAGGAACCCGGGGATGACGGCCGAATTGCCGACAAATCCCCGGGCGACCAGGCTCTGCACGGTGATGGCCGACGGAATCCGATCCATCGGATCAGCCGCCGATGCTGCGCAGCAGATTGGCCATCTCAATGGCCGACATGGCGGCGTCCCAGCCCTTGTTGCCGGCCTTCGTCCCCGCCCGCTCGATGGCCTGTTCGATCGTGTCAGTCGTGAGGACCCCAAAGATGGTGGGAACGCCCGATTGGAGGCCCACCTGGGCGACGCCTTTGGACACCTCGCTGCAGACGTAGTCAAAATGGGGCGTCGAGCCCCGGATGACGGCGCCGAGGCAGATGACGGCGTCATAACCCTTAGCCGTCATTTTTTTCGCCACCAGGGGGATCTCGAAAGCGCCGGGAACCCAGGCGACATGCACATCCTGGTCGGAGACGCCGTGGCGCAACAGGGCGTCCTGGGCGCCGGCAACCAGTTTGGAGGAGATGAACTCGTTAAAACGGGAAACGACAATGCCGATTTTCAACCCTTGGCCGATCAGATGGCCTTCATAGATAGCGCCTGGCATGGATGGATCGACTCCTTCACTTTTTTTTAGAGCATATGCCCCAGTTTCTCTTCCTTCGTCTTCAAGTACCGTTCGTTTTCGGGGACACAGTCGATGACGATAGGCACCCGCTCGACGACAGAGAGGCCGTAGCCTTCCAACCCTTTGATCTTGCGCGGGTTGTTGGTCATGAGGCGGATCTTTTTCAGGCCCAGGTCGGCCAGGATCTGGGCGCCGGTGCCGTAATCGCGCAGGTCGGCGGGGAAGCCGAGCATCTCGTTGGCCTGAACGGTGTCGGCGCCCATGTCCTGGAGCTTGTAGGCGCGGATCTTGTTGACCAGGCCGATGCCGCGTCCCTCCTGGCGCATGTAGAGGACGACGCCGCGACCCTCTTCCTCGATCCGCAGGAGCGCGCTGGCCAACTGGTCGCCGCAGTCACAGCGCTTGGAGCCGAGCACATCGCCGGTGAGGCATTCCGAGTGGACCCGCACGAGCACCGACTCTTCGCCGTCTTCCACATCCCCTTTGACGATGGCCAGGTGACCTTCGCCGTCGAGGAGGCTCTCATAGGCGACTGCCGTAAAATCGCCGTACTTGGTGGGCAGCTTGATCGTCTCCACCCGCCGGATCAGCTTTTCCGTGCGGCGGCGGTACTCGATCAGGTCGGCGATGGTGATGATCTTGAGGTTATGTTTTTCCGCGAAGGGCAGCAACTCGGGGATCCGGGCCATCGTGCCGTCGTCGGCCATGACTTCGCAGATGACGCCGGCCGGGTAGAGGCCGGCCATCCGGGCCAGATCGACAGCCGCTTCCGTGTGCCCTGCCCGCACCAGCACGCCGCCGTCGCGGGCGCGCAGCGGGAAGATGTGGCCCGGCTTGCGCAGATCGTCGGGCTTCGTCTTGGCGTCCAGCAGGGTGTGGATCGTCTGGTCCCGTTCGTAGGCCGAGATGCCGGTGGTGCAGGTTGTGGCGTCAACGGAGACAGTGAAGGCCGTCTGCATGCGGTCCGTGTTGTCGCGGACCATGGCGTGGATCTCCAGGGCGTCGAGCCGCTCCCCCGTCATGGGGACACAGATCAAACCCCGGCCGAAGGTGGCCATGAAGTTGATCGCCTCCGGCGTGGCCTTTTCCGCCGCCATCAACAGGTCGCCTTCATTCTCCCGGTCCTCATCGTCAACGACGATGATCATACGGCCGTCGCGGATGTCCTGGATGGCTTCCTCAATCGTGCTAAATGCCAAGGGACTCACCTCTTAATATCCATTTTCCAGCAAAAACTCGCGGGTCAACCGGGATCCTTTTCCTGCCGCCGCAGCGCGGCCCGACTCGGCGGAAGGTATCCTGCCGGTGAGCAGGCGTTCCACATACTTGCCGATCACGTCGGCCTCCAGGTTGACCTTGTGGCCCGGCTTCTTCAAGCCCAGCGTTGTCAGCCCGGCCGTGTGGGGGATCAAGGAGACGGTAAAGGCCGCCTCAAAGACATCGACCACCGTCAGGCTGATGCCGTCGATGGCGATGGAGCCCTTCGGGATGACATAGCGCAACAGTTCCGGCGGCGCGGCGATCTCTGTCACGACGGCAATGTCGACGCGCTCCTGGCCCCGGATGACGCCGACAGCGTCGATGTGGCCGGAGACGATATGGCCGCCCAGGCGATCGCCGGCGCGGACGGCCCGCTCCAGGTTGACCCGGTGTCCCGGCTGGAGTTCCGACAGGGCGGTGCGGTCGATCGTCTCGGCCATCACATCGGCCGTAAAGCCGCTCCCGTCAAAGCGGACGACGGTCAAACAGACGCCGTTGACGGCGATGGAATCGCCGAGCTTCACGTCCTCAACGACCGTTTTCGCGTTGATCTCGATCTTGGCTGAGCGAGCGCCCCGGGAAATCGCCCGGACGACGCCCAGTTCCTCTACGATTCCGGTAAACACGGCCTCACCTCCTGCAGTACCCCTTCGAGCAGCCAATCGTCTCCGACAGGGGTCATAACACATCTTTGCAGCCGGCGGGCCTCGGCCATCATAGCCGCTCCCGTCCCGCCGACCGGCGACGGCGCCCCCTCTCCGCCGACGATCTTCGGGGCCAAAAAGATGGCCGCCCGGTCGGCCAGGTTTCCATCCAAAAAGGCCCCGTGGATGCGCGCCCCGCCCTCCACCAAAAGCGACGTGACGCCGTCACAGGCGAGTTGGTTCAAAAGATTGGACAAATCGACGCGACCGCCGGCATCGGCTAGGCAGCGTAGCACCTTGGCCCCAGCCTGTTCAAGCGCTGCGACCTGCTCCGCCGGCGCCGCCTCGGTGACCGCGATGATGGTCTTCGCCTCCGGCGACAGGACCTTCGCCGTCAGCGGTGTCCGCGCCTTGCTGTCGACGATGACGCGGATGGGGTTGCGACAGTCGGTTTCGGCGAGGCGGACGGTCAACTGGGGATCATCGGCCAGCACCGTGCCGATGCCGACTAGGATAGCGTCGAGGCGGTTGCGCCACTCGTGGACCTTGTGGCGCGACGCCGGGCTGCTGACCCAGCGGCTGTCGCCCGATGCGGCGGCGATCTTGCCGTCCGCCGTCATGGCCCACTTCAGTAGCACCCAGGGCCGCTTGCGCGTCATCCAGGTGAAAAAGGGCTGGTTGATGGCGATGGCCTCATCGGCCATCACCCCTACATCGACTTCGATGCCGGCCTCGCGCAGCCTGGAGAATCCCTGCCCCGCCACCTGGGGGTTGGGGTCTGGCACGGCGGCCACCACCCGGCTGATCCCGGCGGCGATGATCGCTTCGGTGCAGGGCGGGGTTCGTCCATGATGGTTGCACGGTTCAAGGGTCACATAGAGGGTTCCGCCGCAGGCGGCCTCGCCGGCCTGGCGCAAGGCGTGAACCTCCGCATGGGGCGTCCCCGCTTTCCGGTGATACCCTTCCCCGATAACGCGCCCATCCTTGACGATGACCGAGCCGACGACCGGGTTGGGACTTGTCCTCCCCAAGGCCAGGGCGGCCAGTTCCAGGGCGCGGCTCATGAATGAAAGGTCTTCTGGAATCAACTCAACACCACCACTCTCCGGGAAAACGAAGAACCCCCGGGGTTAGTTTCCCCGGGGATACAGAAACAACACTTTGACCGGAACCGCAACGGCAGGACAAAGCAAGGACAAGCTGCCCATGTGTCAGCCGCCTCTTCGTTTCCCTTTCCCATCCAGACTGTCACTGTCGGCCCCGGAATCACACCGGATCTGCCCCGAAGGGCTCGCGGGCTTTACCGCCGGTAGGGAATTGCACCCATCCCCAAGGAAAACACCGATTCAATTGTGCTTTTTGTTGTAGGATCAATTATACCAACCGGCGCGAATCCTGTCAAAGGGTCAACGCAGCCGCCCGGAGTTGGGCCACCTCAGCCTGGGGATCGGGCGCCCCGAAGAGGGCCGAACCGGCCACCAGCACATCGGCCCCAGCCTGGACGACCTGGGGCGCCGTCGTCCGGTTGACACCGCCGTCGACCTGGATCTCGAAGCAAAGGCCCTGCTCCTGGCGGCAACGGGCCAACGCTTCGATCTTGGGCAAGGCGCCGGCGATAAACTTCTGGCCGCCAAAACCGGGATTGACGGACATGACCAGGACCAGATCGACCATGGGCAGGACACAGGCCAGGCTCTGCCAGGGTGTGGCTGGGTTGAGAGCCACACCGGCCCGGGCGCCCTTTTCCTTGATCAGCGACAGGGTGCGGTGCAGGTGGACACAGGCCTCCTGGTGGACCGTGATCAGGTCCGACCCGGCTTGGATGAAGTCAGGGATGTACTTGTCCGGGGCTTCGATCATCAGGTGGGTGTCAAAGACCATCCGGCTGCGCTCCCGCAACGCCGCCACGACGAGGGGTCCGATGGTGATGTTGGGCACGAAGTGACCGTCCATCACGTCGATGTGCAGGTACTCGGCGCCGCCCGCTTCCACGGCGGCGACCTGCGCGCCCAGGTTGGCGAAGTCGGCCGACAGGATCGACGGCGCGATTTTGATCGTCATGATTTTCTTCCTTTCGGGGCCTGTCGCTCCCGCTCGATCAATTCGTTCAGGAACATCAGGTAGTGGTCGTAGCGCTGCCGGTGGATCTGCCCCGCCTCGACGGCCTTGATGACGGCACAGTCCGGCTCCGTCTTGTGCAGGCAACTGGTAAAACGGCAACCGCCGAGGTGAGGCGCCATCTCAGGGAAAAATCCGGGCAAATCCTGGACGGGGATATCGGGCAGATAGAGGGTGGAAAACCCGGGTGTATCGGCGACCAGCGCGCCCGACGTCAACCGGATCAGTTCCACATGGCGGGTGGTGTGGCGGCCGCGGCCGATCTTGGCGCTGACCTCGCCCGTCTTGAGGGACAACCCCGGCGCCAGCGCGTTGAGGAGGGTCGACTTGCCCGCCCCCGAGGGGCCGGCGACGACGGAGATGCGGTCCTCCAGCAGGCCCTTCAGCCCCTCCAGGTTCTCCCCCTGCCGCGCCGAGAGCACGAACTGGTCCATCCCGATATCCCTGTAGAGCGCCTGGACCTGGGCCACCCGCTCAGGCGGCGCGATGTCCGCCTTGTTCCAGACGAGGACAGGCCGGATGCCGGCATGAGCAGCCAGGACGAGCAAACGGTCGACAAGGACGAAATCAGGGTCAGGCGACGCCAGGGCAAAGACCAGGAGCACTTGGTCCACATTGGCCACGGGCGGGCGCAGCAGTTCGTTCCGCCGCGGCAACACCGCTTCGATGACCCCTTTGTCCCCTTCCAGGACGCAGATGCGCACCCGATCGCCGGGCAAAAAGACGCGGTCATCGCCCTTCAGTCGAAACTTGCCCCGCAAGGAGCAGGTGTGCAACCGGCCGCCGGCGAGGACATAGTAAAACCCGCTGTATCCTTTGATGATCGTTCCTTCCGTCTCCCTTTGGTTCAAACGGGGATCCTCCATTACTCCACTTTACTCGCCTTACTCACGATTTCTAGTGCTGTGTGGCTTCCCTTAGCATTGCTTAGCCTGCTCGCGCATCGATCAACCTTGTTCGCGCCTCACTCCACCTTGCGCTCCCAGTACACCGTCTGGTCCACATAGGCCTGAACCGTTCCCTTGCCCGTGGTAGCGACCTCCTGACTGACAATTTCGCCGGCCTTGTGCCGATGACTGTAGAGTTCCTTCTGGCCGCCCCGCTCATCGACAAAGACGATGCGCACCGTATGCTCTTTGCCGTCATTGGGAACAAAGACGCGCACCGATGATTTGACGGGGCTGGCCGGTGAGGCGTTGGCAGGCGGGATGCAGTAGGTCAGGGTGACAGGATCGCCAGGCTTAAGCGGGGCGTTCGGCGGCGGGTCCTGGGCCAGAATCGTCCAGGGCGGCAGTGTGGCGTTCTCCTGAAGCTTCAGTTTGAGATCGATCTTCAGCGGCTCCAACTTGGCCTGGGCCTCCTGAAGCTTGCTCCCCACCAGGGGAGGCATGGTGGCCTTTGCCTCCGGCCCTTTGCTGACTCGCAGTTGGATGACCGTTTCCCCCGGCTGCTCCGAATTGGCTACCGGGGACTGAAAGAGGACGGTTCCGGCCGGGTTTTCGTCAAAGACCTCTTCCACATTGACGTTGAAGTTGACCTCCTTGAGCGCCACCTGGGCGTCTCGCAGCGGTTTTCCCGTCACATTGGGAACGCGGATCAGCTTGGGTCCCTGGCTTACCGTCAGTTTGACGGCCCTGTTTTGCTTGACTACCTGGTTTTCCTCGGGGTCCTGGGCGATGACCATGTTGACGTTGGCGTTGTCAAAGACATAGTTGGGCTCGGCGCGGAGCCCCAGTTTTTCCAGCCGCTCCATGGCCTCGGTGACCCGCATCCCTTTGACCTTCGGCACGGTCACCTCGGGCACGCTCATATAGCGCGTCCAGGCAAAGGTCAGGCTCGCCAGCAACAACACCGCCGCCAACAGTCCTGCAGCCCAGACGCCCCAGGACCGCTTGCCTTTTCCTTGATCGGCTCTACGGGCGCCTTTCCTTTCCTCTTCCCGCTCCGTAGCGGCAAGTTCCGCGTCGATGCGGGCGACAGCCCCGTCCAGGCGCACTGTGGGGCTGTCGTCATCGGCATGGGGCAGCCGTCCCGCCACCTGGCCGGTAAAGACCCGCTCCAGATCCTGCCGGAGCGCCCGGGCGTTGCGATAGCGGCGAGCCGGCTCTTTCTCCATCGCCCGCAACACCACCTGCTCCAGCGCAGAGGGCACACGAGGGTTCAGGATGGACAATGCCTGAGGCTGCTCCTGGATCTGCTGGAGGGCCACGGCGATCGGCGTCTCCCCCTGAAAAGGCACCTGTCCGCTCAACAATTCGTACATGACGACGCCGAGGGCATAGATGTCCGATTTTTCATCGACCGGCAGCCCCCGCGCCTGTTCCGGCGACAGGTAGTGGACCGACCCGACGATGGAACGGTCCATGGTCATCGTGTTCTGGGCGATGGAGCGGGCGATGCCAAAATCGGTCACCTTCACCCGCCCTGTCCGGGTGATCAGGATGTTGTGGGGCTTGATATCGCGATGGACGATGCCGCGCTCATGGGCGTGTTCGAGGGCGTCGCAGATCTGCTTGGCCAGTTCGACGGCCTCCTCGGGCGGCAAAGGCGCCCGGCTGCGGATGACCTCCTTCAGGGTCGGCCCGTCGATGAACTCCATCACTATGTAGTCGGTCTCGCCCTCACGGCCCACGTCATAGACATTGACGATATTGGGATGAGACAAACCGGCCACCGCCTGGGCCTCCCGTTGGAACCGGCGGACAAACTCTTCGTCAGAGCAGAGATTTTCGCGAAGGATTTTGACGGTGACGGCCCGTTGAAGCGACCGGTCCCAGCCTTTAAAGACCTGAGCCATGCCGCCGCCGCCCAGGAGTTCGACGATTTCATAACGATTGCCGAAGATGCGTCCGATCATGCCTGCCACCCCTCACCTTCCTCTTGCCATATGATCAGGAAAGTGACATTGTCATAACCGCCCCGTTCCAGGGCCAGATTCATCATGGCGTCGGCGACGCGTTCCAGGGCCTCCCGCTGGTAGGGAATCGCGGCGTTCGGATCAAAGAGCCGGCCCATCTCCTCGGCCGTCACCAGGTTGGTCAGGCCGTCGGTGCACAAGAGCAACAGGTCCCGCTGTGTCCAGGTCGCCGTCATCACGTCCACCCGCACATCATCGCGGGTGCCCAGGGCACGGGTGATGATGTTGCGCTGCGGGTGGGACTGGGCCTCCGCCTCGGTGATCTTGCCGAGGCGGACCATCTCTTCCACCAGGGAGTGATCCCGCGTCAGCAGGCGGACCTGCCCGTTTTGGAAGAGGTAGGCCCGGCTGTCGCCCACATGGGCCACGGTGAGCGTAGACGCCGTCAGATGGGCGGCCGTGAGCGTCGTGCCCATGCCGGCCCACTTCGGCTGGTTCACCGACTCCCGGTAGATCCGCCGGTTCGCCTCCCGGCAGGCCGCCTCCAGCCGAGTTCCCGGCTCCCCGTTCCCCTCTGTCTCGCGCCAATGGCCGGTAAAAGCTTCCACCGCCAGCGCACTGGCGACCTCCCCAGCCTCATGACCGCCCATCCCGTCGGCGACCAGAAAAAGCCCCTGGGCCACATCACAGAAGTGGCTGTCCTCGTTGGTCGGCCGAACTCGCCCTTTGTCGGTGCGAGCGATGACGTTCATGCCTCCTCCTCCCCCCTGGCGGCGCCGCGCAGTTGCCCGCAGGCCGCCTCGATATCCTGTCCCCGCTCCTCACGGATGACGGCGTCCACTCCCCAGCGCCGCAGTTCCGCGAGAAAGCGCTCTGTCGGTTCCCGCTCGGGCCGCCGGGCGCCTGTCCCGGCGACGGCATTGACGGGAATCAGGTTCAAGTGGATGGGCCAACCCTTGAACAGCGAACCCAGCCGCCTAGCATCCTCCGGCCGGTCGTTGACGCCCGCCATGAGGGCGTACTCCACGGACAGGCGCCGCCTCGTCCTTTCCCAGTAGCGCCGGCAGGCCTCCAGCACCTGGGCTAGGGGAAACCGTTCGTTCACCGGCATCCACTCGCTGCGCTGCTTGTCATCGGCGGCGTGGAGCGACAAGGCCAGGTTCACCTCCCAGTCCTCGCCGGCAAAGCGGTCGATGCCGGGCACGATGCCGGCGGTGGAGACGGTGATCCGACGCTGGCCGATGGCCTGCCCCTCGGGGTGGGTGAAGAGACCGATGGCCCGGCGGACGTTGTCATAATTCAAAAAGGGCTCGCCCATCCCCATGAAAACGAGATTGGTCACCTTGAAATCGGGATCATTCTTACGCTGATCGTAAGTGATGTCCAGCACCTGTCCGACGATCTCTGCGGCTGTCAGGTTCCGCCGAAAACCCTGCTGGCCGGTGGCGCAAAAACGGCAACCGAGCGGGCAGCCGGCCTGCGTGGACAGGCAGACGGTCACGCGGTCCCGGGTCTGGGCGCGCCGGTAGGGCATGAGGACCGACTCGATCAGTTCTCCGTCAGCCAGCCGCCAGAGGTATTTCTCGGTGCCGTCGCGGGCGACGCGGCGCCGTTCCAGGGCGAGGGGCTTCAGCCACCCCGCTTCTTCCAGCCTGGCCCGCAGCGCCTGGGGCAGGTCGGTCATCTCGGCGACCTCGCGAACAGCCCGGTTTTGGAGCCATTTGAATATCTGCTTGCCCCGGAAGGCCGGTTGGCCCCATGGCTTGAGCAGAGCCGCTATCTCTTCGGGAAAGAGGCCGCGCAAGTCAGTGGGCTGTTCTGTCTGCCTCTCGGTTCGCTGCTTTATGGCCGCTTCTTCTGCCGGTTCCTTCACGCTCAAGACCGCCTCCTTAACCGGGCCACAAAGAACCCGTCCGTTTGAAAGCGATGGGGCAGGATTTGAAAGTACCCCTTTGCCGACTGCCGCTTCTCTTCCTCTGTAAAATCCAGATCAGGCAGGAAGGGCGACAGATCTTCAGCGCCAAAGTCCGGATGGCGCTGCAGGAAGTCTTTCACCTGCTGGAAGTTTTCCTCCGGCTCGATGGTGCAAGTGGAGTAGACAAGCACCCCGCCCGGCTTGACGAGCGGCGCCGCGCCGTCCAACAACTCCCGCTGCAACTCCCGCAGCCGGACCAGATCGGCCTCGGAGATGCGGTAGCGCAGTTCCGGTTTGCGGCGCAACACCCCGAGGCCGCTGCAAGGGGCGTCCAGAAGCAGGCAGTCGACTTCGCCTCGCAACGCCTCCGCCGGATGGCGGGCATCGATAGCCTCCACCTGGACGCACTCGATTCCCAGCCGCCGGCAGTTCTCCCGGATCAGACCCAACTTGTGGGGATGGATGTCCCAGGAATGGATGGTCGCCTTGTCGCCGCTCCGTTCAGCCATATGGGTCGTCTTTCCCCCCGGCGCTGCGCAGGCGTCCACGACGATCTCCCCCGGCTGCGGGTCGACGACCGGCGCGACGACCATGGAACTCTCATCCTGAACGGTAAACAGCCCTTCCGCAAATCCGGGCAGGCGCGTCACCGCCGAGGCCGAGGCCAGCCGGACTCCCATGCCGTGCAGCGCCGAAGGGACAGCTTCCACACCGGCTTCAGCCAGTTGTTGCAAAAAGGCGTCCCGATTGGCGCGCAGCCCGTTGACCCGGAGCGACACAGCCGCCGGCTGGTTGTTGACCTGGCAGATCGCCCGGGTCCGCTCGGCCCCAAACTGTTTGAGCCAGCGACGGACGAGCCACTCGGGATGAGATTCGACGACAGTGAGATGCTCTACCGGCTTGTCTTCCCAGCGCGGCCAGGGGATCTCGTCGCGCCGCCGGACCAGTTGGCGCAGCACACCGTTGATCAGCGATGTCAGGCGGCCCAGACCGGCCTGTTTGGCCAGTTCCACCGTCTCATGGCAGGCGACGGCGTCGGGGATGCGGTCCAAATAGAGAATCTGGTAAGCGCCGAGCCGCAGGAGACGGCGCGCATCCGTGGGGACGCCGCCGGGCCGCTTTAACAGCCCGTCGAGGGCAAAATCGAGGGCGTTTTGACGACGGAGCACGCCCAGCACCAATTCGGACACAAGGCCGCGGTCGAGCCGCTGCAGTCCGCTCCCCTCCAGGGCGTGGGCCAACTGCAGGTTGGCGTAGGCTTTTCGTTCTTCGACGGCGTTGAGCACGTCCAGGGCGACGCCTCTCGGCGATGGCTGCATCAAGATACCTCCACCCGGCGTTCAGGGAGCGCCGATTTTTCCAGCACCGTTCCGATCACCCCGCTGTTGATCCAGTCGGCGCGCTCGTCATAGAGGAAGTAACGCACCGCCTGTTCGAGACGGCTCATGTTGACCAGGGTGTTGCAACAGGGTCCCTCAGGTCGATCATTCAGTATGCCCAAAACGGGAAGAAAATCAACATCCTGAATGCCGCTCGTCAGGTCCCGTTCACAAGCGATGGCCACGATCGCCTGGGGGCGCTTTTCCAGGATCGCCTTTCTCGCCCAGGTCCCGCCGGAGACGATGGTCAGGTTCACGCCATAGCGGTCCGTCAGTTCGATCAGGTCATGAACAGGACAGGCGCCGCAGCGCTTGCAGTTGTGGATATCGAGGGTGATCTTGTGGGGGCAGGTCGTCTTTTGCAGGCAATGGGGCCCCAGGATCATCAGCCGCTCCGGCGCGACGGTCACCTTGCGCAGCCGCACCAGCTGGTTGCTCACCTCAATGAAACTGCTCTTCAGACGGTCGGGGCTGATGCCGAAGAAACGGGCGATGACCAGGGCCATGGGAAAGAGTACGTTGACCGCCATCCGCGTCCAACGATAGACCGAAGGAATGGCGCGATCCTGCCAGATGGAGAGGATCATCCCGCCGATGCCGAAGGCGATCAAGGCCGTGACAGCGAGAAAGGTGATCCCCAGCAGGCCGATCAGCACCTTGCTCCAGGGGTAGTTTTGATACTTGACAAGATACCAGCCGAGGAGCGCCAGCCCGATCAGGGCAAAAAAGCTGGCCACCATCAGGCCGATAAACAGCCGCTTGCGGATTGGCATGGTTCCAACGCTCCCAATTAAACTTCCAATCTCAACCGAACCGGAATCCCGGCCCCATCCGGCGTCCCCGCGCATAGGCGCCGGCCGTCATCGTCTTGCCGCCGGCAGGGCGGACCTCGGACAGCCAGTACACACCGGCGCCGGTGGCGACGGCCACCTCATCGCCGGCGATCTGCAGGATCTCGCCGGGCTGGACGGACGAACCTGTCGCAGCGGCCGGATAAGATGAAGCAGATGAGCCGGAGAGGGACAGACTAGGCTGACCGAACTCACCGGGCGAGGCAGGCAAGCCGGACACAGGGAGGGACAAGCCCTCGTGACGTAACCGCCCCCGCAGGATCTTCATAATCTTCCCCTCGTCAACGGTAAAAGCGCCCGGCCAGGGATTCATCCCCCGCACGCGGTTGTGAACCGCCTCTGCCGGGGCGCTCCAGTCCACCTGCTCGTCGGCGCGTGTGAGCATGGGCGCATAGGTCGCCTGGCAGCCGTCCTGGGGCTGGGGCTGCAAGCGCCCCTCTTCCATCGCCGCCAGCGTCTCCACCAGCAACCCGGCGCCCAGTTCGGCCAGGGCGTCATGGACCTGGCCGGTCGTATCATCGGGACCGATGGCGACGGAACGCTTTAAGAGCATGTCCCCTTCGTCAAGGCCCTCGCTCATCAGCATCGTCGTGATCCCTGTCTCTTTTTCCCCGTCGACGACGGCCCGGTGGATCGGCGCCGCGCCGCGGTATTTCGGCAACAGGGAGGCGTGGACATTGATCCAGCGCTGCGGAAAAGCGTCGAGCAGCCGCGGCGGCAGGATCCGCCCGAAGGCGGCCACCACCCCGGCCTCCACGCCCAGGTCCTTCAATTTTTGCACAAAGTCGTCGTCCAAACGGGCGGGATGATCGACAGGGAGGCCCAACCGCAGCGCCGCCTCTTTGACGGGACTGGGCTGCGGCTTTTGGCCCCGCCCGCGCGGGCGATCGGGCCGGGTGATGACAAGGGCCACATCATGGCCGGACGTAACGATCGCCTCCAAGGTGGGAACGGCAAAATCGGGCGTCCCCATAAAGACCAGACGCATCGAAGCTGTCACTCCTCCGGCTCGTCGTTTTCGACGCGATCGACAAAGAGGATCCCGTCCAGGTGGTCGATCTCATGCTGGAAGGCCACGGCAAGCAGGTCTGTTCCCTCAGCGATAAAGGTCTCGCCGTTGCGATCCTGTGCCTTAACGCGGACCCGCTGGAAGCGCTTCACACTGCCGGTGTAGTCAGGAATAGAGAGACAGCCTTCGGCGTCACACTGTTCGCCTTCGGCCTCGATGATCTCGGGATTGACCAACTCAAATCGCCGTTTGCCCACCTCGACGACACAGACGCGCTTGCCGATGCCGATCTGGGGCGCGGCGAGGCCGACACCCCGGGCCGCCGCCATCGTATCAAACATATCGTCTATCAGACGACCGAGGTTGCTGTTGAAACGGGTGACCGGCTTCGCCTTTTCACGCAGCACGGGATCGCCCATTTTTAGAATTTCATAAACGGCCAAAGAAAACCCTCCTGTCGGCTTTAAATCTATCCAAAATATCATATCGCAAACCCGGATCAAGGAACACGGGGAAAACATCGTTTCCAACCTTTTAAGGATTGAGCATGAGGCTGATCGTCACACCGGCCGGACGACCGCGGCGGCGGCTGTATTCCCCTTCGGCGGCGATCAGGGCCGACCGGAGCGCCTTCATCCCGTCGCCCTTCGCCCGCAGGGTCAAGAGCCAGCGAAAACGGTTTTCCACCTTGGCCACCGGCGCCGGCGCCGGCCCCCATACATCGAGGCCCTCCGGCTCTTCCAGGCCGGACGAGCCGCCTATCGTCACCGTTCCAGCCTGATGGCGCAGGATTTCCGCCCACGTATCGGCCGCCACCCGGACGAGGGGCTCCTCGGGACCGGAAAAGAGCACACGGGCCAGCCGGGCGAAGGGCGGATAACCCAGTTGTTGCCGTAATTCGATTTCGCGGCGGAAAAACCCTTCATAATCATGCAACTGCACCGCCTGCAGGCAGTAGTGTTCGGGACAGTAGGTCTGCAAGACCACCTGACCCGGTTCCCGCGCCCGCCCCGCCCGCCCAGCAACCTGGGAGAGAAGTTGAAAGGTCCGTTCAGCGGCGCGAAAATCGGAGATGTGCAAGGAGGCGTCGGCGGCGAGAACGCCGACCAGCGTCACCCGGGGGAAGTCGAGTCCCTTGGCGATCATCTGGGTCCCGACGAGGATCGGCGCTTCGCCGCGGCCGAAGGCGTCGAGAACCGGCGCAATCCCCTCCCGTTCCGCCACATCGCGGTCCATGCGCAGGACCGGCACGCCGGGAAAGCGCGCCCGCAATTCCTCCTCGATCCGCTGGGTGCCGGCGCCGAAATAGCGGATCGCCCGGCTCCGGCAGTGGGGGCACGTCTCCGGCACATCCTGGCGGAAGTTGCAGTAGTGGCAGTGCAACTGCTCGCCGTGACGATGGTAGACGAGGGAGATGGAGCAGCGGGGACAGGTCACAACGGTTCCGCACTCGCGGCAGATGACGAAGGTGGAAAAACCACGCCGGTTCAGGTAGAGGATCACCTGCTGCCGCCGCCGCAAGCGTTCCTCGACGGCCTCCAACAGATACCGGGAGAGCATGCCCTTGTTCCCGGCAGCCAACTCGTCGCGCATATCGATCACATCGACCGGGGGTAGTTGTCCGCCCGCCGGGCGCTGGCGCAATTGCAGCAGACGGAATCGGCCCGAAAGCGCCTGCTCGTAAGTTTCCAGCGCCGGCGTCGCCGAACCAAGGACGACGACAGCGCCGCAATGGCGGGCACGCTCCATCGCCGCCTCCCGGGCATGGTACTTCAGGTCATTGTCCTGCTGGTAGGAGGGCTCATGCTCCTCATCGACGATGATCAGGCCCAGCCTGGGCAGCGGAGCGAAGACAGCGGAGCGGGCGCCGACGACGAGGTCGGCCTCGCCCCGGTGGACGCGCTGCCATTCCTGCCGCCTCGCCGCATCGGCGAGGCCGCTGTGCAACAGGGCCACCTTGCTGCCGAAGCGCTCCCGCAACCGCCGCTCCGTCTGGGGCGTCAGGGCGATCTCCGGCACCAGCAGCAGCGCCTGGCGCCCCCGGGCCAGGGCCTCCCGGATGGCGCGGATGTAGACCTCCGTCTTGCCGCTGCCGGTCACGCCGTGGAGCAAAAAGGGCCGGCTGTCGTTGCCTCTCCTGGCTGCATAGAGGGCCTCGGTCAGATAGTGGACGGCCTGCTTTTGATCGGGGGTAAGGGCGGGCTCGGGGAAAAGCGGCGGTTGAACATTGCTGTTTGTTATCGATGTGGGTTTTGATGCGGGGTTAGATGCTGTTTTGAGCGCTTTTTCCCTCGCCCTTTCCGGCGTCGCTCTCTCCCCCAATTTGGGCAACAGCCGCCGGACCGTCACTAGCCCGGCGTCGCTCAGCCGATCAATCACCGCCGGCGGCACGCCGCCCCCCTTGCCGGTCAAGGAGGCGTATTTCATCCGCCGTTGCGACGCCCGGGAGAGGCGGCGCAGCAGATCGGCGCATTCCGGATCGATCCCCTCCCAGAAGGCGATCGCCTCCTGATCAGGCTTAGCGGCCAGGAGCACCCAGGCGGCGGGTCGGACAGGCGGACCAGGCGGCGCCATCAGCCGCAGCACATCGGCCATCGTCCCCAAGGTTTCACGGGCCAGCCAAGGCACGAGGGCGAGCAGGTCATGGCCCAGCCGGTAGCTTCCGTTGACCGCCTCGACCGGCTGGAGAGCGAAGGCTTTTTCCAACTCCGCCGTGGCCACCTCCAGGCCAAGCACCCAGCCGCGGGTCAGTTTGCCGTGAAAGGCGACCCAAACCTCGCGGCCCGGCTCGACCTCCCCGGCCAGGGCCTCCGGGATGCGGTAATGAAAGACCCGATCCAGATCGCGGTGTGGGATATCGATAATCACCTGGGCGAGTTCCGGCCTCCGACCGGCCTCTCTGCCATTGGCCTCCATGGCGCCGAGTTCCATGCCGTTGGCCGCCATGCCATTCGCCGCCGTGCCGTTCGCTTCCATGCCGTTGCACCCCCCTGCCGCTGCCGTTTTACTGCTTTCCGATACGTGTCATCGCTCTCTCCATTATACCAAGGGATGCAAGAGGCTCCCGGTGAATTAAAAAAGCCCGGAGCTTTGGCTCCGGGCTTCCATGTCAGGGCTTACAGGCCGGCCAGTTTCTTCAGCGCTTCCACCTTGTCGAGGCGCTCCCAGGGGAGGTCCAGGTCGGTGCGGCCGAAGTGGCCGTAGGCCGCCGTCTGGCGGTAGATGGGACGGCGCAGTTGCAGTTCCTTGATGATACCGGCGGGACGAAGGTCGAAGACCTCTTTGATCCACTTTTCAATGTTGGCTTCGTCCACCTTGGCGGTGCCGAAGGTCTCGACCATGACCGAGACGGGATGGGCGACGCCGATGGCGTAGGCCAACTGGATCTCGCAACGGTCGGCCAGACCGGCGGCGACGACGTTCTTAGCCACGTGACGAGCCGCGTAAGCAGCGGAGCGGTCCACCTTTGTGGGGTCCTTGCCGGAGAAAGCGCCGCCGCCATGGCGAGCCATGCCGCCGTAGGTGTCGACGATGATCTTGCGGCCCGTCAGACCGGCGTCGCCCTGGGGTCCGCCGATGACGAAACGGCCGGTGGGGTTGATGAAGTAGCGGGTCTTGTCATCGAGCAGGTTCTGCGGGATGATGGGCAGGATGACACGCTCGATCAGGTCGGTTTTGATGGTGTCGAGGGATACTTCCGGCGAGTGCTGGGCCGAGATGACGACGGTGTCGACACGGACCGGCTTGTCGCCGTCATACTCGACGGTGACCTGGGTCTTGCCGTCGGGACGGAGGTATTCCAGTTCCGCCGTCTTGCGGACTTCGGAAAGGCGGCGGGACAGCTTGTGGGCCAGGGAGACGGTCATGGGCATGTACTCTTCGGTCTCGTTGGTGGCGTAACCGAACATCATGCCCTGGTCACCGGCGCCGGTGGCTTCGATTTCGCTTTCGCTCATTTCGCCGGTCCGGGCTTCGAGGGCCTTGTCGACGCCCATGGCGATGTCGGCGGACTGCTCGTCAATGGAGGTGAGGACGGCGCAGGTTTCACAGTCAAAACCAAACTTCGCGCGGGTATAGCCGATCTCGCGGATCGTTTGGCGCACGACTTTGGGAATATCGACATAGCACTTGGTGGTGATCTCGCCGGCAACCAGCACCAGGCCGGTCGTCACCGACGTTTCACAGGCCACCCGCGCCATGGGGTCTTGTGCAAGGATGGCGTCAAGTACGGAGTCCGAAATCTGGTCAGCCACCTTATCGGGATGGCCTTCGGTGACAGATTCCGACGTAAAGAGACGTTTACGGCTCAAATCTGTTTCCTCCTTCGCGGCTTTCGCTGAAAAATGTTTGAGTCTGGGCGATAATGCCCCTGATTGGCTTTCCTTCCTAGATTATCAAGGACGGTGGAGAAAAACAAGGGCATTAATCACAACTGTTCGATAAGATTTGAATAACCCGATCAAATATTCGACAAGCCACTTCTTCTTTCGTCATGAGATCCAGCTTCTCTTTGCCGCCCAGACTGTCGAAAAGGGTGACAATATTCGTGTCGACGCCAAAACCGGCCCCCGGCTGGGTTACATCGTTAGCCACCATGAGGTCCAAATTCTTGCGCCGCAGCTTGTCCAGGGCATGGGTCTCCAGGTCGTTTGTCTCGGCGGCAAAACCGACGAGCACCTGTCCCTGTTTGCGCCGGCCCAGTTCCGCCAGGATGTCGGGCGTCCGGACGAGTTCGAGAAAGAGGCGGTCGGCCTGTTTTTTCATCTTCTGCTCCGCCGGCGCGGCGGGACGGTAATCGGCGACGGCGGCGGCCTTGATGACCACACCGACGGCGTCGAAGCGGGACGTCACCGCCTCATACATCTCCTCGGCGGACTCGACGGGAACCACCTCAGCGCCCTCCGGAAGGGGCAGCCCTGTCGGCGTTGTCACCAGGATCACCTCTGCCCCCCGCCGAAGCGCCTCGCGGGCCAGGGCGTAGCCCATCTTGCCCGAGGAGCGGTTGCTGATGTAACGAACCGGGTCGATGGGCTCGCGGGTTCCGCCGGCGGTGATCAGGACACGGCAGCCGGCAAGTTCAGAGCAACCGGCTCCAGTCTCAATCGACTTGCCTGCGTTAGCGGCTGTTTCGGGATCGCCTTGTCTACAGGGGGCAACCTCTGTCGATGTCCTTTCCCGCCCCGCCAGCATCTCCTCGATCGCCGCCAGGATCCGCTCAACCTCAGCGAGCCGCCCTTTCCCCGTGACGCCGCAGGCGAGTCGACCCTCGTCAGGCTCGACGATGACGGCGCCGCGCGACTGTAGGACGGCCAGGTTCTCCTGCACCGCTGGGTGGTTGAACATATTCACGTTCATGGCTGGCGCGATGACCAGGGGCGCGCGGATGGCCAGCAACGTCGTCGAGAGAAAATCGTCGGCGATGCCGCAGCGGAGCTTGCCGATGATGTTGGCCGTCGCCGGCGCCAAGACAAAAAGGTCTGCCGCGTCGGCGACAGACACATGAGCGACGTTCCACTGCTTCGGCTCGTCAAACATCTCGGTGATGACGGGCCGGCCCGAAAGGGTTTGAAAGGTCAAAGGGCCCACAAAACGGGTCGCCGAAGCCGTCAGGATCACCTGCACCTGAGCGCCGGCCTTGACGAGGCGGCTCACCAGATCACAGGCCTTGTAGGCGGCGATGCCGCCGGAGACGCCGACGGCGATGAACTTGCCCTTTAGGATGCTTTCATTAGAATGTCCCGCTTGCGTCGATTTCACTTGATGCCGCCCTTCGCTTGCCGGTAGGATACCTTGCCGTCGACGATCTCGTGCAAGGCGACGCTGACCGGCTTGGCGGACTTGGCCGCGCCGACGAGGGGATCCTGCTTTTCTACGAGCGCGCGGGCGCGTTTGGCCGCCAGCACCACCAGGGTGTACTTGCTGTCCACTTTTTCCATCAATTTGTCCAGAGACGGTTGGTTCATGGTCTTCACACCTCCCCAAAACGTTGAGAAAGCTGAAGGGGTTATTCCAGCTTACGGTAGATGCGCGACTTCTCGGCCTCCACAATCGCCCGCAGGCGGGTGATCGCCCGGTCCACGTCGTCGTTGATGACACAGTAGTCGTAGCGGTTGATGAACTCCAACTCCTGCGTAGCCAGGCTTAGCCGTTTTTCAATGACCTCCTGGCTGTCGGTGCCTCGGCCGTAGATCCGCCGGGCCAACTCCTCCAGCGAGGGCGGCGCGATGAAGATCAGCGCCGCTTCGGGGTAGCGCTCCTTGACCTGCAGCGCCCCCTGGATATCGATCTCCAACAGGACATCCTTCCCGGAAGCCAGCGATGCCTGCACCGGCCCCAGGGGCGTCCCGTAGTAGTTGTCATAGACTTGGGCGAATTCGAGGAAACGGTTTTCCTCGATTTGCCGTTCAAAGTCCTCTTTGCCCAGAAAATAATAATGAACACCCTCCCGCTCGCCCTCGCGGGGTTTGCGGGTCGTGGCGGATATGGATAAGGTCAGTTGCGGCAGTTCGTTTAAGAGGCGGCGGCTGAGGGTCCCTTTGCCCGCCCCAGAGGGGCCGGACATGACCAGCAGGACGCCGCGGCCCATGCGAGCCAGGTAGGATTGGAGGATCTGAACGCCTTTATTCGGCTGCCTCGTCTCCATGATGGACCGACTCCTTGGCCGACAGGCGGTGCGCCACCGTTTCCGGCTGGACGGCCGACAAGATGACGTGATCGCTGTCGGTAATGATAACGGCCCGGGTGCGCCGCCCGTAGGTGGCGTCGATCAGCATACCCCGATCCCGGGCTTCCTGAATGATGCGCTTAATCGGCGCTGACTCAGGACTGACGATGGCGACAATCCGGCTGGCAGAAACGATGTTGCCAAAACCGATATTGATCAGTTTGATATCCATATCCTGGTTCCTCCTACGTCAGTTTCGCCACCAGCGCGTCCCGTTGCCGGCTGCCCAGCCCCTGCAGGCGCCGCGACTCGTCGATGCCGATGTCGGCCATGATGCGGCGGGCCGTCCGCTTGCCGACCTTGGGCAGCGATTCGAGCAGGTAAAGGACCTTCATCCCCCGGACGACCTCGTCGTCCATCCGGTTCAAGACGGCGTCGACAGAGACGGCGCCGGCCTTTAACTGGTTGCGCAGTTGGGTGCGCTGGCTGCGCACCGCATGGGCTTTTTTCAGGGCTTCCGATTTCTGTTCCTCTGTGAGCATGGGAACCGCCATCAATGATCCTCCTAAGGTTGCAGGCACGACTTATTCTACGTTTTGCACCTGTTCACGTATTTTTTCCATTTCGCTCTTCAAATCGACCACATGGCGGGAGACTTCCAGGTCGTTGCTCTTCGAGCCGATCGTATTGACTTCGCGGTTCATCTCCTGAACGAGAAAGTCGAGCTTCCGTCCCACCGGTTCGGAAGAGGCCAGCGCCTTTTGAAACTGTTCCAGGTGGCTGTTGAGGCGGACGAGTTCCTCAGTGATGTTGGAACGGTCGGCAAAAAGGGCTACTTCCATGGCCAAGCGCTGCTCGTCGACAGGCGTCTGTCCGAGCAGTTCCTTGATCCGCTCCTGCAGCCGGTGTAAGTAGTCTTCGGCGACGAAAGGCGAGCGCTCCTCCACGGCCTTGATCCGGTGGCGCAGCGCCGTCAAGCGCAAAAAGAGATCCTCAGCCAGGGAGTTCCCTTCCTGGATGCGCATGCCCATCAACCCGTCCAGGGCCTGCCGCGCCGCCGCATCGACGACGCGGGCCACCTCATCCATATCCTCTTCCGGCTCATCGAGGGTGATCACTTCCGGAAGGCTGTAGAGGGCGTTTAGGCCCACATCACAAGGCAATTCCAGCTCCTGCGCCAAGTCTCTCAACGATTTATAATATCGAAGGGCCAATTGTTTGTCAACCTTTACCTGCCGGGTGACTTCCCCGTCGGTTTCCAAGTTGACGAACACATCGACCCTCCCCCGGGAGATGCCCTGGAAAAAGATCTTCTTGATCGCATCTTCCAGGACCATATAGGTTTTGGGCAAGCGAACGACCACTTCCGAGTAGCGGTGGTTGACCGCCTTCGCCTCGACGGTGACGCGCTTCCCCGCCCCACAGGCCTCTCCCCGGCCATAGCCGGTCATGCTCTTGATCACGATGCATCTTCCTTTGCGCGGTTACCGGGGATTGGTTACAGGCGATTAGGCCTGACAATCGTCGCCGCGCCATCATTTTCGCGTGATTACTTCGACTTTGTTCCGTCAATTCCTTTTTCTGATCGAAAAAAAGGGGCCGGTCGCCCGGCCCCGCAGGGTTTTTTCAGGGTTAAAAGACAGGCGATGCGGCAATAGCCTACCCAGAGGGGGCGGTGCCGATACTTCACAGCGGGCGCGCATACTCGCCGGGAACACCTCAGTGGTCAGCAATACTCCCCATGAGGGAACAGCCCGATGCGCCTCGCAGCTACTGCCATGCAAACAGCTGATCGTTACAGGGGAAAATCGCCCCGGAAGACTTCCACCGCCGGGCCGGTCATGTAGACACGGTTGTTCTCTTCGCGCCACTCGATGTGCAGCGGACCGCCGGCCAGGTGGACCGTCACCTTGCGGTCCGTGTAGCCGTTAAGGACAGAGCCGACGACGGTGGCGCAAGCGCCGGTGCCGCAGGCCAGCGTGGGGCCGGCGCCGCGTTCCCAGACCCGCATCTGCACCTCATCGGGGGAGACGACCTGGACGAATTCCACGTTCGTCTTTGCCGGAAAAGCCGGATGGACTTCCACCTTGGGACCAAGCGTCGTGACCGGAGCCTGGTCGATGTCATTGACATAGATGAGGCAGTGGGGGTTGCCCATGGATACGGCCGTCACCCGGACCGCCTCATCGCCGACAGCCAGTTCCTGATTGACAGCGGGGCCTTCCGGCCCGACCATGGGGATCTGGTGGCGCTGCAAGCGCGGTTCGCCCATGTCGACACAGACGCCGGTGACAGCGCCCGCCTCGTCGGTGATGATTTCGGGGATGATGATCCCGGCCAGGGTGTCCACCTCGATGCGGCGCTTGGCGACGATGCCCCGCTCGTAGACGTAGCGGGCCAGGCAGCGGATGCCGTTGCCGCACATCTCCGGCTCGGAGCCGTCGGAGTTGAGGATGCGCCAGCGGATATCGGCCTTGTCGGAGGGGAAGACGAGGATCAGGCCGTCGCCGCCGATACCGTAGTGGCGGTCACACATGCGGACGGCGATCTCCTCCCAGTCCGTGCGGTCCAACAGGGGCGGTTCCATGGCGTTGACAATGATGAAGTCATTGCCGAGGCCGTGCATTTTTACGAATTCCATCGACGATGCCACCTTTCCGGGATTCAATCTTTTCCTTATATAGTGTTACTGCCCGTACAGCGCCCGCCCTCTCCCGCGCTGGCCAAAGGGCCGCAGGATGAAGTGGCGAAGCCCGGCCAGCAGCAGCCAGCCGCCGGAGAAGAAGAGGATGACGAGCCAGTGGGTCGGCTCCAGGGGAACGGTCTGGAAGATCCGCTGCAACGGCGGCAGGTAGACAACAGCCAACTGCATCAGGCCGGACAGGCAGACGGCCCCGATCAGGCTGGGGTTGGTGAACCAGCCCAGTTCAAAGACGGAGTAGCGATCCGACCGGCAGTCAAAGACGTAAAAGAGTTGGAAAAAAGTCAGGGTGCAAAAGGCCATCGTCCGGGCCAGGGGCAAGTCGCCTAAGTATATCCCCCAGGCGAAGACGGCCAAGGTCGCCAACCCGCAATAGGTTCCCCAGATCAGGATATTTCGTCCCAGGCCGCCGGCGAGAATGCTCTCTTTCGGGTGGCGCGGCGGCCGCCGCATCACATCTGGATCGGGCGTATCCACGCCGAGGGCCATGGCCGGCAGACCGTCCGTGACCAGGTTGACCCAGAGCAATTGAACGGGCAACAACGGCAAGGGCAAGGCCATGAGGCTGGCCAGGAACATCACCAGCACCTCGCCGGCGTTGCAGGACAACAGATAGCGGATAAACTTGCGGATGTTGTCGTAGATGGCGCGGCCCTGCTCAACGGCGGTGACGATGGTGACGAAGTTGTCATCGGAGAGGACCATGGAGGAGGCCTCTTTCGTCACATCCGTGCCGGCCTTGCCCATGGCGACGCCAATATCGGCCTCTTTGACGGCCGGGGCGTCGTTAACGCCGTCACCCGTCATGGCCACCACATGGCCCCGCGACTTCAAGGCGCGGACGATGCGCAATTTGTGGGCCGGCGAGACGCGGGCGTAAACAGCGACGCGGGGCACTTTTTCCTCCAGTTGCCTGTCGTCGAGTTCATCGAGACAGGCGCCGGTGAGCACCTCGTCGGAACGGCTGCTGATGCCCAGTTCGCGGGCGACGGCCAAGGCCGTCACCGGATGGTCGCCGGTAATCATGATCGTGCGGATGCCGGCCTGGCCGCAGCGCTCCACCGCCTGGCGGACGCCGGGCCGGGGCGGGTCCATCATGCCGGCCAACCCGAGGAAGGTCAGATCCTCCTCGGCGATCTCCATCAATTTATCGACGGGCATCCCCGCCGGGAGGGGCCGGCAGGCGATGGCCAGCACCCGCAAGGCCTCATCGGCCATGCGCTCGTTTTCATCGAGGATGCGGCGGCGGCGGTCGTCATCAAGGGGCGCTTCCGAACCGTTCCAGCGGGCGAAGGCGCAACGGGAAAGGACCGTCTCCGGGGCGCCCTTCACAAAGGCCATCATCTGCCCCTTCCCATCCCGCACGATAACGGTCATCCGCTTGCGGTCAGAGTCAAAAGGCAGTTCCTCGACACGATCAAACTCAGCTTCGACATCCTGATGGAGAAATCCTCCTTTGGCTGCCAGGACCAGGAGCGCCCCTTCGGTGGGATCGCCCATGAGCGCCCAGTCACCCGCCGGCGCTTCCCCCCCGTTCTTCTTGCGGCTGCCCCAGAAGGAAGCACCCTTGCGCGAGCGGGAGGGCTCGCCGCCGGTGAGTCGGGCGTTGTTGCAGAGCACGGAAGCTCGAAGCAAATCGTCCAGATCGGCCCAGCCTGTCCCGGTTGCGGCGTCTCCGGGCCCCGTAGAATTTCGCAATTGGTTAGCCCCCCCGGTCAAAACAGCGACTCCGGCGACTCGTGAGGCTCCGGCACCTCCAGCAAAACCAGTCCCGCCGGCAAATCCAACGCCCGCGCCTTCCGCCCCAACCGCCAAGTCATGCCGCTCCGCGAAAAACTCGCCCACCGGCTCGATCCCCTGGCCGCTCACATCGACGCGCTCCCCGGAGACCCAGACCTGGCGGACCGTCATCTGATTCTGGGTCAAGGTGCCCGTCTTATCAGAGCAGATGGCCGTGGCGCAACCCAAGGTCTCCACGGCGGGCAGTTTGCGGATGATGGCGCGGCTGCGGATCATCCGCTGCACGCCGATGGCGAGGACAATGGTGACGATGGCCGGCAATCCCTCGGGGATGGCCGCCACGGCCAGGCTGACGCCGGTGAGGACCATGCGGTAGACCGGCTCGCCCTGGTAGAGGCCGATGGCGACGACGACGAGGCAGATGGCCAGGCAGAGGACGACCAGGATCTTGCCCAGTTCATCGAGGCGGCGCTGCAAGGGCGTCATGTCGTCGCCAACCGACTCGATCAGGTGGGCGATGCGGCCCATCTCCGTCTGCATCCCCGTCGCCACGACGAGGCCGCGCCCGCGGCCGCGGGTGACGCTTGTCCCCGAAAAGGCCATGTTGTCCATGTCGCCGATGCCCACGCCGGCGGCGGTGATCGGATCGGGCTGCTTGCAGACCGGCAAGGACTCGCCGGTGAGGGGCGACTCATCGATTTCCAGGTCGTGGACCTCCAGAAGGCGCAGATCGGCCGGCACCCGGTCGCCCGCCTCCAAGAGCACCACATCGCCGGGGACAATCGTGTGGGCTGCCACGCGCATCTCGCGGTTCTCGCGGAGCACCCGCGCCTCCGGGGCCGTCAGTTTTTTCAAGGCCTCCAAAGACTGTTCGGCCCGGTACTCCTGGACGAAGCCGAGAACGGCGTTCATGACCACGATGACCAGGATGGTGATGGCGTCGGCCATCTCGCCCAAAAAAGCGGAAATGGCCGTCGCCGCCAGGAGGACCAGGATCATAAAGTCGGTGAACTGCGCCAAAAGCCGCCGCCACAAGGGCACGGCCTCGGCCTCCCGGAGGGCGTTCGGCCCGACGCGCCCCAACCGCTCTTCCGCCTCGCGTTCATTGAGCCCCTGCGGGCCGGCGATCAGCGCCCGGCACAACTCCTCATAGGTGAGCTGGTGCCAGGGCTTGTCCGGGGCGGCGACCGTCTCCGGCCCCGAACGACCATGGCCTTTACGTTTCATCTGCGTTCCCCCGTTTCCTTGTAATTGCATGCCGCGCCGGCATGCTGGATTCGCGGGCCACCCCCGGAAATGGACGGGCTCCCCCCTTGTCCTATTTCTATGATTGGAAAGGTCTGTCAATGCCTCTCCTTCCAATTGCCGCCAACGGGGCCGCCATGCTATGATGAGGGGCGAACGTGATAAGGAGGGCATACCCAATGGCACTCGACGGACTCACCTTGACCACCATCACCGATGAACTGAGACCGGCGCTCCTGGGCGGGCGGATCGACCGCATCGTCCAGCCCCTGCCGGAAGAGATACACCTGATCGGCCGCACCGGCC
Organism: Heliomicrobium undosum; assembly: GCF_009877425.1. Classification (NCBI taxonomy): domain Bacteria; kingdom Bacillati; phylum Bacillota; class Clostridia; order Eubacteriales; family Heliobacteriaceae; genus Heliomicrobium; species Heliomicrobium undosum. The sequence goes on along the minus strand of NZ_WXEY01000003.1, from coordinate 220,996 downwards.
ACACAAACTGGCGCCTCTTGCTTTCGGCCCACCCCGTGACCGGGCGCATCCACCTGACGAAAAAAAACAAGCCCAACCCGACCCAGCCGCCCCTCTACTGCATGGTCCTGCGCAAGCACTTAGAGGGCGGGCGCGTCCGCGCCGTCGAGCAATCGCCCTGGGAGCGGGTCGTCCGATTGCGCTTTGACGCCAGCGACGAACTGGGCGGCCGGACGGAAAAGAGCCTGATCCTGGAGATCATGGGCAAACACTCGAACCTGATTCTCGTCGACGACGCAACGGAGACGATCATCGACGGCATCCGCCGCTACAGCCACGCCGTGAGCCGCCACCGGGAGGTCCTCCCCGGCCGGACCTACATCGCCCCGCCTGATCCGAATAAAAAAGCCCCGTCGGCGGTGACCGACGAGACCCTGGCGGAACTGATCTGGAAACACGACGAAAACACGCCCGTGGAAAAAGCGCTCCAGCAAAACCTGATGGGCGTCAGCCCGGAAACGGCGCGCGAGATCTGCCACCGCGCCGGCTTGGGCCGGGACGCCGTGGTCGGCGAATGCGGCCGCTACGAATTCAGTCGCCTCGCCCTGGCTTTGCGGGATCTGGTGTCCCTGGTGGAACGCCAGGAACCGACGCCGGAGATCGTCTGGCAAGCGGGCACAGGCGCGCCGAAGACCTTCGCCCCCTGGCCGCTGACCCACCTGGATGCGGCCCTGCGGCGGGAAAAGATGGACAGCGTCAACGAGGCCGCCGACCGCTTCTACCACAGCAAAGACGACCTGGAAAAACTGGCGGCCAAACGGGCCGCCCTGGTCAAGCGCATCGCCGCCGAATGGGACCGGGCGCAGCGGCGCAAGACGAGCCAGGAAAAAGACATCGCCTCGGCGGAAAAAGACCTCGTCTGCCGCACCTGGGGCGACCTGCTCCTGGCCAACCTCTACCGCGTCCAGCCGGGCGACGCCGCGATCACCGTAGCCGATCTGACCGACCCTGAAAAAACCCATGTGATCGAACTGGAACCCTCCCTGTCGCCGTCGGAGAACGTGCAAGCCTTCTACAGCCGCTACAACAAAGCCCGCCAGACGGTGTTGCTGGCGACGGAGCAAAAAGAAAACACCGCCCAGGAGGTCGCCTACCTGGATACGGTGCTGATTGCCCTGGAACAGGCGGAGACGCCGGGAGATCTGGAGGAGATCCGCCAGGAGTTGGTGACGAGCGGGTATTTGCCGGATGAGGGCGGCAAGGGAAAGGCTGGAAAAGGCGGCTATGGCGGCGCCGGCGCCGGCGCCGGCGGAAAGGCTGGGAAAGCGGGTTCTAAGGGTGGCAAGGGCGGAAAAGGTGCCGGTGGGAAGGGCAACAAAGGCGGCAAGAGCGGCGCCGCCGACGCGGAAGGACCGCCGAAGCCGCTGACGGTGACGACGGATGATGGCTGGACAATCTGGATCGGCCGCAACAACCGCCAGAACGACTACCTGACGATGAAGATGGCCCGCGAAAAAGACATCTGGTTGCACACGAAGGACATCCCCGGCTCCCACGTCGTCATCCCCATCCGGGACCAGCGCCCCCTCCCCGATTCGGTGCTGGAACTGGCGGCCTCCTACGCCGCCCACTTTAGCCGCGCCCGCGAGGCGGACAAGGTGCCCGTCGACTATACGGAGCGGCGGCATGTGCGCAAGCCCTCGGGGGCGAAGCCGGGGTTTGTGATTTATGATCACCAGCAGACGGTGTGGGTGAGACCGAGGGTGACGGATAATGATGTTCTAATCCCTTAGTGCATACAAACTATGTGGGAGATAACAAACTGAATCTGATTCGCAAAGTCATTCATTTTATTTTCGATATCACTCTTCATCTTTGTGTCGACTACAAAAATTGCTATTACTTCGCGTGAGAATCTATATCCTCGATCCGTGGCAGCGCCAGCATCTGCGCGCCGCCGCGCCAGATCGGGCGGTCTCCGTCGGCAAGCACCTGATCGATGCGTTCGAGCCGAAAGGGGGTCCGCTTTGCGCCCAGCCCATAGGCCAAGGCGTCATCAAAGGCCTTGATAAAGTAGGGCAAGTATTCGATCCCGCGCCCGATCAGCACCACATCAAAGGAAAGCTTGTCCCCTGCGGCAAACCGGGTCGTGCGTCCAAAGGGGGCTCCATGACAAAGGGGTGCGGCGCTTTCTGATGATTGATTTCCCCCTCTAACACGATCGACGGCGTCTCAAACACATAGGCATAGGGACAGCGAAGGGCAAACATGCACCCGTCACAGGATTCGGCTCGTTGAATGCAGGCGATCCGGCGAAAGATCATCCCGAGCGCGCCGCGCAGCGTGGAGCTTAATCCTACTTCACTTTGTCAACAGCGGGCAATGCTCATTTCCGCATCCCTTGCATACAAACGCCCGGATTTCCGCCACCGCGATCGCCAGCAATACCCAAAAGGCGCTGAACAAGTATGTATGCTTCCAGAGCCAGTACTGGGGAATCCCAACCATCAGCAACAGCGGAACGATGACCCCTGTATAGTCTGCTAACCCGTACGCATCCGACTTTCGTTCCGGCAACCAGAGTGTCAATTTCCCCGGAAATACATGGCCGCAGGCATACACCCTGCACAGGCACTTCGAACAATAGGAAAAGACAATCACCGGAACGGCGAGCACCAGCACCAAGAGGTAACCGAACGCGATCGATGACGAGTAGGGCAAGAGGGCGACGAATCCCAGGACAAAGGCCAGCCCGATCAACCCAATGCTCAACACACCATGCCACCGGTCTTTCAGCATCACATACCCTCCTATTCCCCACGCGACTATCCGCGCGACAAGCCCTCGTTGAAACATCGGAAATCCTCCGATTCATTTCACTTCAATGTTAGCTCTCTGCCTACAATGCAAATATTATCATACCATAATATGCCTTACCACCTTCCAAAGGGCGAAGGTAAAAAATAGAGAAAAAGAATAACCCTTGACGACACTTCATTTGCACCGTGTCATCAAGGGTTTTCTCTTTGGGGATCATGCGTTTATTGTTGTGATCGAGGTAAGGAGCCAGATTCTTTCAGTCGCTCCACAAAGGGAATATCAGCCGGCGCAAACTCATATTGGTTCAGTTCGTCGACCGTCACCCAACGACAATCGGCATGGGCCAACAATTGGGGCTCTCCCTGTATCCACGTTGCCCAGTAGGCCAGCAGGCGGACAGTCCCTTTCGGATAGGTGTACAGACTCTCACCGAAAAAGTCGCCCACGGCGATGTCCATCTGAAATTCCTCTATCATCTCCCGGCGGAGGGATGCTTCCGGACTTTCCCCCGCTTCGATTTTCCCGCCGGGAAACTCCCACTTGAACTCTAATGCATCATCGGCAGGACGTTGGGCGATAAAGATGCGCTGATCGCGCACTAATATCGCAGCGACAACGTGAACCACAACCATTCCTCATTTCAGATGCAATCCCGCAACTTCGATTTGCACTTTTCGCTTCAGCCTGGCAACACAATCCCCTCCCTACAGGTGATCATGCTGCCGTAATCGTCTTTCTAGACCTGTAAACCAATGCCACCGGCAAGGAAACAACTAACCCCCCGAAAGCATCACATCATGGAGGGCCGCATTGGAGAAGACCAGGTCAAAATCGTAGGACTTGTCGATAACATACATGATACGACTTGTCTCGAATCCCTCATCATACGTTGAACATTTTTACCGACTGGTCCAATTCGACAGACATGCCAGCCATTTGTTGGGCGGCAAAGGTCACCGACTCGGCTGTAGCAGCCTGCTCCTCCGTGGCCGCGGCCACGTCTTCGAGGCTTTTGGCCGATTCACGGTCGATCTTCGTCACCTGATCCATTGAATCCACCATGGTGACGGCGCCTTCATTGATCTCGCCGATCACGGCAGCGGCGTCCTTCACTTGCTGGGATAACAGATGCACGGCGTCGACGATTTCGTGAAAAGCGCCGCCAGCCTTGTTCACCATGACGATTCCTTCCTGAACCGCAACCGTTCCGTCTTGCGTCGACTCGACCGCGTTGGCCGTTTCCCCTTGTATTTCACCGACCAACTGACTGATTCGCCCCGCCGCTTGTCCCGATTGCTCCGCCAATTTACGGACCTCATCGGCAACAACGGCAAAGCCCCGACCGTTTTCCCCCGCCCTGGCTGCTTCGATGGCGGCGTTTAAGGCCAACAGGTTGGTCTGATCGGCAATGCTGGTGATCAGGGACACGATTTGGCCGATTTCTTTTGATTTATCGCCAAGCGCGTTGACCACGCCGGCTATGCTATTTACCTTTTCATCGATCCGGTTAATTTGCTGAATCGCTGCTTTGACGGCCTCATTGCCGCCGTTTGCCTGGTCCAACGTTTTTTCCGCAGCGCCGGCGATAGACACCATAGTGCCGCTGACCGTCCCGATCTGCGCCGAGATTTCGGCGACCGTCTGGTTATTGAGGTTGATGTTTGCCGCCTGTTGATCGATGCCGCTGGAGATCTGTTGAATCGACGCGCTGATCGTCTCCGCCGCTTTTCCGCTCTGCTCCGCTCCGCTGCGGAGGCTCTCCGCGGACGTATGCACATCTTTGGCGCTTAGGCTGATCTTGTGAACAATCGTTCGCACCGCTTCGGCCATCGTATTGATGTTGTCGGCCAACTGCCCGATCTCATCACGGGATGTCACTTTTACCGTTCCCGTAAAATCGCCGGCTGCCATCTGCTCGGAAAGTTGATGGATTTTCTTGATATTGCCGGTAATCGAGCGACTGAAGTAATAGACGACGAGGCAGACAAACAGGATAGACACAGCGGCAATGATTACGATTTTACTCATCAAGGCATTTAACGATGCCGCCAATTCTTCTTCGGGAATGATGAGGCCGACGGTCCAACCGACTTCGGGAACAACATCGTAATAAACGCGGTAGGTGGATCCCCCTTCTCGAAAGACACCGCTGCCCTGTTTCTGGGTCTCCATATCTTTGTACAGGGCGACAAGCGTGCTGTTTTCCTCCTCCGCCATTTTCACTTTCATGTTTTTCTTCTCATCGTTGGTGGAGATGTACGTCCCGTGCTTGTCCAACAAGAAGGCCCAGCCCTGTTCCCCGACCTTGGTTTCTCTCATCAGTTTTTGCAAACTGGTCAGATCAATGTCGGCTGTCGTAACACCCATGAACCGCTTCTGCTTGTCGTAAAAGGGGGCCGTCGTCGTCACCATGACCACGCCGGTCACAGAATCAGCGTAGGGATCGCTCCACACGTACCTCAGCTTGGTGTTGGCGCCGCTTTTATACCAATCATACTGGAAGTAGTCATATGTATCATTGCTGTAATCCCAGGTGGGGACAATCTTGTCCTTATTCCGATAAGCATAGGGTCCAAAATACTTCAGGCCCGGCTTGTACCGGTTCGGCTCAAAAAAGACGCCTAATCCAAAGGTCTCCTCGTTGGTCGTCACCGTGTTGATCATTTGTTGTTCATATAAGTCCTTGCTGAGTGTCTCACCGTACGCTTCCACATTGCGGGCTGTAACATCGGCGAGTTTCGCGTGGGCCGTCAAGCGGGCGCCGATGTCCCGGATGACATAGTTGCGTTGCTGACTCATTTCGTCGTCTACGCCTCGGTGGATGATCTGCTTGGCGTAGTAAAAACTGACTGATGATAAAGCCACCAAGGCGACGATGGTTAACGGCAGGATCGATAGGATCGTTCTGGCCGCAATACTGTTGAATGAGAAGAAGCTTTTTTGTGACATTGAATGTCCTCCCTTAAGTAAGTTATTGTTCTGTCAAGTGCGGAGGGTCAAAAAAAGACTTGTCGAATCGATCCATTGGAAACCATCGATCCGCAGGCGTTTCATTTCGACTTTTTCGACTTTATTCGCCATAATGTAATTATAACAAGAATTGAGTAAATAACAGTTATTTTTTAGTTAATCCGGTTGCCCGACCGCCCTCGTTCTCGCAGAAATTCGGCTGTATCCCGTAGAAGATATGATACACTGACACTGATAGACAATTCTTCTGAATACACACTTCCCCTATCATAAAAGGGCACATTTTGGCAGAGAGGATGAGAGATCATGAAAAAACCCCTTTTGCTCACCGCTGCTGCGCTGCTGACGCTCACTGTCGCACAGGTCACTGCCAACGCCGGCACCACCGCCTACGCTAGTGTCACATCCCTCCCCGGTAACGCCGCCTACGCCAGCGCCAGCGCCACCGCAGGCGACGCCGCCACCGCCGGCAACACCGCCGCCGTCTCCATCACCCTCAACGGCACGCTCCTCCCCTTCTCCGGCCGGATCGTAGAGGAACGAACCCTCGTCCCCCTGCGGGGCGTCAGTGAGGCGCTGGGGCTCGAACCTGCCTGGAAGGCTGAAAACCAGATGGTGACACTCAACGGCCCCAGCCGGACGATCACCATGCAGGTGGACGACTACAAGGCGACCGTCGGCGACCATCGCGTCTCATTGGACTCGCCGCCGCAACTCATCGGCGACGCAGTCTATGTGCCCCTTCGCTTCGTCTCCGAAAACCTTTCCGTCAAGGTCGCCTGGGACGCGGCGGCCAAGACGGTGAATCTCAGCCGGATCACAGAAAATGCCGTCACCTTCAAAACGGTCAAAGAGTATTCAGAAGATGAAAAGATGATCATCGATATTCAATATCCGCAGATCGACGGCATGAAGGACGCTGCCGCTCAGGAGCGGATCAACCGCCAGATCCGTGAACAGGTGACCCAGTTCAAACAGGCGACCCTGGCCGAAGCCGAAGAGTGCCATGCCCAATTCGCGGAAGCGGGGCTTCCCCCGCGCGTCTTTTCTGTCGTCAGCAACTATGAAGTCAAATACAACGCCAACAACCTGGTCAGCCTCCGCTTCATCGATTACAACTACCTGGGCGGCGCCCACGGCATGTCCTACGCCTCTTCCCTCACCTTCGACACTACTGACGGCAAAGTCTACGAACTGAAGGATCTCTTCGCCTCATCGGACTACATCGACCGCATCAGCGGGCAGGTGAAGCAGCAGATCAAGGACAGGGACATCTACCTGTTTTCGCCCTTCACTTCAATCGACGCCAAGCAGCCCTTTTACCTGCGTCCCGACGGAATCGTCGTCTACTACCAACTGTACGAACTGACCGCCTACGCCTATGGGTTTCCTGAGTTTACAATCCCCTACAGCCAATTGTCCGACCTGTTGACCGTCCCGCTCCGATAGCCGCTGCCTCCAGGCGAAGGTAAAAAAACGTGGCGAACAAGTCAAAACCCCCGACGACACTTCGATTTGCGGCGTGTCATCGGGGGTTTTTTATCATGCGAGGTTCAGGATGCATGTGCTTTACTTCCAAGCGGATACATTGATCCGCTGGAAGCGATCCAGGTAGGCGCCATCGGGCTGCTTCGCCCGTTCCAGCACCTGGGTGATGACCCTATCGCGAAAAGCCGGCTTCTGATCATCCGGCGTTCCACGAGCGCCCTGCAACATCCATTTTACGGAAAAAGCGCCAAGGGAGAACATTTTGTGAATCTGAACGAAGCAACAGCAAAGTTGTAACAAAACTGTCACTTGTCTGTCAATCTATTGCAACTTTTCCGTGAGATAATAGGGCAAACATTTTCATGAAGAAGGATGTGTTTCCAATGAAAGGCTTAAAAAGGATCGTCATTCCCGTCGCAGCGATGTTCATGCTGTCCCTTCTCTCCGGGTGCGCCGCAACGCCCACTGGCACCCTCCCCACTCAACCTGCCGCACAGGAAGCCCCATCATCGGACAATGGGAACGCAGGTTTTGGCAAAAACGACCTGCAGAACCCTCAAGGCCAGGGAAAAGGGCGAGGCAACGGGTCTGGCAACGGGCAGGGGCAACGGAATGGCGCCGGTCAAGGGCAGGGAACGAGTCAAGGCCAGGGTGCGGCCCAGGGCCAAGGTGCTGAACAAGGCCAAAGCGCCGGCCAAGGGCCAGGCTCGGGCCGGGGGCAGGGTCAAGGCCAGGGTCAGGGGCAAGGGCAGGTCACTCCTCCCCCCTGGCAAGGCACAGGCAAAACGTTGACGCCGGAGCAGCGGGAACAGTGGCAAGCGGGCAGAGAAGAGAGACAGAAAGCGTGGCGGGAACAGCAACTGAATTCTCCTGACTAACCCCCAAAAATCGCCACCCACTGATTCATGACTGCAAACCGGCTGCCATCCCACTTGAGCGCGGTCAGCACATAGCCGATCCTGTCCGCATTGTACCGTCCGGCAATCCCTTGAAAGGCCAGCAACTCGTAGACACCGTTGCGGTCAAAGTCAACCGGATACAGGCCGCTGATCCCGACCACAAACCCTTCGATCGGCGCCTTCAGCGTGCCGTCAGGATTATAGATTTCAGCGAGGTATTCGGGACCTTTATACCGGATGTCAATCGTAAACGTTTTTTGCAGGCTTTTGCTGACCACATCCACCTTGTACATGTCCCGGTAATTCACGTCATATTGAAAAAACTGATTGAACTGCTCATCGTCAAACAGGAGCCGCGGACGGTTGTTTAGAAAAGAATAGATATATTCAAAGGTCAGCGCGCCGGAGCCTCCCGAATCGATGCTCACCTGGATATCCATGACACCGTCTCCGGTAAAGTCGCCCAAGAACAGTGTCGGGTTGTAACCGGCGTTGGTCCGCAAGGGAATGGGATACGTCCCCATCGTCCGCCCGTCTTGGATCATCAAAGTGATTCTGTCGACAAAGGGGCTCTGGGGATCAGGTCTGTGGCCGGTGAGGTAGACCCGATCAGGGATCCGATCGCCATTGACGTCTCCAAACCGAACGTCCAGGATGATGCCCGGCATGGGCTGAACCTCTGTCGCTGAAAAGAAATCCGCGTAATCCATGATACTCCCTCCACGCGCGCTGATGGAGTATCCTATGAACCGAAGGATTGCCCCGCGCCCCCGAAAGAAAGCATCCCCGAATCCGATAACATCAAGCTAATATTCCTGGCATTGTCCTCATTATGATTCGTAATCACCTGGTTGGAAACACAAAATCACCCGCCGAGAATCCGGCGGGTGATCGTGCCATTACACCTGATGAATGCAGGCGACAGGACAGGCATCGGCGCAAGCGCCACAGTCGATGCAGGCGCTCTCGTCAATCACGCGCTTTCCATCTTCCTTCTCCGAGATGCAGGAAACCGGGCAACCGCCTTCACAGGCGCCGCAGGCGATGCAGTCATCAGCGCTGATCCGATAAGCCATCGGACTCACACTCCTTTCATTGTGTTTGGGAGAGCAATTACTTACTTCGCCGCTTATGTTCGGTTTCCTCTTGTGAAAACGTGGCATTCGTCGATATCTACTGTGATTAAGCATGAAAGTATTGAAATTACCAGTCATCATATGGTAAAATACTACAAAGTTTCTTATTAATCATCCATTTGCTGTCTTATGGTCATGCGCTGTCGTATAACCATACTATCTAACGGTGATGTTCTTTCAGGCACACCTGCTGTTACATATCAAGAACGCAGTATACTATTCTTGCACCGAAAGGCGTAGTGCTTCGCTACGCCTTGTTTTTTTCAGAGAGAGCGAGGTAACAAACCCATGTCATCCGGCGATAGCTATCAGCGGATCCGGGAACAATTTTACGCCAATCCCCGGCTGCGCCTTTTCTTCAAATCCTGTGAGGTCGGTGAACGGCTGATGATCATCCATCGCCTCAAGGACCGGCGCGTGATTGACGTGAATAAACGGTTTGAGGAGGTCTTCGGCTACCGCCGTGACGAGATTATCGGCCGCTCTTCCTTCGACCTTCGCTTATGGACTGACAGTTCCCTTGCCGAAGCGCTCTGGCAAAAGCTCAGAGACGATGAAGTCGCGCGCGACTGCGAGATGACCTACAATGCCAAAAACGGAGACATCCGTTTCGGCCTCTTTTCCGCCGTCGTCACCATGCTGGACGATGAAAAATATATTTTCGGCACGATCATGGATATTACACAACAGAAGATCGCCGAAGAGGAGTTGCTGCAAAAGCACAACCAGTTGCTGGCCATCTTTGACAGCATGGACGCCTATATCCATGTCGTCAACCCCGATGACGACCGCATCCTTTTTGTCAATAAATCCTTCACCCACAGGATCGGCGATCCGAGCGGGCGCCGGTGCTACGAAGCGACCCGCGGGGTTTCACATCGCTGCCCCGAGTGCCTCACCCAAGATAGAAAAAAGACAAACGGCCCCCATTCCTGGGAGACCTGTGACGAAAAGACCAACCGTTGGTATCATTGCACCTACAACCGGATCAAGTGGTCTGACGGTCGCTGGGTCCGCTGCATGATCAGCGTCGATATTACCGAACAAAAGAACTACCAGAAGGAAATGGCCCGTCTGGAGCGGCTCAACCTGATCGGACAGATGGCCGCCGGTTTCGGCCATGAGATCCGCAACCCGCTGACAACAGTGCGCGGCTACCTACAATACCTGAACAGCAAACCGGAGAACGGTCACCTAACACAATACTTCAACCTGATGATCGAGGAACTGGATAGGGCCAACCAGATCGTCACCGAATTTTTGTCCCTGCGCAAGCAGGGCGATCTCCCGCTCGCCCATCACGATATCAACGCCATCATCCAAAACCTCTATCCGCTGATTCAATCGGACGCCTTCACGATGAACATGCAACTGCGTCTCGAACTGGCCGATGATCTGCCGCCGCTGGCCCTGGATGAAAAGGAGATCCGCCAACTGTTGCTCAATCTGACCCGTAACGGCTTAGAAGCGATGGCGCCAGGGGGAGAACTGGCGATCCGAACGGAGCGCGAGGATGACAAGGTCATCCTATCTATCCGCGATGAAGGAAGCGGAATGGCGCAAGATGTGCTCGACAATTTGGGCATCCCTTTTTTCACGACGAAAGATTACGGCACCGGCCTGGGGCTCGCCGTCTGCTACCGCATTGCCGCAAGACACAATGCCGCCATCGATGTAAAGTCAAGCCCCCTGGGAAGCACCTTCATGGTTCGATTCAAGATCGCATTGGCAGAAAACGCTTGAAAGTTCTTTCAATCGATCACAAATACCTGATTCAACTTTGTGATCGCCAAGGCCTCACGGACAATGCCCTGCGGGTTTTGAATGCGCACGTTGCCGCCGTGGCTGTGGGTGCGTTTCAGCACCGACACCAATGAACCGAGGGCCAGGCTGTCGATGAGGTCGACACCGCTCATGTCGATCGTGACGAAGTGCCTTCCCTCGTCGATCAGTTGTAAGACTTCATTTTTAAATTGGATGGCGGTCATAAACGTAAAGTTTCCCTCTAATTGGACATTCACGGTATGACCTTCAAAATCAAAATGATATGCCATATCCCACCCCTGCGCCTTATCGTTTACTCATTGTGATATTCATATATTACCATATCGCATTGTCAGAATATACCGAAGTAAATCCTTTGGAGACAGTTATTTTTATTACTACCGGAGGACTCGCCGGAAACCAGCCAGCGTATCCCTCCATCGGCTTTCCCGCCATTCGCTATAGCAAACTCCGCCCAGGCTGCCTGATGCATGGAGAAACCGCCTCTCCCCGGCCACCATGCCCACATGATCCAACTGCGGCGGGTGGCTGGAGAAGAAGATGAGATCACCGGGACAGGCATCGCCTTCCGCAATTGCCGCTGTGGCCGCCCACTGGTCCTGGGCGTCCCGTGGCAGCCCAAACCCCAGGGTCCAAAAGGCGATGAAAACGAGGCCGGAGCAGTCGATGCCCGGCCAGCCCATACCGCCCCAGAGGTAAGGGCGACCGGAAAACTTAGCGGCGAGATGAAGGGCTTCTTCCGCTTGTTGGCGGTTGCATTGGTCCTGGCAAAGGCGAACCGCATCTTCAGGCGCCCAGCAGAGGGCGCCGTCAGAAAGGGAGCCCCCGGGCAACCGCAGCGCCACTTCTCCCCCTCTTCTTTCGAGCAGGGGAAAACGGGCCCCCATGGGAAGCCACAATTCACCCTCTGCGAGTGAAAGACCGCTTTCGGAATCGGGGAGATGACAGTGGGCGCACCCGCTTTGACGGAGCTTTACAACTGGCTCGACGATGACCACCCATGGTTCACGCAACGTTTCAAGCAACGGTTCATGCCGAAGGAACTGAATAAGACTCAGGTCTTCCGCCTGCATCCAGCCCTCGTACCCCTTCTGGTCGGGAAGGCGAACCTTGCGCCATCCCGGCTGGTATTGCTCCTGTTCCAAACACTCCACCGCGCTGCCCAGCCATCCTTGGGTCACCCGCTCCCGTCCCTCGGCCCAGTCGCTCCAGACATCGGCGAGGGGACGGCAAATCCTGGTTAGCCACGTCTGCGCAGGTGTCATCGTCATTGCTTCTCTCCCTCTTTTCCTCGATTCCTTGTCTGGCTCCCAACACCATTATCGTTACCCTATGATCCTACCCTTTCCCTGAGACTGGCGATATTTCCCTCGTTGAAGGGATTGGCAAATCATTGTCAAAAAATGTTGGAAAAAAGAGTCATTGCTTCCGGCTGACCCTTGTTTTTCACCAGGATGGAGGAGATCTTTGTCATGTCCCTGGGCACCCCTGTTGTCAATGAAGGAAGAAACAGCCTATTGAACTACGCACAACTCCTGGATCAGGCCGTCGCGACGCTGAACGATGATACGATTGGGCTAGAACAAAAAATCATAAGATGCAACGATAAATATAAAAAGCTCCACGACATACTTATATCCCTGGATACAGCAACGATGAGCGAAATCGCAGAAATCACCGAAGATGCGTTAACGACCAGTGATCCATTGCTATGGCTTTTCAACCAATCATTTTTGCTCGATGCAACAAAAGACAAGTCGTACTTGGATCGAATGTATTTGGTCGCCGAATCTCTCGATGTCCCCTTCCATCTTCGGCATTTTCTCTACTGGCAAATCGCCAGAAAACAGTTTATCCACCCCTACCTGTGCGGCGTTGACGAAGACTACCGTTTTCGCAGGCTCCATTCAAGCATATTGGAACATTTGGAAAAGATGATTCCGGACACCTTCGATTGGATCCCAGCAGAAAAGAGAAACAAAGACATTGTTGTTCTAATAACGAATCAACTATTGGGACCAGGTCATGGACCCACCCAAACCGTTTTAGACCGAATTTCCGTACTCCAGAAAAAACTGAACAAAAAGGTCTTTCTTATCAATTCGGCCGAGATGCCGACGAAGATGCTGATGCCCGTGTATAATCCCTTAATCGCTTCCTACATCGACAAACATAAGGGCGCCAGCGAATTCCATCATGAGGACATTGCTTTTCCCTGTTACCAGTGCGATAGTACGATGCCGAACGTTGCTGAGATCATTCGGATCCTGGAATTTGTGGCAGATAATCGCCCATCCTTCGTTTTTTCGATCGGAGGAAATAACTTTACCGCTGATATATGCAGGAAAATCGTCCCCGTCGCAACCCAGGCCTGTGTCAACAGCATTCCTGTCACAGAGGGGCAACTGCTCGTCTTATGGCGTTCCCTCCATGAGAGCGATCAAACGATTTTAGAGAAATGTCAAATTCACAGGGATAGAATCATAGAAAGTTGCTTTACCTATTCCATACCGTCCCAAAAAACAGGGCTCTCCAGAAGGGATTTGGGGCTTCCCGAAGGCGATTATGTCCTCGCCGTCGTCGGTGTTCGTCTGGGTGAAGAGATGACTCCGGAGTTTACAGGACAATTATCCGCCTTTCTCGATGCCAATCCCCACGTCTTTGTGGCCTTCGCCGGGCGATTTGAGGGCTACGAACAATTCCGTTTGGCCCATGACAGTCTCCAGCGGCAGACGGCTTTTGTGGGATTTCAAAAAGATATTCTCGCCTTTTATTCCCTTTGCGACGGTTTTTTGAATCCCATTCGCACAGGCGGAGGCGCTTCGGCCGTTGAGGCGCTTCATCAGGGACTTCCCGTATTTACCTTTCCCATCGGTGATGTGGCGCAGAACGCCGGAACACGGTATCACATTCGCGATTTTGCTCAGATCGAAGAATTTATAAAAAGATGGACCCACGACCCTGAATTCAGAAAAGAAGAAGGGCGCATCGCCAGAGAGCGTGCGGCATTTTTGACTGATACCAGCAGCGCTCTTTCCGACATGATTCGTTGCGTCGAATCTTCCCCCCATTACTTGTGATCAGTACGACGATTATGATTCGTACAATGAAAAAAGGTCGTTTCTCGAGTTGACCTCGAAGAGACGACCTTTTTTAGTCTTTCACTATTCATAATAGGATGGAGCGAATTGTATAGTTCGCCCTTTACCGCGACGGCGCCGGCAGCAGTTCCATCAGCCAGTGGAAGAAGTCGCTTACGCGCAGGTTGGGCAGGTCATGATCAGTGCCGGCCAGCACGGCGGGAACGATGGAGTCGCTCTCATGGAGCGATCCGTGGCTGCCGCCGCCGGGGTAGATGGGCGAGTCATCGGCGTAAAACTCAAAGCCGGGACGGGCGGAGAGGAGCACCCGGGGCGTCACCTGGCTTTCCAAGGCCGAGGCGATGCGGGAGAAAGCGTCCGGGTATTCGCCAAAGTGGAGGATACCGTTGCGGACCTCGCCGTCCACAACGGATAGATCGCCGTTGAAATTCCAATGGACGCCGAAGGTATCTTTATAGGTTTCTTCGCGCCAGAAGGTGAGGGATTTGCGCGAACCGCCCTGAATGACGCGGATGCGTTCCCCTTCCCGCCACATGATCTGAGCGATGCGCTCATCACCGGACAAGGTGTCGACGACACCCGGCAGCACCGACTCCTGGTTGCGCAGAACATAGACGATGGCCATCCGTTCGTTGGGACAGATGGTGATGTCGTAGCGCCGCGCCGCGCCCCAGGAGAGCATCTCCATCCGCCGGAATTGGGCGAGCATCTTGTCAAGCAGCACTGTCGTGTGATTGGGGCCGACGGGGCACTGGGAATGGTCGCCGGCGACCAGGAAGGCGTTTTCCTCCAAGGCATGTTCCCAGGAGGGGAAGGCGTTGAGCACCGTCTGGATCATCCGGTCGGCCTTGCGGACACAGGGATGGGCGTTGAGGGGTCCCATCCGGTGGGAGTAGCCGTCATTGTCGGGCAGGTAGACCATCATAAAGTCAGGCTGCTTTCCCCGGCGGATCAACTCCGATGCAGCCAGGCACGAGTAGCGGTCATTGAAGCCAAACTTGTTGAAGGGGCCGGCGGGACCGCGAAAGCCTTGCAGGCTCGGTGAGAGACAGCACTCACCGAGGACCAGGTTCTCAGGGCCGAAGACGGGACCGCGCAAGCGCAGCCATGCGGCTAGGCGGATCAGCAGCGGCAGGTGCGGCTCCCTTTTTTTGCGCCCCCGGTAGATGAAGAAATTGATGTTGCCTGACGTGTACCCCCGGTCTTCCAGGATCTCATGGAAGGTCTCGATGCGGGGGTTGATATGTTCCTGGTTGAGGTTGTAGAGCAGGTTTTTGACGGTCTGAAAGACGCCCAATTTGAGGATGGCCCCCGGCGTGGCGCCGTAGTTGACGAGCCGCTGGCTCATCTCGGAAAACCAAATGAAACCGGGAACCTTGTGCTTGTCCGCATAGGCCCCGGTGGCGATTGAACTCAAGGCGGTGGGGGTCATGGTCGGAAAAGCCGAGACGACCCGCGAGTGGCTGATGCCCTTTTTGCGCAAAAAAGCGAGGACAGGCGCGGAACCGTCCTGGGTCACATCATCGAATACCTTCGGATGCAAGGAATCGATGATAAACATGATCACTTTCTTCCGGCGCACTGCTCCCCACCTCCTGCTGCATTGAAAAGGGCAAACGAGATTGGTTATCGGTGAGACACACAGCTATATGATATCCGAAAAGAACGCTGTCGTAAATGGGAAGGTGATTTGTCGAAAGAATCTGGGGGCTTGTGACGGTGGCTCGAATGACAAAGAATAACGCTGCCTTGACAGGAAAGTCACCCGGTCAAATGTTAATGAGCGGCGCCGATCAGTTCGTTGACGTCTCGCACGCCTTCGCGATCGCAATACTCCTCGATCCCGTCGAGGATGTCCAAGGTGGCCCGGGGATTGGTGAAGTTGGCCGTCCCCACGGCGATGGCCGTTGCGCCGGCCAGCATAAAGGCGATGGCGTCCTGTCCGTTCATAATACCGCCCATTCCAAGGATGGGAACATTGACGGCTTTGTACACCTGGTAGATCATGCGCAACGCCACCGGTTTCACGGCAGGACCGGAGAGGCCGCCGAAGATGTTGGCCAGCACGGGCCGGCGGGTGCGGATGTCGATGTCCATGCCCAGCAGCGTGTTGATCAGGGCCAGGGCGTCGGCGCCGGCGTCTACGACAGCCCGGGCCATCTCGGTGATGTCGGTCACATTGGGCGATAACTTGACGATGACGGGTTTTTGCGTGTTCTCCCGCACCGCCCGGGTCACGGCGGCGGCTGAAGCGGGCAAGGTGCCGAACTGGATGCCCCCCTGTTTGACGTTGGGGCAGGAGATGTTGACCTCCAGGGCGGCTACGCCGTCAGCCCCGTCCAGGATGGATGCCAGCCGGCCGTAGTCCTCCACGCTGTTGCCGCTGAGGTTGACGATCACCGGCGTGTCGATCTGCCGGAGCGGCGGCAGGTAGTCGCGGATAAAAGCCTCAACGCCGGGGTTTTGCAGACCGATGGCGTTGAGCATGCCCGCCGGCGTCTCGGCCATGCGCGGCGTCGGGTTCCCCTCCCGCGGCTCCAGGGTCGTCCCCTTGACAACGATCGCCCCGAGGCGGTTGAGATCGATAAAGGGCGCGAATTCGAGGCCAAAGCCGAAGGTGCCTGACGCGGTGGTGACCGGGTTTTTCATGGCCAGTCCGCCCAGGTTGACCTGCAAGTTCAGGTTACCCATTCCAGACCACCTCCCTGCTCCAGAAAACGGGGCCGTCGGTGCAGACCTTGGCATGGGTCCAGCCTTTGCCGCCCACTTTTTCATCACCGGTCTTTGTCTTGCAGACGCAGGAGAGGCAGGCGCCGAGGCCGCAGCACATGCGCTCTTCCAGAGAGACTTGGCAGAGCCAGCCCTGATCATCGGCCAGTTGAGCCACCGCCTTCAGCATGGGCTTGGGACCGCACACGTAGAGGAGCGGCAGTTTGTCGCCGGTATTGAGGTCTTTGAGCAGTTCCGTCACCCGGCCGGTCACGCCCTCTGAGCCGTCTTCCGTGGCGATGCGCACATCGACGCCCATGGCGGTGAACTCGTCAGCGGTGACGATCTGGTCGGCAGAACGGGCGCCGTAGAGCAGGATCGCTTCCGCCCCCAGGTCGCGCCAAGCCTTGGCCAGCGGCGGCAGCGGCGCGACGCCGATGCCGCCGGCGACGAAGAGGGGCAAGATTTTATCTGCATCAACAGGAGCGTCCGTCGGAATTTTTTCGGAGCCGCCGACAAAGTTTTGGGAGTCGCTAACTTCGGAGTCGCTGACAAGGTTTTTAGACCCGCCAGTTAGGTTTTCGGGCATGATCCACCCATTCCCGAGCGGTCCCCAGATCTTCAGCGATTCCCCGACGGCTAGTCGGGACAGCTTCCCTGTCCCCTGTCCAGCCACATGGTAGAGCAGCGAGAGGGTCCCCTGCTCCCCGTCAAAACCGTGGATGCTGATCGGACGGGGCAGCAGCGGGGCGACGCCGTCGCTGACGCGAACCTGGACAAACTGGCCGGGCTGACAGCGCCGGGCCAGTTCCGGCGCTGAGAGGACGAGGCGGAAAAAGCCCGGTTTCAGTTCTTCTTGAGATAAGATAGCCGCATCAGCCAGCACGGCAGAACTGTTTATAGAGGAAGTTTTTTGCACCTTCTTCACTCCCTCCGCTCTTAGGCGAGATATTCTTGCAGCGGCACCATGTCGAAGTCGCCGCCACCGTGAATGGTGCGCAAGGTCTGAAGGATGACCCGGGCCGTGTCGAGGGAGGTCAGGCAGGGGATGGAGTGTTCCACCGCCGCCCGGCGGATGCGGAAGCCGTCCCGCTCAGGCAGCTTGCCCTTGGTGAGGGTGTTGATGATCAGTTGCACCTTGTCCTCCCGGACCAGGTCGATCAGGTGGGGCGAGCCCTCGCCGATCTTGTTGACCCGCTGGGCGTTGACGCCGGCCGCTTGCAGGGCGTCGGCCGTGCCTGATGTGGCCACCAGGCTGTAGCCCAGGTCGGAGAACTCTTTTAAGAGGGGGATGGCCTCTTCCTTGTCCTTGTCGGCGATGGTGGCCAGGATGGTCCCCTTGGTCGGAATGTCCATCCCCGCCGCCACGAGGGCCTTGTAGAAGGCTTTATGGAAGTCCGCGTCGACGCCCATGACCTCGCCCGTCGATTTCATCTCGGGGCCGAGGGAGGTTTCCACGTCGAGGAGCTTGCCAAAGGAGAAGACAGGCGCCTTGACGGCCGTGTAGGCCGGGGCCGGGGCGAGTCCGCCTTGGTAGCCCTGGGCAGCCAGGGTATCGCCGAGGATGATGCGGGTGGCGATCTTGATGATGGGGATGCCCGTCACCTTGGAGAGGTAGGGCACGGTGCGGCTGGAGCGGGGGTTGACCTCGATGACGTAGATCTGCCCCTCATGCATGACATACTGGATGTTGACAACGCCCCGGACGTTGAGGTGCAAGGCCAGGCGGGTCGTGTAATCGATAATCGTGTCGGTCTGCTCTTTCGTCAGCCCCTGGGCCGGGAAGACGGCCGTCGAGTCGCCCGAGTGGACGCCGGCGCGCTCCACATGCTCCATGATCCCCGGGATGAGCACCTGCTCGCCGTCGGCGATGGCGTCGACCTCGATCTCGGTGCCGATGAGGTACTTGTCAACGAGGACCGGGTGGTCGGGGTTGACCTTGACGGCGTTGGCCATGTACGATTCCAGGTCTTCGTCGTTGTAGACGATCTCCATGGCCCGGCCGCCAAGGACGTAGGAGGGGCGGACGAGAACCGGATAGCCGATCTCGCGGGCCACTTCGAGGGCGCCCTCGACGGAGGTGGCGGTGCGGCCGGCCGGTTTGGTGATGCCCAGTTCGATCAGCACCTGGTCGAAGCGGTCCCGGTCCTCGGCCCGGTCGATATCATCGACAGAGGTGCCCATAATGTTGAACCCGGCTTTTTGCAGGGGACCGGCCAGGTTGATGGCCGTCTGGCCGCCGAACTGGACGATGACGCCCTGGGGCTTTTCCTTCGCCAGGACGTGGACGACGTCTTCCGGCAGGAGCGGTTCAAAGTAGAGGCGGTCGGCCGTGTCAAAGTCGGTGGAAACCGTCTCAGGGTTGTTGTTGATGATTACCGACTCGTAATCGGCGTCGCGGATCGCCCAGACGGAGTGGACGGAGCAGTAGTCGAACTCGATGCCCTGGCCGATGCGGATCGGGCCGGAGCCGATGACGGCGATCTTGGGCCGCGGCGTCGGCGCCGCCTCGTCTTCCTGGTCATAGGAGGAGTAGAAGTAGGGCGTTTCGGCTTCGAACTCGGCGGCGCAGGTGTCGACCATCTTGTAGACGGGCTTGATGCCGGCGTCGAAACGGTGAGCGCGCAGGTCCATCTCGGCGATGCCAGTGATGCGGAAGAGGTCGGCGTCGGCGAAGCCCATCCGCTTCGCTTTTTTCAGCAGGTCGGTGGGCAGCTTGTCCAGTCCCTGGCCGGCGAAGCGGCTCAGTTCCTGTTCCATACGGACGAGGTTGGCGATCTTGACGAGGAAGAACATATCGATTTTGGTGAGGTCGTGGAGGCGCTCAAGAGACCAGCCGCGGCGCATCGCCTCAGCGACGACGAAGAGCCTCCGGTCGTCGGCTTCGACGAGCCCTGTTTCCAGATCGGCGTCGTTCCAGTCGGCGATGTCCTTGTGCCAGAGGCCGACGACGCCCATTTCCATCGAGCGAATGGCCTTCATCAACGCAGGTTCGAAGGCGCGGTCGATAGCCATGACCTCGCCGGTGGCTTTCATCTGGGTGCCCAGGGTGCGCTTGGCGTCGGCGAACTTGTCGAAGGGCCAGCGGGGGATCTTAAGGACGCAGTAGTCGAGGGCCGGCTCGAAGCAGGCGTAGGTCTTGCCGGTGACGGCGTTTTTGATCTCGTCGAGGGTCTTGCCGATGGCGATCTTGGCGGCCACTTTGGCGATGGGGTAGCCGGTTGCCTTGGAAGCCAGCGCCGACGAGCGGCTGACGCGCGGGTTGACCTCGATGACGATGTATTCGTAGGACTTGGGGTTCAAGGCGTACTGGACGTTACAGCCGCCTTCGATGCCCAGGGCGCGGATGATCTTCAAGGAAGCCGCCCGCAGCATCTGGTACTCCTTGTCCGAGAGGGTCTGCGAGGGGGCGACGACGATGGAGTCGCCTGTATGGATGCCGACAGGGTCGATGTTTTCCATGTTGCAGATGGTGATGCAGTTGTTGGCGCCGTCGCGGATAACCTCGTACTCGATCTCCTTCCAGCCGGCGACGCTGCGCTCGACAAGGATCTGGTGGATGGCCGAGTGCTTGAGGCCCTTGATGGCGAAGGTCTTCAAGGACTCCATGTCGGTGGCGATGCCGCCGCCGGTGCCGCCGAGGGTGTAGGCGGGGCGGATGATCAGCGGGAAGCCGACTTTTTCGCCGAAGGCCAGGGCGTCCTCGACCGACTCGACGATGGTCGATTCGGGCACGGGCTCGCCGATCTGCTCCATCATGTCCTTGAACAGTTCCCGGTCCTCGGCCTTTTCAATAGCCGACAGGGGCGTACCGAGGAGGCGGACGCCCAATTCGTCGAGGACGCCGCTCTTGGCGAGGGAACGGGCGATGTTGAGGCCCACCTGGCCGCCGAGGGTCGGCAGCAGGCCGTCCGGCCGCTCCTTGCGCAGGATGCGGGTGACGAATTCCGGCGTCAGGGGCTCAATGTAGACCCGGTCGGCGATGTTGGCGTCGGTCATGATCGTGGCCGGGTTGGAGTTCACCAGGATGACTTCCATTCCTTCTTCTCTGAGGGCGCCGCAAGCCTGGGTGCCGGCGTAGTCAAACTCGGCCGCCTGGCCGATGACGATGGGGCCGGAACCGATGACCATGACCCGGCGCAGTGTGGGATCCTTCGGCATGCTTAGGCCCTCCCTTCCGTTTGCTTTATGAGGTCGATGAACCGGTCAAAGAGGTAGCCCGAATCGTCGGGACCGGGGCACGCCTCGGGGTGGTACTGAACGGAAAAGGCGGGGATATCGGTAAAAGCGAGGCCCTCGACAGAGCCGTCATTCATGTTGATATGGGAGACGGCCACACCGGCGGGGACGCTGTCGCCGTCGATGACGAAACCGTGGTTCTGGCTGGTGATGTAGACGCGGCCTGTTGCCAGGTCCTTGACGGGGTGGTTGGAGCCGCGGTGGCCGAAGGGCAGCTTATAGGCTTTCGCGCCCACGGCCAGGCCGATGATCTGGTGGCCCAGGCAGATGCCGAAGAGCGGCTTTTTGCCGAGCAGTTCCTTGACCGCCTCGACGGCGTAGGGCACGTCCCGGGGGTCCCCCGGTCCGTTGGAGAGCATGATCCCGTCCGGGTTGAGGGCGAGGACCTCGGCGGCCGTCGTGCGGGCCGGCAGGATCGTCACCTTGCAGCCGCGCAGGTGCAGCGACCGGGCGATGTTGTCCTTGGCGCCGTAGTCAAGAAGGGCCACATGAAAGCCGTCATTTTCCATGACGTTGCGTTCCTTCACCGTCACCTCATCGACGAGGGGCTGGCCGGAGATGTGAGGCGCCTGCTGGGCCTGGAGGGCCAGCGCTGCCGTGTCGACATCACCGGTGGCGATGATGCCGCGCATCGTGCCGTGGCTGCGCAGGCGCCGGGTGAGGGCGCGCGTGTCCACGCCGGCGAGTCCGACGACGCCGGCATTTTTGAGGTATTCGTTGATGGTGTCCCGGCTGCGCCAGTTGGAGGGGATCTCCGCCCATTCGCGGACGATGAAGCCACGCAAAAAGGGCTGGCGCGATTCAAAGTCCTCTTCGTTGATGCCGTAGTTGCCGATCAGCGGGTAGGTCATGACGACGATCTGCCCGCAGTAGGAGGGGTCGGTGAGCAGTTCCTGATAACCGGTCATGCCCGTATTAAAAACGACCTCGCCGGGTCGCTGCCCCGTTGCGCCAAACGCCTCGCCTTCCCAGACAGAGCCGTCCTCCAGGATGAGATAACCCTTTTCCATAAAAACCTCCTGTATTGCCGCCGCGTTGGCGTAAGGCCGGTGAGGCCGGCCCGGTGAAGTGTAGTGTTTAACCGATCACTTGGCGGTCCCGCATGACCACGCGCCCGCCGACGATCGTCGCCACCGGCCAGGAGCGCAGGGTCTGGCCGACAAAGGGCGTGTTCTTCCCTTTCGACTGCCAGTTCTCCAGGGTGACCGTTTCGGTGTATTCAGGGTCGATGATGGTCACATCAGCCGCCGCGCCCGTCGAGAGGGTGCCGCCAGGCAGGCCGAGGCGCTTGGCCGGGGCCACCGTCATGGCGGCTACGAAGGACGGCAGGGTCATCACGCCCGGTTCGACCAGTTCGCGCCAGAAGAGCGGCCAAGCCGTCTCCAGGCCCGAGATGCCGAAGGGGGCGTAGTTGTATTCGCAGGCCTTTTCTTCGGCCGTATGAGGCGCATGGTCTGTGGCCAGGATGGTCAGGGTGCCGTCGTTCAGGGCCGAGCGAAGGGCCTCGCGGTCCTTGTCGGTCCGCAACGGCGGGTTGACCTTCGTCGCCGTGTTGAAGCCTTCCACATCGGCGTCGGTGAGGGCCAGGTGATGGGGGCAGACCTCGCCGGTCACGTTGACGCCGCGCCACTGGGCCTGGCGGATCAGTTCCACCGAGCGGGCCGTCGAGACGTGGGCGATGTGCAGCTTGGCGCCGACACTCTCGGCCAGGAGGATGTCACGGGCGACCATGATCGCCTCGGCCGCCGCCGGGATGCCGCGCAGGCCGAGCACCGTTGACCAGTAGCCTTCGTGCATAACGCCGTCTTTCGCCAGTTCCGGGTCTTCGCAGTGGCTGATGATCACCTTGCCGACCATCTGGGCGTATTGCAAACCCAGCCGCATGATGTCGGAGCGGGGCACCGGTTTGCCGTCGTCGGAGAAGGCCACAGCGCCGCAGGCGGCCATGTCGGCCATCTCGGCCAGTTCCTGGCCGTCCGAGCCCTTGGTGATGGCGCCGATGGGGTAGACACGGACAAGGCCCGTCGCCTTGGCCCGATTGTAGATGAACTCCACGCCCGTCTGGGAATCGCAGACCGGTTTCGTGTTCGGCATGGCGCAGACGGCGGTGAAGCCGCCGCGGGCCGCCGCCCGGGTGCCTGTAGCGATGGTCTCTTTCGCCTCCAGGCCCGGCTCTCTCAGGTGGCAGTGGATATCGATCAGGCCGGGGACGACCAGTTTGCCTGCCGCGTCGATGACCTCGTCCGCTGCGGTGATCGCGCCCGCGAAATCATCGATGCCGGCGATGACGCCCTCTTCGATTTTGATGTCAGCGATTTTATTGATGCCGTTGGCCGGGTCGATGACCCGCCCGCCTTTAATGTACAGCGCCACTGCCGCTTCCTCCCATCATCAGGTACAGTATGGCCATGCGCACAGCCACCCCGTTGGTCACCTGCTCCTCAATGGCCGCGAAATCGGCGTCAGCCACATCGTCGGCGATTTCGACGCCCCGGTTCATCGGTCCCGGATGGAGCACGAGCACATCTGATTTGCAGCGCTTGAGCCGCTCCTGGTTGAGGCCGAATTGGCGGGCATACTCGCGGATCGTCGGGAAGAGCCCCTTCTTCTGCCGCTCCAGTTGCAGGCGCAGCACGTTGACCACATCAGCGCCTTCGAGAGCCTCCTCGATGCACGTGAAGGCCTGTACCCCGGTGGCCGCCAGTTCCGGCGGCAGCAGGGTCGAGGGTCCACAGACGCGCACCTCGGCGCCCATCGTCCGCAGTCCCCAGATGTTCGAGCGGGCCACCCGCGAGTGGAGCACATCGCCCAGGATGGTCACCGTCAGGCCTTCCAGGCGGCCTTTGCGTTCCTTGATGGTGTACATGTCGAGCAACCCTTGGGTGGGGTGCTCATGGGCGCCGTCGCCGGCGTTGATGACGCGGGCCTTCACATGCTTGGCCAGCAGATGGGGCGCCCCCGAGGCGGCGTGGCGGATGACGATGATGTCAGTGCCCATGGCGTCGAGGGTTTTGCCCGTATCGATGAGCGACTCCCCTTTGACGACAGAAGAGCTGGAGGCGGCGATGTTCACCGTGTCGGCGCTCATGAACTTGCCGGACAGTTCAAAGGAGGTGCGGGTCCGTGTGGATGCCTCGTAAAAGAGGCAGACAACGGATTTTCCGCGCAGTGTGGGGACCTTCTTGATGTCGCGACCGATGATGTCTTTCATCGGCGCCGCCGTGTCCAGAATCAGCTCGATCTCCTGCTTCGATAAGCCGCGCAAGCCCAGCAGGTCTTTGTGCTGCCATGCCATGAATGCCTCGTCCCCCTCGTCCGTAGTTGGTTGCATAGGTTGTCCGCGAAAATGTCCGCAAAAAAGCCCCCCGGTGTATGCCGCGAGGCGACCGGCGATCCATCAATCGACCATGTCTTGGATGGAAACGCCGTCCTCTCCATCCACTTCCATGACGCGGACAGAGATCACTTCTCTTTTGGAGGTGGGCACGTTCTTGCCCACATAGTCGGCCCGGATGGGCAGTTCCCGGTGGCCCCGGTCGATCAGGACGGCCAGTTGGATCACCTGGGGACGGCCGATGTCGATCAGAGCGTCCAGGGCGGCCCGCACGGTGCGGCCCGTATAGAGCACGTCGTCGACGAGGACGACCTTTTTGCCGTTGAGAGAGAAAGGAACCTCAGTCTTATGAATGACGGGTTGCACATCGAGGGTCGTCAGGTCGTCCCGGTAGAGGGTGATGTCCAGCGCGCCAAGGGGCACTGTTGTCCCCTCAATCTCCTGGATTTTCTCCTGCAGCCGTTTGGCCAGCGGGACGCCGCGCCGCCGGATGCCGACAAGGGCCAGGTTTTCGATGCCCTCGTTCTTTTCCAGGATCTCATGGGCGATGCGGGTGATGGCGCGACGGATAGCGTCGTCATCCATCAGCAGGGCTTTGTTGAGGAGCTTCATCCTGGGTCCTCCTTTCGCGTCGGGGGAAAGCAAAAAAGCCTATCCCCACCGTCACCGGCAAAGATAGGCTTATCGTCTCATGCAAGGAAGCGCCTTTTACCCGAGGCAAAACCTGCCTGCAAGCGAAGCGCGCACGTATGTCCTACACTCACGATTCCCAACCTTGCCGGCCTCACGGGACCGAATTAAAGGGGGGTTCCTGTTCCTGATTAGTATACCTTGAAAGGTCGAATTTTGTCAACGGTGAGTCCTTGTGGGTCGCCTGAGTCGCTAGATTCGTTTGGTCCGATTGATTTACTTGGTCCCTTTGATTTGTTTGGTTTGTCTGAAGCGCTTCGAGCACCTGTACGAAAGATGCCGGCGGGTCTGCCTGAAATTGCGCGGGTTCTCCGCTGCGAGGATGGACGAATTCGAGCTTCCAAGCGTGGAGCGCCTGCCCGGTGAGACCAAAAGCCACCTTGCGAGGGCCGTACTTGGGGTCGCCGGCGACGGGGTGACCGATATGGGCGAGGTGGACGCGGATCTGGTGGGTCCGTCCCGTCTCTAAACGGCAGTGGAGCAGGCTAAAGCCCTGTTCGGGGTAGCGGGCCAGAACGCGAAAATGGGTGACGGCGCTTTTTCCGCCGGCGATGACGGCCATGCGCTGGCGGTCTTTCGGATCGCGGCCGATGGGCGCCTCGACCCGGCCCGTTTCCGCGCCGATGACACCGTGAACGATGGCAAGGTACTCGCGGCGCACCCGGTGGTCCTTCACCTGCTCTGTCAGGTGGATGTGGGCGCGATCGTTTTTCGCGACCACCAGCAGGCCGGAGGTATCCTTGTCGATACGATGGACGATACCGGGCCGCAGTTCGCCGTTGATCCCTGACAGGTCTTTGATGTGGTAGAGCAGCGCATTGACGAGTGTGCCCTGCCAGTGACCCTCAGACGGGTGGACGACGAGGCCGGCCGGTTTGTTGATCACGGCGATGTCGGCGTCCTGGAAGACAATCTCCAGCGGGATGTCCTCCGGGAGGATCTCCACTGCTTCCGGCGCAGGCGGCGCCACCTCGATCACATCGCCGGGACGCAGGCGGTAGTTGGCTTTCAATGGCCCCCCGTCCAGGGTGACGAGGCCCTCTTTGATCCAGTTCTGGCCGTGGGAGCGCGAGGGCACAAGCCCCTTCTGCACCAGCCAGACATCAACGCGACTGTCGGCCTCTGCCGGCGTGACGGACAGACGGACCAGTTCGGGCCGTTGGGGGTTGCCGGGTTCGCCCCCCTCCAAATCAACCTCAAGGTCCAATTCCTCTGTCGCCAAGTCAGGGGCATTTGGGGCCTGGCTATTTGGGGATTCTATCCTTTTAAAAGGCATGGCGTTCTGGCTCCATTCCTACAGAATCCAGCGCTCCCTAGCGCAACTCGAGTCAGCATCTTATCAATGGCGCGAAACTCAACCGTTTTTTCTAAATTATTCGCCGGAGCCTGTCGACTCGCTGGACGGCACAGGCTTTTTCTCCTCATCCGGCGCAAGCAACAGGCTGAGCATGATCAGCCCCACGCCGATAGAGATGGCCGTATCGGCCACATTGAAGACAGGCCAGACGCGAAAGTCAAAAAAATCGATGACCAGGCCCGTGCGGATCCGGTCGATCAGGTTGCCCACAGCGCCGCCGGCTTGCAGGGCCAGACCCAGGCGCATCCAGATCTGATCCTCCGGCACGCGGCGATAAAAATACAAAATGCCGCCGACGACGACCAGTGTGACGGCGATAAAAAAGACGGTCTTGTTGGCCAGCATGCCGAAGGCGGCGCCGGGATTGAGGACGTAGGTCAGGTGAAATATGTTGGGGATGAGCGGAATCGATTCATGCTCCGCCATCTTTGCCTGCACGATGACTTTGGTCAATTGGTCGACGGCGATCGTCGATAGCAGGATCATCCAGAAAACACTGTTCCCGATCCGTCTAGACGCCCCGTGGCTCATGGCCCAGTCCCTCCTTTTCCAGAGTGCCCAATCTGAAACATTTTAGCACGCAGGGGCCGGGGGCGCAACCGACGCGACAAAGGCCAGCCTTGCGGCTGAC
The DNA here is from genome assembly GCF_009877425.1 of Heliomicrobium undosum. Classification (NCBI taxonomy): domain Bacteria; kingdom Bacillati; phylum Bacillota; class Clostridia; order Eubacteriales; family Heliobacteriaceae; genus Heliomicrobium; species Heliomicrobium undosum. Next base: position 193,858 of record NZ_WXEY01000003.1, on the reverse strand, counting down.
CTCTGTATGGTAAAACCTATCGGCCGGAATCTTGAAGCGCGCCTTGTTGGGCGTCGGATCCGGCAGAACGGGCCAGGGTAGCGGAAACGCCGTTGCTCTGGGCCAGTTGTTGCTCGGCCAGTTGGACCATCTTCTTGGTCATGAAACCACCGATGGAACCAACCTCACGAGTGGTCATGTTTTCCCAGCCGGCGCTTTGAACCTTGTTGGCCAGGCCGATTTCGGCGGCCACTTCATACTTGAAGCGGTCCAGCGCGCCTTGCGCCCCAGGGAATACGGCTTTGTTCCGGTTCGGCATTCTTGTTCTTCACCTCCTCCCGTGCTGGTCTAGGCATAGAATGTCTCATCAGAGGCCTCTTCATATTATGAAGCTCCTGTTAAAATCCATAGACCTTGCCGCGCCGCCCATGCCGTGACAGCGCTGGGATGATTTTAAAAACATAAAAGCCGGCGCAAGGCCGGCCTACAGGCGATGGGGTCCCTCTTCGTCATCGACGCCATCCATGTCCTGATAAAAGACACCATCTTTCCCCTTTTCGACAGGGATCATCTCGATGGCTTCGGTCCCTCCGACCCGCTCGAAGTGGTTGGGCGCGATCTTGGGGTACTCGGGCGTGAACTCAATATCGCTCGGCGTGTCGGAACTGCCATACTGGGCCAGGATCTGCCAGGTGTCCTCGCCATCGAACATAGTCGGGTCGTTTTCGTCGCGGTCCGTCCCATGCTCACCAATGGAAAAGAGGTTGTCCGAGTTCCCTCCCCAAGGGTAGGGGGCCACGTCCTCTTCAATGGGACGGGGATGGCGATCCGGGTGCAACTCCTCTTCATGGCTCTGGCATTCGATGCAGAGCGTCGCCGTCGGCACGGCCTCCATCCGCTCATCAGGGATTCTTTGATGGCATTTTTCGCAGATCCCGTAGATGCCCTCGCTGATGCGCCGCTTGGCGTTGGCGATCTCGTCCAGTTCCCGGCTGTAGCGGTCCCGCGTCCCTAGGTCCTTGCCCCGCTCGTAGACCTCGCTGCCCACATCGGCGGGGTGGTTGTCATAGAGGCTCAATTCCTGGATCGATTCGCCCATCGATTCCCCCAGGGCGTCCTGGGTCATGTGGGTCAGTTGGTCCCGGATGTCCGTCTCCATCGCATTGAGCCGCCACCAGGCGGCCTCATGGCTGTCCGGCATCGGTATCCCCTCTTTCCCCTATTCATTTTCATTTGAAAAAGGGCAAACTGCCTGTGCGGCCCATTTGCCTCAGTGTTGGATCCTTATTTACATGCCCAATTGGGTCTGGACCATGCGGACCACCTCGGCGATGAACCCGCCGATGAGCGGCAGGTTAAGCACCACCAATTCGCGCAGGATCAGCACGGCCACCGCGCCGAGGACCGTAAAGCCGACAGTCATGCCCAGGCCGCGCGCCAGTCCAGCCAGAAAGTTCAGGTATAAGAGACGTTTCGGGTCGTTAAAGAGGTCGACGTACTCAGCCACGCGGATCTTTTCCATGTCGACGGCCAGCATGGCGATCCGCTCGTTGAGCGATTCGACGAGCCGCCTGTCGACCTGCGGTTCTTCTCTTTCCATTTTGCCCACCTGCCTGGGGATAGTATGTGCCAAGATTTTACTGCTCATGAAAGGCCAATGGTTTTGGGTTGGTGCTCCTTTGCAAGAGGAGCACCAACCCTTGAGACGCCGGGAAGGCTACATTGGCAACGTCGGGAGTGATTTCATTAAAAAGTTTAGTCCGACCCAGATTGCCAGCGTAACAAGACCGTATACCGGGTTTTTTTAACAGGTCATTGCTAATAAGCTTAAAACCTCTCGCTCTTCCAGCCCGGTATTGAAAAATCTCCAAAAAATTTGGGCTACTGAGCAAAAGGAAGCTACATGGGGTGCATAACGACCAGTCCAGAAATAAAAAAGCTGCCTCTCTCGTTGAAAGGCAGCCAGCTAAGTTAATTGGAATTAGCGATCTCAGAATTAGGAATTTATGGAGAATACACTTTAGTTGTTCAACGCCTGCAACGGCGCCGGAATCCTCCCGCCCCTCGCCACAAAGGAAGCGGCGCTGAAGCCGTGAACCGGCATGACCGGCGCGTGGCCGAGGAGTCCGCCGAACTCCACATGGTCGCCCACCTTTTTGCCGGGCACAGGGATGATGCGGACGGCTGTCGTCTTGCGGTTGATCATGCCGATGGCCGCTTCGTCGGCGATGATGGCCGAGATCGTCTCGGCCGGCGTGTCGCCGGGGACGGCGATCATGTCGAGGCCGACAGAGCAGACACAGGTCATCGCTTCGAGCTTGTCCAGGGTCAGCGCACCCGCCTCGACGGCGGCGATCATACCGGCATCTTCGCTGACAGGGATGAAGGCGCCCGACAAGCCGCCCACGTAGGAGGAGGCCATGGCGCCGCCCTTTTTCACGGCGTCGTTCAACAAGGCCAGGGCGGCCGTCGTGCCGTGGGTGCCGCAGCGCTCCAGCCCCATCGCTTCTAGGATGTCGGCGACGCTGTCGCCGATGGCCGGCGTCGGCGCCAGGGAGAGGTCGACGATGCCGAAGGGCACGCCGAGCCGTTCCGAAGCCGCCCGGCCGACCAGTTCTCCCATGCGGGTGATCTTGAAGGCCGTCTGCTTGATGATCGTGGCCAATTCGCCGAAGTCACAGCCCGGCTTTTTGCGGACGGCGTTCAAGACGACGCCGGGGCCGCTGACACCCACGTTGATGACACACTCCGGTTCGCCGACGCCGTGGAATGCGCCCGCCATGAAGGGGTTGTCCTCAGGGACGTTGCAGAAGACGACCAACTTGGCGCAGCCCAGACCGTCTCGGTCGGCCGTCGCCTCGGCGGTAGCCTTGACGATGCGGCCCATGAGCGCCACCGCATCCATGTTGATGCCGGCCTTGGTGGTGGCGATGTTGATCGAGGCGCAGACGCGCTCGGTGACGGCCAAGGCTTCCGGGAGCGACTCGATCAGCGCCCGGTCGCCAGGGGTCATTCCCTTATGAACGAGGGCAGAGTAGCCGCCGATGAAGTTCACACCCACCGTCTTGGCAGCATCATCGAGGGCTTTGGCAACAGTGACATACCCGTCCAGGCCCATGCTCTCTGCGATCAAGGAGATGGGGGTGACGGAGATGCGCTTGTTGATGATGGGAATGCCGTAGCGGCCTTCGATCTCTTCCCCGGTCTTAACCAGGTCGCCGGCCATGCGAGTCACCTTGTCATAGACAGCCTTGGCCGTCGACGCCGCATCGGTGCGGCAACAGTCACGCAGGGAGATCCCCATGGTGATGGTGCGGATGTCCAGATTCTCCATCTGGACCATGCGGATCGTCTCCATAATTTCCTGGGGTGATATGGAAAGGGGCATGAGCAAAACCCTCCCGACCGGTTAAATAAAAAAATCAGATGCGATGCATGAATTTGAAGATATCCTCATGTTGGGCCATGATCTGGACGCCCAGTTCCTTGCCCTTCTCTTCGAGCGACTTGCGGAGTTGTTCAAAGCTGGCTTTGGCGTCGTTCATGTCGATGACCATGATCATCGTGAAAAATTCGCCTTGCAGGATCGTCTGGCTGATATCGAGGATATTCGCGCCGGCGTCGGCGATGATGGTGGCGACGCTGGCGATGATCCCCACCCGGTCCGCGCCGATGACCGTGACGATGACACGGTTGTCCTTTTTCTCTGGCATGATTTTTCCACTCCTTGCAAATCAGGGGCGCCGCCCCCGGGAATACCCATTTCGAGGTATTTCCTTATTATTCGGGGCGGCGCCGTCATCTCCTGCCTAATGTCTATTTTTGTCGAATTGCGAATAGCGGCGTGAAAGAAGCATCTCTTTCACCGCCGCTATCCGGCACTGCCCATTTTGGCACTAACCGATTTTAAATCAGCATTTTGACGATCTGCCCGTTCTTGATCACCGCCGCGTTGGCCTCGTCAGTGTCCACGTGCATCTCGGCGGCAAAGGTTTCGTGGACGCGGATCAACACATGGTCGAAGCGCAACCCCCGGGAGCCGCCCACCTCAACGGCGATGCGGTCTTTGTCTTTCAGGCCCAATCGCGCCGCCTCGCCGGTGCTGAAGTGGATGTGGCGGGCCGCCACGATGGCCCCTTCCTTGAGGGACACCTGCCCTTGCGGCCCCACCAGGGTGATCCCCGGCGTCTCGGCCAGATCGCCTGAGTCGCGGATGACGGGCGGGATCCCCAGTTTATAGCAGTCCGTCACCGACACCTCAACCTGGGACTGTTTGCGCAGCGGCATGAGCAATCGAACGCCCTCGATCAGTCCCTTGGGCCCCATCAGGGTCAATGTTTCTCGGGCGGCGTATTGCCCCGGCTGGGACAGATCTTTCATCCGTTCGGGCTGGTATCCTTCGCCGAAGAGCCGGACCAGGTCCGCCTCAGACAAGTGCAGGTGCCGGTTGGAGACGCCCACGGTGACCTCTTTTTTTGCTGCATCGAACAAAGGCCTCAGCCCCTTCTGTCATCATCCTCCATCCTGTAGGATGACCGGGGGCGGGCAGTCGCTATGAGTTCACCGGGGCGGTAGCTTGTGGAATTTACCCTTCCAACGCAGCGGCGCAGCGCGAGCAGATGGTCGGACGTTCTTCCGAAGCGCCCACCTCTTCGCTGTAAATCCAGCAGCGCTCGCACTTCTGGCCAGGCGCTTTGACGACCTCGACGGCCAATCCGGCCACGTCGGCCTCACGGAAGGCTCCGGCAGGCGCCGCATCAGGCGCGCCAGCCAGTTCGACCGAGGAAACGATGAAGAAGGTGGCCAGGTCTTCCCCTTCCAGGAAGCTACGTAGGTCGGCGTCGACGTACAACCGCACCTGGGCTTCCAGGGAATGGCCGATGACCTTGGCCTGGCGGGCCGTTTCGAGGGCTTTCGAGACGACGGCGCGGATATCGAGGAGTCGCTCCAGCTTGTCGGCCAGAGCGGCGTCGATGTAGCGGCTGTCGGCTTCCGGCCAACCGGCCGTCTGGACTGTCTTGGCCCGTTCCTTGGCGCCGGGCAGGTAGCCCCAGACTTCTTCGGCGGTGAAGCTGATAAAGGGGGCCAGCATCCGCACGAGGGCGTCAGCCGTATGGTAGAGGACCGTCTGGGCCGACCGGCGCGCCTGCGACTTGGCCGGCGAGGCGTAAAGGCGGTCTTTGATGATATCGAGGTAGATGGCGCTCATGTCGACGGCGCAGAAGTTGTGAACGGCGTGGTAGACCACATGGAACTCATAGTTGCGGCAAGCGGCACTGACGCGCTGGATCAATTTGTGCAGCAGCATCATAGCCCAGCGGTCCAGTTCGGTCATATCTTCGTAGGCCACGGCATCCGCCTTCGGGTCGAAGTCGTAGAGGTTGCCCAGGAAGTAGCGGAAGGTGTTGCGGATCTTGCGGTAACCGTCGGCCGTCTGGCGCATGATGTTCGGCGAGGCGGCTACATCAGTCCGGTAGTCGACGGAGGCGACCCAGAGGCGCAGGATGTCGGCGCCCATGTCTTTGATCACGTCCTGGGGCTCGACGCCGTTGCCAAGGGATTTGGACATCTTGCGACCCTGCTCGTCGACGAGGAAGCCGTGGGTGAGGACGGCCTTGTAGGGCGCCGTCCCTTTGGTGGCCACCGACGTGGAGAGGGACGAGTTGAACCAGCCCCGGTGCTGGTCCGAGCCTTCCAGGTAGAGGTCGGCGGGGAAATGCAGGTCCTTGTGCGTCTCCAGCACGGCCGCATGGGACGAGCCGGAGTCAAACCAGACATCCATGATGTCCGTCTCTTTGCGGAACTTGCCATGGCCGCAGTGGCCGCAGGTCAAGCCCGGCGGGACGAGTTCGTCGGCCTCACGGGCGAACCAGACGTCAGAGCCGTGCTCGCGGAAGAGGTTCTGCACATGGCTGATCGTCTCGTCGTTAATGATCTCCTTGCCGCAGTCAGCGCAGTAGAAGATGGGGATCGGCACGCCCCAGGTGCGCTGGCGCGAGATGCACCAGTCGCCCCGATCGGCGACCATGTTGTAGATGCGGTCGCGGCCCCAGGCCGGGATCCAGCGCACATTGTCGATCGCTTCCAAGGCCTGCTTGCGGAAGCCGTCGATGGAGGCGAACCACTGCTCCGTGGCCCGGAAGAGGATGGGGTGTTTGCAGCGCCAGCAGTGGGGGTACTGGTGCTTGATCTTGCCGGCCCGGATCAAGAGGCCCCGCTGCTTCAGTTCTTCGATGACGGCAGGGTTGGCCTGGGTCGTCGTCATGCCGGCGAACATGCCGCCCTCGGCGGTGAACTTGCCCCGGTTGTCAACGGGCGAGATAACCTCCAAGCCGTACACCTTGCCGACCTGAAAGTCCTCGACGCCATGGCCGGGCGCCGTATGGACGCAACCGGTGCCCTGTTCCAGGGTGACATGCTCGCCCAGGATCAGCAGGGAGTCGCGCTCAAAGAAGGGATGCTGGCAGACGAGGCGCTCCAGGTCTTTGCCGGTGAACTCCTGCTCCACCTGGCCGCCTTCCAGACCGGTGTCAGCCATGAACTTGGCCAGCAGTTCCTTCGCCACGATCAGCCGGTCGCCGCCGAAGCGGACGAGGACATAGGTGAATTCGGGGTGCAAGGTGATGGCCACGTTGGCCGGCAGCGTCCAGGGCGTCGTCGTCCAGATGACCACATAGGCGTCTTTGACGTCAAAGAGGCCTTTCGAATCCTTGACAGGGAACTTGACATAGATGGAGGGCGATTCCTTGTCGGCGTACTCCACCTCCGCCTCAGCCAGGGCGGTCTCACAGGACGCGCACCAGTAGACCGGCTTCAAGCCCTTGTAGATGTAGCCTTTTTTGGCCATCTCTCCGAAGACGCCGATCTGGGCGGCCTCAAAATCCGGCTTCAGCGTGATATAGGGGTTCTCCCAGTCGCCGCGCACGCCGAGCCGTTTGAAACCCTTTCGCTGGATGTCGACATACTTCAGGGCGTACTCCTGGCAGCGGCGGCGGAACTCGACAGTGGAGACGGCGTGGCGGTTCAAGCCCAGAGCCTTGATGGCCTGCTGCTCGATAGGCAAGCCGTGGGTGTCCCAGCCGGGCACATAAGGGGCGTCATAGCCGTCCATGGAGTGGAACTTGACGATGAAGTCCTTGAGCACCTTGTTCAGCGTATGGCCCAGGTGGATCTCGCCGTTGGCGTAGGGCGGGCCGTCGTGGAGGATGAACTTCGGCTTGCCGGCGTTGGCCTTGGCCACCTCCTGGTAAAGGTCGATCTCCTCCCAAAACTTGACGATATCCGGCTCCCGTTTCGGCAGGTTCGCCCGCATGGGAAACTCCGTCTGGGGCAGGTTGAGCGTCTTGCTGTAGTCGGGGCTTTCCTTCCCGTTCACTTGTTTCTCACCTCATTTAAAACTAAAAAACCCTCTCCCCTTATCTGGTAAGGGGCGAGAGTTCCCTCGCGGTGCCACCCTTGATCGTTCCGCTCCGGCGTGTTAAGCAGCTGCGTTTCGGCCATAAAGCTACTCGCTAAAGCGCTCTAAGGCTTTAAAAATCAGCGTTCCTGCCGGGCGGACACCTCTTGTATGCGCATAACGGTCGCTGCCGGCGCCGCTTACTCTTGTTCAGCGGCGCAGCTCCCGGGGGATATGCGGGTAGCGCCCTTGCCCTGGCTTCCACCCTCCCAGGTTCGCTGTCAAGTCGGTCTACACGCACCTGTCCCGTTCAACGCTGTTTGAATGTGTCAACGATCAACCGTTTTTCGCATCAACGGTCCCTGATGATCGATGATTTCTGACGCAAAAATGCGCAAAAATATTATACCGAAAGACAGGTTCAGATGTCAAACCTCTTGCGCAAATCCTCTGCACTGATTCCCTCCACCTCAAGTGTCTTCAGGCGCGATGTCTCCCCCGCCACCAGGCGCACCTGGCTGCGAGAGAGGCCGAGGGTCTTCGCAAAAAACTGCAGGCAGGCGGCGTTCGCCTCGCCGTCGACGGGCGGCGCCGTCAGGCGGACCTTCAGGGCATCGTCCAGGAGACCGCAGACCTCGTTTTTCGACGCCCGCGGCTGCACCCGGATCTTGAAACGAATACAGCCGCCGCGCTGTTCCTGAATCCAGAACATCAGCCGGCCTGACCCTCCCGGTTCGACACAGTGGCATGGGACCAGGGCCTGGCGTCGGCAAAGGGCTCATTCATGCCGGCCATCTCTTCCCAGTCCTCTCCTTTGACCGTCTCCAGTTGGGACAGCAGCATGGCCCTGAACTGGACCCGGAACTGGCGGAACTGGTTGCGCATGTGTTCGTACTGGCGCTCCATCTCCTGCTGTTTCGCCCACGCCGCCGCGACGATCTGTTCTGCCTGGAGCCGGGCCTCCTTCAACCGCAACTCGGCTTCACGCTCGGCCGAAGCCCGCTGTTCGTCGGCTGTCTTCTGGGCCAGCACCAGCGTATTGTTCAAGGTCTCCTCCAGGTGACGGTAACGGAGCAGGTTTTCCTCGCAACGGGCCACCTGTTCCTTCAAGAGGATGTTCTCCTTGTACAATTCTTCGAATGACTGGGCGACCTGGCGCTGGAACTCGTCCACCTCTTCCGTCTTGTAGCCCCAGGCGCCCTTGCGAAACTCCTTCTGGTGGATATCAAGCGGTGTCAGCATCAGTATCCTCCTTCACCGGCAGGCCCCTTTTACCGGCGGCCCCTTACCAGTCAACCACTTCACCTGAGGCCCCTTCAATGGTCAACCTCTTCAACAGTCCGCCCTTAACGATCGGCCGGTTGCCAGACCGTGAGCCGGATGCGTCCTTTCTTCGTCTCGCCGCCGACAATGCGCAGGATGGCTCGTCCAAAACCGCGCAGCGAGAGGATGTCCCCCTCGTCGGCGCTTTTGCTCCCGTCGGTCACCTCGAGGCCGTTCACCTTCAACAATCCCCGTCCGATGGCCTCATCGGCCCGCGAACGTGACAGATGCCAGATAGCGGCAATCAGCGCATCCAATCGCAGGGAGGCGACGGTGATCGTCCGCTCCTCCCCCTCATCGATAAAGGCGGGGACCGCCCCGTCGTCGATGACGCGGATCGTCAGGTCGGACTGGCGGACCTGGCGCCACTGGGCCTCTACATAGCGGGCAACGTCACAGTCGAGCACGACGGCGCAGCCCCGCTCGGTCAGTTTCAGATCGCCCACCTTTTCCCGGCGGATCCCCAACCCGAGCAAGGCGCCAAGGTAGTCGCGGTGGCCGATCTTCTCCCCTTTCCCGACCGGCTCTGCCAGGATCCAGCAGATGCGGCTGTCGGGCCAGTCCTCTTCGTCAGGCAAGAGCACCAGCCGCTGGCGCTCGGCGCCCTCATAGCCCCCGTCGGCGGCATGGGGAACCCCGCCAGTTCCGCGGAGCAGATCCTGAGCCGCCTTGCGCAGGTAGGGCTCCAGAAAATCGGTCACCTGCTGGCGGTGCGTCCGCCGGCACTGCTCCGCCTGATCGGCGATCCGGGCCAGCTTTTCCCGTCCCTCCCCCGGCGGCAGGTGCGAGAATCGTCGTTCACGGGCAGAGTCCATCTAGAAGATCAGTTGGAGCAACACCCGCTCCAGGACCTCCAGCAGGATATAGGCGACGATGGGGGAAAAATCGAGGGGGAGCGAGGCCGGCACAGGGATGATCCGTCGCAGCGGCGACAGGATCGGTTCGGTGAGGTCGTAGATGAAGCGGATGATCGTCCCGTCCGGGTTGTGGGGGAAGTAGGAGAGGATCACCCGGATGACGATGAGAAACTTCAGCACCTCAAAGGCAATGTTGATGATCTGATAGGTCTCGCCGATTCCCAACTAGTCAACCTCCATTTCACGCAAGAACCCGGCGGAAGGGCCGGGTCGTTTCATCGGGAACCTGACAGTTCGCGGGCGCGGCGGGTAGCCGCGTGAACAGCGGCGAAGACAGAGGAACGGAGTCCGCCATCCTCCAGCGCCTGGACGCCGGCGATGGTGGTGCCGCCGGGCGAAGTCACCTTATCGCGCTCCACAGCAGGATGGTTGCCTGTCCGGCGGATCATCTCGGCCGAACCGGCGACGGTCTGCAGCGCCAACCGGCGAGCCAGGTCGCGCGACAGCCCTTCTTTGACCCCGGCGTCGATCAATGCCTCGATGAAGAGGTACACATAAGCCGGGCCGCTCCCGCTTAAGCCCGTCACGGCGTCCAGATACGACTCCGGCAGCACCTCGGCCAGGCCGACGGCCTCCAGGAGTTGGCGCGCCGTCTCCACATCTGTCTCCGAAGTGCCCCGGCCGCCGGACAAGGCCGACGCGCCCATGCCGACAAGGGCCGGTGTGTTCGGCATCACCCGCACGATGGGGATCTCCGGTGAGAGCCAGTGCTCCAGTTGGGCCAGGGTGATCCCGGCGGCGATCGAGATGACCAGGTGATGGAAGAGGATCGCCTTTGCCGCTATGAGCGGCGCCAGCACGGCCGGCAACACCTGGGGCTTGACGGCCAGCACCAGGATGTCGGAACGACGGCAGACTTCCACATTGTCAGGCGTGACGTTGACGCCCAGTTGCGCATGGAGCGAATCGAGGCGCGCCTGCGATACATCAGAAACGGTCAGGCGATCAGCCGGGACATTGGCGAGGAGGCCGCGCAACAGCGCTTCGGCCATGGCCCCGCCGCCGATGAACCCGATCCGGCGCCCTTCCAGTTGGGAAACCTTCAATGATGCCAGACCTCCTAGCCTTTATTGGCCCATGCCAAGGGAGAACGGACAGAAGACAGGTCGTCGCTGGCCACCTCGCCGGAGATATCCACATTGCTCGGCGCAAAGACGAAGATGTTGGCGCCCACCTTCTGCATGGATCCGTTCAAGGCATAGGTGGTGCCGCTGATGAAGTCGATGACCCGCTGGGCCATCTCCCGATCGGCTTTTTCGAGATTGAGGATCACCTGCCGCCGGTTTTTCAGGTGGTCGGCAATGGCCCTCGCCTCATCAAAGGTCTTTGGTTCGCAAACCACAACCTTCAACTCCTTCTTTTGCCGTTCTGTCACCAGACTGACAACAGGAGCCGCCGGCCGTTCGGCCCGCTCAGCCCGTTCTGCGCTCCGCCGGGAAAAAGCCGATTCCCGTTCCTCATTGGAGTGGGTCGCCGCCGGGGCATCATCCATTTCCTCGATCTCATCGCCAAGCCCCATGATGTTGTAAAACTTCTCAACCAGTTTGGCCATCGAAAAAAATCCTCCCCTCTTACGAGCGACCGCCGAACAGGCTGGAGCCGATTCGGACGATGGTCGCTCCTTCTTCGACTGCGACTTCAAAATCGTTGGACATGCCCATGGAAAGATGCCTCATCTCTACCCTTTGTAGCCCTAATTCATCCACTTCGCGAGAAAGTTGATACAGATCGCGGAAAACGGGTCGCGCCTCCTCTGGATCGTCCACGTAAGGCGCCATCGTCATCAATCCGCAGATATGTATGCCCTCGAAGGCCGTTACGTTGCGGATAAAGGAGATCAATTCGCGCCTGTCGACGCCGTGTTTGCTCTCCTCCCCCGCCACGTTGACCTCCACCAGGCAGTCGATGGGACGACCCAACCGAGCGGCCTGGCGGTCGATCGCCTGGGCCAGGGACAGCCTGTCCAGCGAATGGATCAACGCCACTTTGTCGTAGATGTATTTTACTTTATTCGTCTGCAGCGTGCCGATCATATGCCAGCGGACCGGACCACGCACCTGGGGATGCTTATCCAACAGTTCCTGCACCCGGTTCTCCCCCAGCAGGTCGACACCGGCGTCAACAACCTCTTGGATCCGCTCCACCGGCACCGTCTTGGTCACCGCCAGCAACCGGATCGATTCCGGTTCGCGACCGGCGCGCATGGCGGCTTCACGGATTCGTTGGCGCACACGGCCCAAATTTTCCTGCAAATGGCCCATGATCGCTCAATCCCTTCACCACGCTTCGTATTTCGCCGTTCGGCAGGGAAATCCTGCTACTCTTACCTTGAATTCTTACCTATTGCCAGGTTTTTTATTTAATTTCCTGCCCTTCCCGGAGGAGAGCCGGGTTTTGAACAACCAATTCCCCTTCGGCAACCCCATCGATGATCACCTGATCGCCGATGGCCGCTTTCACCTGAACGGGCCGCCATTCGGCCCGGTTTTTCACCGCCAGCCAAACCCCTTTTTCGCCGTTTCGGTCGACCAGCGTGTCCTTGGACAGGAGGATGCCCTTATGGGTCTTGTCCACGATCCGCAGGGGCAACCGGCGCGTTTTGAACACCTCTGCCGGCGGGTTGACCAACTGGATGACGGCCCAGACATCGTCGGTCCCGCGGACCTGCAGGACCTTGCCGTAAAAATTCGGGCCTGCCGCGTTGAGGGTCAGCGTCAGCCGCCGCGAAGGCACCAGCGGTCCACCCAGGTCTTTCACATCGTAATGAGTCAGGAAGTGGGCTTTCTCCACATTGTCGATGACCTTGAACAGCCCCTGCCCCGCCTGGGCCAGTCCATCGGGTGGAATTTCGTAAGGTCTCTCCGCCAGGGTATTCAACTGTTCTGTGCTCAGTTCGTCGAGCGCCCGGGGATCGAGCACCTCTTCCAGACCGTCTAGCCGGTAGACGATCAAGCCGGCTCTCGGCGAGGGCAGGTCTTGCTGGTTGCCCATCTCTTCCCCGACTGGGCTTAAGCCTTTCAGCCGGACGACAGGCGCGCCGACGCGGACGCGATCGCCATCCTTAACCAGCCGCTGCACGTGACCAGCCATCGACGCATGGACAACCCGCTCGTCACGGATCACCCATCCAGGCAGTTCGCGCGTCTCCGCCATTTGTCCCATCTTGGCTGCCTGCAGTTCCACAGTGACCTTGACGAGATAGCCGGTGATCCTGTCTTTCATCCACCAGAGACCGGCCGCTGCGACAGCCAGCAACAGCGCAAGCGCCGCCAGGCGCAGGAGAGCCTGCCGTCTCCGCTGCCGCAATGCCTCTTTTCCCACCGGAACCATCGTCAGCCGGGACATGCCATTTTCCCCCTAGCGCCTAACAAGATTTAAAACCAAACCCATGGGTCTGCGCAGACCCAGCGAATCTGTAAAACCAGGTAGCTTTTAGTGAGACTCCCGCCGCTTTTCCGCAGGCGCTTCATTGGACAGCCCCGTAACTTCGAAGAACTTGAAGAGCAGGCTCAAGAGAATCGCCACCACCGTCGCCAGGGCCATGCCTTTCAAGGCGATGGCGCCCCACTGGATCTGGGCGCCGCTGACGCCGATGGTCAGAACAACGGAGGTCAAAATCAAATTGCTGGCCTTCGAGTAATCGACCTTCGACTCGACGAGCATGCGCACCCCCGAGGCGGCGATGACGCCGAAGAGCAGCAGCGAGACGCCGCCCATGACCGGTGAGGGGATGGCCTGGATGGCGGCGGAGAGCTTGCCCACAAAGGAGAGACAGATGGCAATGATGGCCGCAATGCCGAGCACCCAGGTGGAGTACACCTTTGTGATGGCCAAGACGCCGATATTTTCCCCGTAGGTCGTGTTTGGCGTCGACCCGAAAAAGCCGGAGAGCATCGTCGACAAACCGTTGCCAAGGAGAGAACGGTCCAGGCCGGGATCGCGCGAGAGGTCTTTGCCGACGATATTGCCGGTCACGATCAGGTGGCCCACATGCTCGGCGATGACGACCAGCGCCGCCGGGGCGATGATGGCGATGGCGCCCCAGTCAAAGCGCGGGGAGTATAATTTCGGAGCGGCCACCCAGGATGCCTCCACTACTTTCGCCCAGTCGACCATGCCCATAAAGCCGGCCAATGCGTAGCCGGCGAGCACGCCGAAGAGGATGGGGATGATGGCCAGGAAGCCGCGGAAGACGACGGAGCCGATCAGGGTTACCGCTAAGGTGAAGAGGGAGACGGTGATCGCCTTGACGTTAAGGGGCGCTGCGCCTGTCGGATCGGGAACAAGTCCCGCCATCCCGGCGGCAACCGGCGCCAATTCCAAGCCGATGACAGCGACGATGGCGCCCATGGCCGCCGGCGGGAAGATCACATCGAGCCAACCGGTGCCGGTCACCTTGATGATCAAGGCAACGATAGTGAAGATCAGGCCGACGACGATAAAACCGCCCAAAGCGGCTTCATAGCCGTATTTGGGAAGAACCATCAAGACCGGCGAGATGAAGGCGAAACTGGAACCCAGATAGGCTGGAATCTTGCCCCGGCAGAGCAACAGGTAGAGCAACGTGCCAATACCGTTGAAAAGGAGAATGGTGGCGGGGTTGACATCAAACATAATGGGGACAAAGACGGTTGCGCCAAACATGGCGAAGAGGTGTTGGAGACTGAGCGGAATCGTTTGCAGCAGCGGCAGTCGTTCATCGACGTGGATCTCTCGTTTCATGATGCGTGTCTCTCCTCGTTTTGCGTCTTTTATTCTATTTTTCTGCCCTCTTTTCTCATGATAGCAAAAGGCGGGTCTTTTTCAAACCCTCCGGCCAACCTCTTCTGGAGATTCTCGCTTTTTTAGCCTCTCCGCAGCCGCCTCAGACCATGAGGGAAAATGCAAACAAGCTCCCAGCCAACTGCCGGGAGCCCCTGTTTGTCTCATATGGGTCCGCCCTTCCTGATACCATCTGATGACGATTCTGTCAAATCCTACTCGTTTAGGTCCTTCCGTTCCCCCGATACGAGATAGACGACCGTTTCTGCGATGTTGGTGGCATGATCGCCGAAGCGCTCCAGGTGACGGGCCACGAAAAGCAGGTGTGTCGATTGGGTGATCTGATGCTGGTCCTTCAGCATGGTGGCCGTCAGTTCCTGCAAGACTTCTTTATAAAGGGCGTCAACCTGATGATCGAATTCGCTCATGCGAATGGCTAATTCCTGATCCTCGTACACATAAGCGTCCAGACCGTCTTTGACCATGCGTTGGCAGATCTGGGCCATCTTTGGGATGATGGCCATCGGTTTAAAACCGCCTTCCCGGGTCAAACGGCGGACGGCTTTGGCGATGTCGACGATGTTGTCGCTCATCCGCTCCAGGTCGATGGAGATCCGCCAGGCTGCGCTGATCCGCCGCAGGTCCTTGGCCATCGGCTGCTGCATGGCGATTAGTTTCATGCAACGGTCTTCAATCTCCAACTGCATGCGATCGATCTCATCGTCGTTGGCGACGACGCGATCAGCGAGGGCGGCATCCTGCCGGGACAGCGCCTGGATCCCTTTTTCGATCTGTTCTTCCACCAGTGCGCCCATGCGAAGCAGATCCTGTTGCAAATTTTTCAATGACACATCAAATACCGAACGCGTCGTCATGAGCCATCCGCCCCTTCCCATGTCCTTCAAAATTTTTAAGGGACAGCCTTAGCCGAAGCGTCCCGTAATGTAGTCCTCTGTGCGCTGGTCTTTCGGATTGGTGAAGATGACCTCCGTGTCATCGAACTCCACGAGATCGCCGACGAGGAAGAAGGCCGTCTTGTCGGAGACGCGCGCCGCCTGTTGCATGTTGTGAGTGACGATGACGATGGTGTAGTGCTGCTTCAGTTCCCGGATCAGTTCTTCGATCTTCAAGGTTGAGATGGGGTCAAGGGCCGATGTGGGTTCGTCCATCAGCAGGACCTCCGGCTGAATGGCCAGGGCGCGGGCGATGCAGAGACGCTGCTGCTGCCCGCCCGAGAGTCCGAGGGCCGGTTTATGCAGGCGGTCCTTCACTTCATCCCACAGCGCCGACTGGCGCAGCGACGTCTCCACGATCTCGTCGAGCTTGCGTTTATCTTTGAGGCCATGCAGCTTGGGCGCATAGGCCACGTTTTCGTAGACCGTCTTCGGGAAGGGGTTGGGCGCTTGAAAAACCATGCCAACCCGCTTGCGCAAGGCCACCACATCCGTGTCCGGGTGGTAAATGTCGGTTTCTTCGAACATCAGCTTGCCTTCGACGCGGCAGCTGGGGATGATGTCGTTCATCCGGTTGAGGCAGCGCAAGAAGGTCGACTTGCCGCAGCCTGAGGGACCGATCAGGGCGGTCACGTCCCGCTCGCCGATGGTGATGGCGATGTTTTTGAGGGCTTGAAAGTCACCATAGTAGAGATTTACGTTTTCTGCGAGAATTTTTGTCTTTGCCATGTTTTCCTCCTACACTCTTCGCATGCGGCGGAAGTACGAACGCAACAGAACGGCCGCCAGGTTCAGGCCAAGCACGAGGATCATCAATACCGCCGCCGTTCCGTAGGGGATCTTCGGATCGGCGTTGGGCACCTGGGTCGCGATCACGTAGAGGTGGTAGGGCAAGGCCATCACCTGGTCAAAGACGCTGTCGGGCAGACGGGGCAGGAAAAAGGCGGCCGCCGTCAGCAAGATGGGCGCCGTCTCGCCGGCTGCCCGGGCGACACCCAGGATGGAGCCCGTCAAAATCCCCGGCATGGCGTTGGGCAATACGATGAAGAGGATCGTCTGCAGTTTCGTGGCGCCGAGGGCGAGGCTGGCCTCCCGGTAGCCGTTGGGAACCGCTCGCAACGCTTCCTCCGAGGTGGTGATGATTACCGGCAGGATCATCAACGCCAGGGTCAGCGAACCGGAAAGGATGGAAACACCGAAGTCCAAAAAGAGCACGAAGAAACCGAGTCCGAAGAGGCCGAAGACGACGGAGGGAACGCCGGCCAGGTTGACGACGGCAAGGCGGATGATGCGCGTCGCCCAGGATTCACGGGCATACTCGACGAGGTAGACGGCTGTCATCACACCGATAGGCAAGGCAAAGAGGATCGTGGCCAGGACAAGGTAGAAGGTGCCCACGATGGCGGGAAAGATGCCCCCTTCCGTCATCCCCTTGCGCGGGTTTTCAGTGATGAATTCCCAGGTCAAAGCCGGGAAGCCTTTTGAAAAGAGGTCCCATAGGACGATGATGAGGACCAGCACGATAAACGCCGCCATCGCCCGCAGGACATGGAAGGCGACTTTTTCAGCAACCTTCGGAGACACTTACTCCACCTCCTTCATGCGACGGCTGACGATGTCGGCCACGAGGTTGATCACAAAGGTCATCAAGAAGAGCACCGCGCCGACGACGAACAGGGCGTAGTAATGGTCGCTGCCGCGGGCCACTTCGCCCATTTCGGCGGCGATGGTGGCCGTCATGGTCCGGACAGGGACGAGGAAGGTGTCGGGAATGATGCCGGCGTTGCCGGTAACCATCAACACGGTCATCGTCTCGCCGATGGCGCGGCCGATGCCCAGCATGATCGCCGCCGTGATGCCGGACAGCGCCGCCGGCACGATGACGGTCTTAATCGCCTGCCAGCGGGTGGCGCCTAGGCTGAGGGACGCTTCCATGTAGCGCCGAGGCACCGAGGAGATGGCGTCTTCCGAGATGGAGGTGATCGTAGGCAAGGCCATCAGCGCCAGGGTGATGGCGCCTGTCAGCGCCGTCAGGCCTGTCGGCAGGTTGAAGATGTCCTTGATCAAAGGCGCCAGGACGGCGAGGCCGAAAAACCCGACCACGACCGACGGGATGCCGGCGAGGACCTCAATGGCCGGCTTTAGCGTTTCCCGCACAACGGGGCTGGCCACCATGGCGAGGTAGATAGCGGCGCCGACACCTAAGGGCACGCTGATGACAATGGCGCCGAAGGTGACGATGATGGAACCGGCGATCAGCGGCAGCAGGCCGAAAACAGGCGGGTTAGAGATGGGATACCAGTTTTTCGAAGTCAGTGTATTCGCGGCCGGATCGGCCATCAACGGAATCGCTTCCTTAAAAAGAAACAGGAAGATGAGGATGATCGTGACGACGCCGATAAAGGCGCTGAGAAACAAAAGACCCTCGGTCATTTTTTCGGTAATGTCCCAGATTCTTCTCTTTTTTGAAGCGCTTTTGCTCAGCGATTCTTTGCACATAATGATTTCATTCGTGATGGCTGTATTTTCACCGTTCGGACTCACATGTCGCCCCCCCTTGGTCCGGGTTCTGTCATTGCAGGAAAAATGGGCAGAGCACTCAGAGACTCTGCCCAACTCTACTCTTTAGATTATTCCTGCCTACGAGTTGTTTTGTCAGTTACTTGACAGGCACAAAGTCCATTTTCTTGACGATAGCCTGGCCTTCACTGCTCAGCATGAAGTCGACGAAGGCCTTGGCGGCGCCTTGGGGTTCGCCGGCAGCGTAGACAAAAAGCGGACGAGCGACGGGGTAGCTCTTGTCTTTGACGGTGGCTTCGGAGGGCATCACAGCGGCGGCGTTGGCGTCTTTCTTGACACCGAGGGTCTTGATGGAGTCTTTCAGGTAGCCGAGACCGACGTAACCGATAGCGCCTTTGTTGCCTTCCACTTCTTTGACGATGGCGGCGTTGGAGTTTTGCAGCAGGGCGTCGCTGCGGTATTCCTTATCTTTCATGACATGCTCTTTGACGAACACGTGGGTGCCGGAAGAGGTTTCACGGGCATAGACGACGATCTTCTCGTCATTGCCGCCGAGTTCTTTCCAATTGCTGACCTTGCCGGTGTAGATGTCAGCCAGTTGTGCCATGGTCAGTTCCTTGACAGGGTTGTCCTTGTTCACGATGAAGCCGATGCCGTCATTGGCGATGATGATCTCTTTGGCGTCTTTCTGGGTTTTTTCTTTGACTTGGGCTTTTTCTTCCGCTTTCATTTCACGAGAGGCGTTGGCCAGATCGGTGGTGCCGTTGATCAGGGCTTTGATGCCGGTGCCGGAACCGCCACCGGTGACAGCGATGCTGGCGTCTTTGTTCTTCTTCATGAATTCTTCCGCCATGGCCTGGCTCAGGTTGACGATGGTGTCGGAACCTTTCACCTGGATGGAGCCTTTCACACCGGCGTCAGCGGCAGGTTTGGCGCCGTCCTGTTTGGGAGCGCTCCCGCAGCCCACGGCTACAGTGCCCAGCAGGCCAACAACAGCGGCCAGGGCCACAACCTTGGAGAACTTCTTCAGCGAGTTCATGAAGTGATGATACCTCCTCGAATTTTTGCGTCATGCCGGAGCATGTCCGCCGTTACAGGTGAAACTATACGGTTTGTATGTTAGACGAGAATTACGCCACGATTAAGATTCTGTTAACAGGGCGGTTTTCTTTCGTCGACGACGTATACGCTGCCGCTGTGGCGCTTGGCCTCTTTTTTCACCTCCGCTGCGACTTCACCAAGCTCCATCGGGTGGTCGAATCGTCCCGGCCAGCACGCCACCACCGCCAGGGAGACGGACATGATCGGGAAGGCGCAGGCGTTTCCCTGGCGGTCTTTTGACTGGATGCAGCGGCGCTGCCTGTCCTCTTGGGTGTAGAGGTCGCCGATCTCGCGGTCGAAGGCGGCGATGATCTCTTTGCAGATGGGCTCATGGGGGTTGCCTGTCAGGATGATGAAATCGTCGCCGCCGATGTGGCCCAGCAGATCATCGCTGCGACCACAGGCATGGACAGCGTCACCGGCGATGCGAGCCAGCAGTTTGATCGCCTGATCGCCCCGCTCGAAGCCGTAGCAGTCGTTGAAGGCTTTAAAATTGTCCAGATCGATGTAGATGACCGTAAAGGCCTGATTCCACTCAAACCGCCGCAGGATGTCCTGCTCGATGCGGGGGTTCCCCGGCAATCCCGTCAATGGGTTAGCCGCCAAGGCGAACTCCATCTGGATCCGGGTCATGTGATCAAGCAACGTCCGTATGGAGACGAGGCCGAGACAGCCGTTCTCATGGGTGACGATGATATGATCGTAGAGGCGCTGCAGTTGGCGGGAGGTGGCCATCTGGGACACCTTTTCCAAGCGGGTGGCGCTGTCGACAATCAGGGGATCCTGATCCATGACGAGGGACACGGGACGGTCGGAATAAAGGGCCACACCGTACTGGTTGGCCAGGTGGGAGTACATCTTGTCCCGCATGACCAATCCCACCGGCATTTCCCCGTCGACGATGACCAGGCTGTTGCAGTCGGGGTGGCGCTGGAAGTGCTTCATCGCTTCCCGGGTCGGCCGGTCCTTTTGCAAGGCTTGATACTCCTCCACAAGGCTGCCGACGGTGACGGCGTGCAACGGTTCCGCCCTCCCGCGGATCTTTTTTTCCGACAGGACAGCGATGGACTCGGGGCTCGGTCCCTCCCCTTTGGGCGCCGGTCGGCCGATAAAAAAGCCCTGCCCGATGTCCACGCCGATCTGGCATAAAAAGCGCAGTTCTTTCTCCGTTTCAATGCCCTCGGCCACGATTTTGGCGCCGATCTTGCGCCCGAAGGTGACAAAGGTCTCCATGAGCGCCTGTTTGATCGATGATGTGTCGATGTCCCGGACGAGGGACATGTCGATCTTGATAAAATCCGGTTGCAGTTCGGCGATGGCCTGCAAGCTCGAATAACCGGCGCCGGCGTCATCGACAGCCACCCGGAACCCCTGTTCGCGGTAATGCTGGAGGGTGCGCCGGAAGCTGCTGAAGTCCTGGATGGCGGTGCGCTCGGTGATCTCAAAGACGATATTCTGGGGCCGCAGGCCGTACTCGGCGATCAGGCGGCGTGTGTTGCCCTGAGCGAACTCGGGGTCTTTCACCACCGACGGGCTGATATTGAGAAAAAGCAGTTGATTCCGCAGCAGTTCACCGCATTCGGCGACGGCCTTTTGCCGGATTTGCCGTTCCAGGGGATAGAGCAGGCCCGCTTTTTCCGCCAGCGGGAAAAGGACGCCGGGCGAGGCGAAATGGCTGTCGGCGGGGCCGCGGCAGAGGGCTTCGTACCCGATGATCTCCCCCTTTTCCAGGTTCATCAGCGGCTGGTAGACGACGCGGAACCGGCGCAAGGCCATAGCTTCCTTCAACTCCCAGACCCGGCGCGACCATTTGGCGTCGCTGTGCCCCTTGGCCATCGCCGTCGCTTCCTTCAGGGCGTTGTAGACGAGGCTTTCCAGGCTCAAGCCGGAGGTGGGCCGCAGGATGGCCCAGCCCAGGTGCAGGTTGAGGGGTTCCCGCAGGAGACCGCTCAGGGGCTTGTTCACCGCTGCGAGCACGCGGTAGCGCAGGTCCTCGGCCAAACCCTCCAGGAAGTCGAGGACCCTGCCGATATCCCCTGGCGGCAGGGCGTAGTAGACGGCAAAATCGTCGCCGTTGAGGTTATGTACGAACAAACCGCGTCCTGCGCCGAGGACCGGCTTTGCTTCCATGATCGCCTTGCTCAGGCTGGTCAGCACCTGTTTGCAGACGAAAAAGCCATAGCTCTGTTCAATGGCGGTAAAGCCGGCGATATCGAGAAAGACGAGGCCGATGCCGTTTTCGTTTTCCAATCCGCGCTCGATCTGCTTGAGAACCTCGGCGCTAGAGACAGTGGAGGGGTAGAAAGTGACCTCTTGGGAAAATGGATGACCAAGTCCTTTCAGCCAACCCTCTAACATATTGATGGGGCCCATGGGTTCCCCCTCCTGCTCGCTTCGTGACGGCGCGGCGGCATTGCGGCGGCGCTGTTTTCAACGTCGCTTTCCAGGCCGGCTGTGGCTTTCGCCTGTTGGGCCAAAAACTGGATGACCCGCAGCAGGTGGGCCGAACTGGCTGAGATTTCGCCGGAGAGGTCGTAAAAACTCTCCACATGCTCGCCTGTGTTGTCGATGGCTGCAAAAATTTCATTTAGCTGTTCGCCGGCGCGGCCTGCCACGGCCATGCCCTGTTCCGTCCGTTCTCTGGAGTCGTTGGCCATGCGCACGGCGTCGGCGATCACCGGCAGCATGCGGCCGATCAACGCCGAAATGTTCCTGGCCGATTCGTTCGTCTCGTCAGCCAGTTTTTTCACCTCTTCGGCGACGACGGCAAATCCCAGGCCGTACTCGCCGGCCCGGGCAGCCTCAATCGAGGCGTTCAAGGCCAGGAGATTCGTCTGTTCCGCCAGCTTGCCGATGACCCGAGAGATGGGCGCTATGCGCCGCGAATAGGTCTCCAGCGTCTGGATGATCTCGGTCTGGCAGGTCACCGCCTGGCCGATGGTTGCCATCACCTCGACCGTCTCGTCGATGGCCTGGCGACCGTCGACGACGGAGAGGCGCATCTTCTGCGCGTTTTCCCGGGCATGACCGGTGTTTACCTCGATCTCCTGGGCCATATCGGCGATGTTCGCGATCATCTCCGACGTTTTCGCCAGCACGTCAGCCTGGCCGCGGGCCAGTTCCACCTGATTCCCCGTCGTCAGATCGAGGAGCGTCTTGATCGTGACGATGCCCACACAGTTTCCCCGCTCGGTGATGACCATGCTGTCATAGAGGTTGTCGGCTGATCGCTGCGTCGCCAGTTTGCAAACACTTTCGACCTTCATGGCCGCATCAACGGCGGTGAACGCTTTTTCCATGATCAGACGGACGGGACGGTCATAATAGACGGAGACGCCGTACCGCTTGCCCAGGTGGGCAAAAAACTTGTCCTTCATCAACAGGCCGACAGGCCGGTTCCCCTCGACGATGACCACACAATGGCTGTGGGGCGATTTTTCAAAAAAATCGGCTACAAAGCGTGTCTTCAGATGCTGCTCCATCATCTGCACCGGTTCGGCGAACCGGCCGATGGGCAAGGCGGCGATCGAGCGGGTCACCGAGAGTTCTTTTTCCGCTACCGTGGATTGCATTGTCCTAACCCTCGTTTCTCCCTTTCATGGTGTTTCACAAAGCAGCCTGAGAAACATTCCATTTCATGTTCATTTGATCGATTGGCGGCGTATAAAAAAAGAAATCTTACTCCCTTAGAAGAAGAGTAAGATCTCTGTTTTATCAACAGATAAAGGCCGTGTTATCTTATTGTTAATTGATATATTGTGATTGTTCCCATTATTCCTGCGCCGCCGGGAAGTAGACGGTGAAGGTGGATCCGGCGCCGACTTTGGATCGCACCGTCACCCGCCCGCCGCTCCGTTCAATAATGTGCTTGACGATGGCCAGCCCCAGTCCGGTGCCGCCCAACTCCCGCGAACGGGCCTTGTCGACGCGATAGAAGCGCTCAAAGATCCGCGGGAGGCTCTCCTCCGGGATACCGATGCCCGTATCCTGCACCTCCAGGGTGACGCCGTCGCCCTCGCGGGTCGCCCGGACATTCACCCGCCCGCCCTCGGGGGTGTATTTGATCGCGTTTTCCGTCAGGTTGACGAGCACCTGCTTAAGGTTGTCCGACGAGAGCGGCAGCAGGGGCAGGTTTGTGTCCACATTCACCTGCAGCGTGATCCGCTTGTCGGCAGCGATGGGCTCCAGGAGGTTGCGCACCCGCTGGATCTCCGGTTCGAGGTAGGACTGACCCTCAACGACCCGTCCCAACTGGCTCTCGATCCGCGACAGTTGCAACAGGTCTTCGATCAGGCGCTGCAGTCTCTGGGTCTCCTCGTTGATGATGGAGAGGAACCGCCTCGCCACCTTGGTGTCATCGAGGGCGCCGTCCAGCAGCGTCTCCACAAAGCCTTTGATCGACGTGAGGGGCGTTCGCAACTCATGGGAGACGTTGGCCACAAACTCCGTGCGCATCTGTTCCAGTCGGCGCACCTCGGTCACATCGTCGATGACCATAGCCGCGCCGAGGAGCCGCCGGTGCTCGGTCCAGACGGGAACGACCTGCACCCGGAAGGTCTGCGGCCTGTTCGGCCAGATCTGCATTTGCTTTTTCTGCGCTTCCCCCGTGTTCAAGGCCTGTGTCAACAAGCCCTCCAGTTCGCGATGGCGGAAGGCCTCCAGGAGAAGTTTGCCCCGGACGCGGTCCGACTGGACGCGCAGCATCTGCTCGGCGGCGCTGTTCATCAGCAGGATGCGGCCCATGTGATCGAAGCCGACGACCCCCTCGACCATCGATTCCAGGATTGTCTCGAACTTGGTTTTGTCCTGGCTCAGTTGGTGAATCTTGGTCCGAACGGTCTCGACGGTCTGATGGATCGCCTTGGCCAGCCGGCCCAATTCATCGGGCTGGTCCATCAGGTAGTGGCCGGCGCCATGGCCTGCTTCCAGCCGGTGGACGACGCGGGTGTATTCCTCCAGCGTTTTGGCAAGCTGCCCCGACCAGTGGAAGACAACGCCTGTGGAAAAGGCGAAGAAGAAAAAGAGGGTGGCGAGCAGGCCCGGATGGGTCTTCAGCACATCGAGCGTAAAGAAATAGAGCCAGCCGAGCGGCAACAACACAAGGACGACAAAGGCGGCGGTGATCCGCCACTGTAGGCTGTGTCGCACCGCCAGCAGACTCGCCAGGCCTGATGGACGGTGTTCCGCCTCCCGGTTGTTGACCATGATCAGGCCTCCGGATCGCGAAACTTGTAACCGACGCCGCGAACCGTCTCAATGTAACGAGGGTTTCCCGGGTCCTTTTCGACCTTTTGCCGCAGGTGGCGGATATGGACGTCTACGGTCCGGCTGTCGCCGAAAAAGTCGTATCCCCAGATGCGCTCCAAGAGGAACTCGCGGGTGAAGACCTTACCCGGATGGGAAGCGAGCCAGCGCAGCAACTCAAATTCCTTCGGCGTCAGGTCCTGTTTGACACCGCCCACGCGGATCTCATAGCGTTCAGCGTCGATGGTCAACTCGCCCACCTGCATGGGACCGCCGGGGCGGGCATCGCTGCGGGTGGTGCGGCGCAACAAGGCCTTGATGCGAGCGACCAGTTCGCGGGGGCTGAAGGGTTTGGTCATGTAGTCATCAGCGCCCATCTCCAGGCCGATCACCTTGTCCACCTCTTCCCCTTTGGCCGTCAACATGAGGATGGGCAGATGGGAAGAGTGGTTCCGCGACCGGACGCGCCGGCACAGTTCGAGGCCGTCCAGACGCGGCAGCATCAGATCGAGGATAATCAGGTCCGGAAGCTCCTCCTGAAGGCAGGCCAGGGCAGCCTCTCCGTCAACGGCCGCCTGGACGGCGTGTCCCTCTTTTTCCAGGTTGAAGCGGACCAGTTCCAAAATGTGTTGATCATCTTCCACTACCAGGATCTTCGCCATATATCCTCCTTATCGGTGAGCCTCAATTTTCAACATGATGACTGCTGCCTGGCGACCGGTCCGCCCGCCGTCGCGGCGGTAGGAAAAAAGCGCCTCCGTACAAGACGTGCACAGGCCCAATTCGCCGATATGCTCGCCGGCGATACCGGCCATCTCCAATTGCAACCGCTGGGCCAAGGCAAGGTTGAGGGTCCGCTTGCCCTCGGCGCTGCTTGGGCCAAGGACCGCTTCGGCAAAAGGCCACCGTTGGCGGAAGACCGCGGCCACATCCTCGCCGACAGGGTAACAGCACGGGCCGATCTGAGGGCCAAGCGCCACCCGGATATCGCCGGGGCGGCTGCCCCGGGCGATGAAGGCCTCCACCATCTTTTGGGGCAGACCGGCTGCCGTTCCCCGCCATCCGGCATGGACAGCGCCGATGCGCCGCGCCTGCGGGTCGTAGTAGAGCAGCAAGCCGCAGTCGGCGCCGAAGACGGCGAGGGGAACGCCGGCCAGGTCGGTGGCCAAACCGTCGGCATGGATGACCCCTGTCGGAGAGTCCTCGTCCATATCCTCCCCCGGACCGACCCAGACGATCCGGTCGCTGTGCACCTGATTGACACATGCCCAGTCGCCTGCCGGCAGCCCCAGCGTTCGGGACAAGGCCTGGCGGTTTTGCCGGACCCGCCCGGCGTCATCGCCCACGTGGAGGGCCACGTTCAACCCGTCATAAGGCGGGTCGCTGAAGCCGCCCAGTCGACCGGAAAAGGCGTGGACCGCGCCGGTGGGCCAGTTGAACCGGTAGTAGGCTGTTGTTCCATCATCTATCAGTTCCCAACGGGCAGGCTTCGCCATTGGCATCCCCCTCCGTATAAAAAAAATCAAGCTATTCCATAGCTTGCAAGGCGCGGCCTGCGGCCATCGATTCTTTGCACAACAGGATCCGCTGGTTCCTCGATCCCCGGAAGGGCAGTGACAGATCCCGCAGTGACTCGACGTAGGGGCCATCGACGAGCCAATCGGCCAGGGAAAGGAGGTCGAAAACGTCGCCGTCGCCCCGGCTACGGGCGTACAAGGTTTCAAAGGTGTACCCCGAATAAATGACCAGGTGTGTATCCTTCGCTTTCAAACGGCGGGCCAGTTCGGCGAAGGCTTGCGCCTGTTCGAAGGGTTCACCGCCGGAAAAGGTCACCCCCTGGATATGGCGCGCCCTGCTGATCTCAGCCAGGACCTCCTCCAGTTCCATTTCCACGCCCCCGAGACGATCGTGGGTATGGCGATTGTGACACCCAGAACACCCGTGGGGGCAGCCCTGGGCGAAGAGGGTGGCGCGGATTCCGGGGCCGTCGACGAAGCTGTCCGTGACGATACCAGCCAGGCGAATTTTCATCGTCTATCCCACCTGTGGTTTATGTTTCATAGATTCCCATATTCGAATGTTGACGGCATCGGTTCCTTATGTTCAGGATTGTTCGCCGATAGGTCGAGTCCGACTATCGACATCCATGGGAGCGCCCGTTTCAATTATAGGGGAAGGCGCAGGGAGTGAAAAGCCCCCCGCCGGCGGCGGAGGGCTTGCGAAACTCGTCTTTTCTACTCATCTCTGCTGGAAGATGAAAAGATTAACACATATTTAACCAGTTCAGCCGCCGACACGAGCGCCGAGGCCACATAGGTCAGGGCTGCCGCGCCAAGAACCTTTTTCACCTGGCCGACCTCGTCGCGGCCTACGTAGTTGTAGTGGGCGAGCATCTGCATAGCCCGGTTCGAGGCGTTGAACTCGACCGGCAGTGTGATCAATTGGAAGAGCACGGCGGCGCTAAAGAGGATGATCCCGAGAAGGATCAGCCCGCTCCACTTCATCAGGAACCCGAGAAAGAAAAGCGGAAAAGCCGCCATGGATCCGATATTGGCGACAGGGACAAAAGCGTGTCGGAGCGCCAACGGGGCATATCCGCTGGAGTGCTGGATGGCGTGACCCACCTCGTGGGCGGCGACGCCGAGCGACGCGACGGAGTAACCGTGATAGACATCGGGAGAGAGTCGAACGGCACGCACCCGGGGGTCGTAATGGTCGGAGAGCTTGCCATGGACCATCTCGACCGGCACATGATGGAGACCGTTGGCGTCGAGCAGCCCTCTCGCCACCCGTGCGCCCGTGTTGCCGCCTCGAGCCGGCACCTCGGCGTACTTGCTGAAGGTTCTGGACACCTTGTACTGGGCATACAAAGCCAGGAAAAAGAAGGGCAGCACGATCACGTCATAGGGGGTAAAGAACATGGATTCACCTTTCCTTTCCCTTCGCTGAACATGGAGCGGAGCAATGGCTGTACATCCAATATTTTAGCCGAAAGCAAAAAGTATTGTCAATCCGACATCCATTTTATTCCATTTTCTGTTCAGCCGCCTGCCACTGGCACAACCACGCCTCGGCCAAGTCGACGAGCAGGATGAGGCCAAAACCGAGCAACCCCATGGCGATGATCCCTGCAAACATCTCGGCAGAAGCGGCCCGGCTCCAGGCGTCCATGATGAAGTAGCCGAGACCCTCTGTCGTCGCAAAGGATTCCACCAGGAAGAGGACGGCCACCGCCGTTCCCATGCTGATGCGCAGGGAGGTGAGGATGTCGGGCACACAGGCGGGGATGATCACGTGGCGGTAGAGGTCCCAGCCGTTTCCACCCAGCGAACGAAGGGAAAGCAGATCATACTCGCGCACGCTCCGGGCGGCGTCTCGCGTCGTCACGACGATCTGGTAAAAGACGATCAGCGTGATCAAAAAGACTTTCGAAGCGTCGCCGATGCCGAGAAAGAGCAGCACCAGCGGCAGAAAGACGATTTTCGGGATGGGATAGGTGAGGAAGATGACCGGCGCGATCCAGCGATCCGCCTGCCGGTTTCTACCCAGGAAAAGACCGAGGGGAACAGCCAGCAGGATCGACAGGATAACACTGACCAGGACGCGAAAGGCGCTGGCCCAGAGGTGGGCCGGCAGCCTGCCGGAAAAAGATTCGCCAAAAGCACGGAACGCCTCCATCGGCGACGGCAGCATGGGGTTGTCCACAGCCATCGCCGCCACCTGCCAGAGCATGATCAACAGCAGGGCGGCGCCGGCCATGGCGAGGCCGTTGCGAAACCGTCTCATCGCAAGCTCCCCCTCTCGGAGGCCTTCACCATGAGGCGGCGGATCTCGTCACAGGCGGCGTGAAAACCTTTTTGCCGGCGGTAATCTGAGGCGCCGGCGCCGCTGTTGTCCACTTGGCCGATGATCCGCAAGGGAGGGCCGTCGAGGATGAGGATGCGTTGGCCAAGAAAAGCCGCCTCCTCGATGCTGTGGGTGACCAGGACGATGGTCAAGGGGTCGCGGCGGGCGATCTCCAGGATCAGGTCCTGGAGGGACTCCCGCGTGAGCGCGTCCAGGGAGGAAAAGGGTTCATCCATGAGCAGCAGGTCCGGTTCCGTCGCTAACGCCCGCCCCACAGCGACCCGCTGCCGCTGGCCGCCGGAGAGTTGGCGGGGGTGGCGGCGCTCCGTCCCGGCCAAGCCGAGACGTTCTACGACAGGACGCACCCGTTCAGCCGCCTCCCTCTCCCCCACCCCTTTCAAGCGCAGGCCCAGGGCGATGTTCTCTTCGACCGTTTTCCAGGGAAAAAGGCCGAAGTCCTGTAGGATCAGCGATGTTTGCGGGCGGGGCCCCTCGAGGGGTTGGCCGCCCACATGCAGCCGGCCGCCCGCCTCGCTGCCACCGCTCGCGTGTCGGACGCCGCCGCTTAGCTTGAGCAGCCCGGCCAGCAGCAAGAGCAGGCTGCTCTTCCCGCAGCCTGAAGGCCCGATGAGGACACAGCGCTCCCCCTTGGGAACGGTCAGGTCAAAGCCCTCCAAAACGGTTACAGTGTTCCCCGGCTGGCGGTAGGCCAACCGGAGGTCCCTGGCGACGATCATGGCGCCAGCGACGGATCGACCAGATCCTCATAGGCATAGGGCTTCTCCAGGAGCTTCTTCGCCGCCATCCAGTCCATCACCCGCGCCAGGTCTTCCCGGCTGGGAGGAACGGGCTTGGAGAAGGTCGGCGACTGATAGCTGTCCTGGATCTCTTTGGGGATGTTCGCTTTGGCGACGACGAGGGGGCGGAATTTGGCCGGATCGGCTGTGAGCGCCTGGCCGGCTTCGCCGTAGACGGCGACCACCTTTTGGATGGCCTCGCGGTTTTTCTCCACACTGTCCTTGCGGAAGAGCAGGACCGTCTGAGAGATGTTCTTTTGCGTATCATCGGCGATCAGTTTCGCCCCCTGCCGCTCGGCCAGGAAGGCCAGCGGGTCGGGCAGGATGGCGGCGGTGATCTGGTCGCTCAAGAGCATCTGCAGGCGCACGGGGATCTTCGGAATCGCCATTTTCTTGACATCGGCAGGCCGTAAACCGCCCTCGGCCAGGATCTGATCGCCCACAAACTCGATGATGCTGTTTTCAGAGATGGCCACCTGGGCGTTTTTCAGGTCAGACACCTGCCGGACAGCCGACTTCGGCGAGGCCAGCAGGGCGAATCGGCCTTCTTTGGCGTTGACGCCGAGTCCGACAGCGGCCACTTTGACCGGTGTGCCACTCTTCTGCAACAGCGCCACCGCCACCAGGTCGGCCACCTCACCGTCGATCTGGCCGGCCTGCATGGCCGCGTCCCGTTCCTGGGCCGAACTGAAGGGCACCAGGGTCACATCGACACCGCGGGCCTTGAAGAGGCCTTCCTGTTCAGCCACGTAAAAGGGCAGGTTGTCTTCAATGGGCAGGATGCCCAGTTTGACGGGACCGGCTGCTGCGACGGAAGGGGCCTGCGCTCCATTCGGTCCCGGCGCCGCCTGGGGATTCCCTGATTTGCCACAGCCGGTGATCAACAGCGCCTGAAGGGTGAATAGCGCGGCCAGCGCCACCGTTAGCATGCGGATACGTCGGTTGCGGATCGGTTTTGCCTGTTCGAACATCATCAGCACTCCTCATGTAGTATCGTGAAATAGATATCTTGCGATTATTCGACAGGTTTGCCCCGAATCCTCCCCGTTCTTGTTAACAGCCCTCGACGGCATCGCTCCCCAGGTACTGGCTAACCACCTTCATGGCGCAGAGCTCGCCACACATGGAACAGGCCGGTGCGTCATCAGCATTGCGGGCCGAACGGACCTGACGGGCATGTTCCGGATCGATCGACAGTTCGATCTGCCGGCGCCAGTCCAGGGCCTTGCGGGCGCGTGACATTTCCAGATCCCATTCGGCGGCGCCGGGAATTCCCTTGGCGATGTCGCCGGCATGGGTGGCGATGCGGGCGGCGATGACGCCCTGGTGGACATCCTCCGCCGTCGGCAGCCGCAGGTGTTCCGCCGGGGTGACATAGCAGATAAAATCTGCGCCGGCCATGGTGGCCATTGTCGCTCCGATGGCAGAGGAGATATGGTCGTAGCCGGCGGCGATGTCCGTCACCAGTGTGCCCAGGACGAAGTAAGGGACCTGATGGCAGAGTTGTTTCTGCATCTGGATCGTTGTCGCGATATGGTGGGCCGGCACATGTCCGGGTCCTTCGACCATCACCTGGACGCCGGCCTCCAGCGCTCGTTGGACCAGTTCCCCTACCAAGATCAGTCCCTGGATCTGAGCGCGGTCGAGGGAGTCGGCGATGGCGCCGGGCCGGATGGCGTCGCCGATGGAGAGGGTGATGTCATAGCGTTTGGCGATCTCCAGCACGCGGTCGAAGCGGGCGTAGAGCGGGTTTTCCTTGCCATGGTGGAGCATCCACCCGGTCATGAAGGCGCCTCCCCGGGAGACGATGTCCGTCACCCGCCCCTGGCGGCGCAAACGTTCGATGACATCCATGTTCAGGGCGCAGTGCAAGGCCATGAAATCGACACCGGCCTCGGCGTGTTTTTCGATGGCAGTGAAGATATCTTCCTCCGTCAAGGCCACGACGGAGCCGTAGCGCTCGATGGCTTCCTTGGCGACCTGGTACAAGGGCACGGTGCCCACAGGCAGGCGGGTGCTGGCGAGGGTGCGGCGCAGGAAACCGTCGATGTCGCCGCCCGAGGAGAGGTCCATGATCGTGTCGGCGCCGGCCTTCTCGGCGGCGCGTAGCTTATCCAGTTCGCCTTCGCTCTCCATCAGGTCCGGCGAGGAGCCGACCGATGCGTTGACCTTGGTGCGGATGCCCTTGCCGATGGCGACGGGATCCACGTTGGGGCGGCTGTTGTTGGCCAGGATGACCATGGTTCCTTCAGCGATAGCACGGCGGATCGTTTCGGGGGAGACGTTTTCGCGGCGGGCGACGTATTCCATCTGGGCGGTGATGATGCCGTTGCGGGCGAATTCGGCTTGGGTCAGTTTGGTCATGGGGGGTTCCTCCTTCGTTATGTTCGGCTTGGGTTTGCTAACATCGCCTATTGAAGTGTCGCTGCTAAAAGTTAGTCGCAACGTTGCATTTGCGGTAAGTCGGGGTGTATTGGCTCCGCTCGCTAAGGGCTCCGCGGCTGTTCGCTGGGTTGCTGCGCGGGCGCGCCAAACCTCTAGGGCTTTTCTGCATGTCCATGGCGCGCTTTTCCGCTCCGCAACCTGCGCTCATCACGCCGCTCCGCCCAAACCGCTCGCTGCGCCAATACACCCAGGACTTACCTATTCGTGAAATGGCAATAGCACTCAGGCAAATCGCTTTTTTTCAGTCGACTTTTTTATCAGTCAGCCTTTTTCAGATACCCTCATTTTTTGTTCGCATCCTTTATGTGCCTAGCAGTACTCAATCGGAGCACCGAAGTACTCCGCCAGCACTCGGCGGGAACAGCCATCACCGCAAGCGTGACAGCCACTCTCTTGCTTCGGAGCCTTTCCGTCTTCAATGCCTTCCTCCGAGATAGGAGCGTCCACCGCGTCAACACTGCCGGTGGACGTCAGGGCATCCGGATCTAGCGCCAGCTTCCGCTCCGTCACCCGGTCCCGCAACCCTCGCGCTCGGGAAAGGGCGGCGTCGCGTTCGACGGCGGCGGGGATCCCCTTTGCTACGTCGGCGGCATGGGCGGCGATGCGGGCGGCGATGACGCCGGTGCGGACGTCTTCGACGGTGGGGAAGCGGACGTGTTCTGCCGGTGTGACATAGCAGATCAAGTCGGCGCCGGCGGAGGCGGCCAAGGCGGCGCCGATGGCGCAGGTGATGTGGTCGTATCCGGGGGCGGCGTCGGTGGCCAGGGGGCCGAAGATGAAGTAAGGCGCTCCCTCGCAGATTTGTTTCTGCAACTGCACCGTCGCGCGGCAGTGATGGAGGGGCGCATGGCCGGGGCCTTTGACCATCACCTGCACACCGGCGTCACGGGCCGCCCGGACCTGCTCGCCTAGGATTACCATCTCCTGCACCTGCGCCCGGTCGAGGGAATCGTGCCCTGAGCCGGGTCTCAGCCCGTCAGCCAGGCTGAGGGTCACGTCATAGCGCCGGCAGATGTCCAGCACCCGGTCGAAGTGGCGGTAGAAGGGATTTTCCTGTTCGTGGTAAAGCATCCAACCGGCCAAAGAAGCGCCGGCCCAACTGACCATGTGGGTCAGGCGCCCCTGCCGCCGCGCCAGGTCCAGCGCCTTCAAGGTCATGGCCGAGTGCAAGCCGAAGAAGTCGACGCCGTCGGCGGCGTGACGCTCCATCGCTTCGAACATTTCATCTACGGTCGTCGCCAGGATGCCGCCTCCCTTTCCGCCGCGCCGGCAAGCGAACACCTCGTACTGGGGCAGCGTCCCGACAGGTTTCGTCGAGGTGGACAGCACGTGCCGACGGAAGAGGGCCAAATAATCGCTCAGATGGGCATCCGGTTCCCGCACCCGGTCGGCGCCGGCCCCGATGGACAGGTCGAGCACCGCGTCGGCCCCTGCTGCCAGCACGACCTCCAATTTCTTGCGCTCTTCCGACTCCGACCCGCCGTCGAGGGGGAGCCCGATGGACGCGCTGACCTTGGTGCGCAATCCCTTGCCAAAGGCGACGGCCTGCCGTCCCTCGGCCCGCCTGCGGTTGAAGGGCAAGACGATGGTCCCCTCCGCCAGCCCGCGGCGGATCACCTCGGCCTCCACCTGCTCCCGCTCGGCCGCTTCGGCCATGGCCGGTGTGATCAGGCCCCGCAGGGCCGCTTCACGCTGGGTAAGTTCCACTCCGTTCAGCCTCCTTTTTTCTTCGCCGTCACCGGCTGCCCGGCAAGAAAAAAAGTCCCCGGATCCATAGACGGATCCGGGGACTTTGCCATCATCCCACGAAGAGTCTCCTTTGCCGGGAAAGAGACCCTTGACCGTTCACAGGCAGGTCTTCTGGCTCGGGTTCCTCACCGGCTGCGCCTTCCCTCTCGCGAAGTGGCATCTTGCAGCAGGCTCCCCCATACAGCGGCGGGACCGCCCGGGATTCTCACCCGGTTCCCTATTCTCCCTCACGGGCACCTGTGAACGTGACTATGTAATTGAGTGGTTGCGCTTATTATCTTAATCGCGAAATGGCGGCCTGTAAAGATAGTTGTTGCAAAAGAATATCAACGGGACCTGACGGGGCTAAAAACACTTCGTCATAGGGCGTAATAGCCCAAAGCGCAGGCTAGTAACCCGATGACGGCGCTGCCGCCGACATAGAGGCCGCAACGGAACCATTCACCGTCCTCGATCATCCGGAAGGCCTCCAATGTGAAGGTGGAAAAGGTGGTGAAAGCGCCCAGAAAGCCGATCTGAAAGACGTATTTTTCGACCCAAGCCGAGCCGGGGCTATGCGCCGCGTGGGCCGCCGACAGTCCGAGCAAAAAGGCCCCAGCGATGTTGATGAAGAAGGTGGACGGCGGATAGGCCAGCGAAGACCGTCTAGATACGGCCACCCCGACGCCGTAACGCGCCAGCGCCCCGAGCGCGCCGCCGGCGCCGATCGAAAGGAACGCCCAAATCGTCATCGCTCCACCTCCAGCGCAGCCGCCCCCTTCACCTTGACGGCGCGCGCGATGCGCACGCCGAGCGCGGTGACGCTCAATCCCAAAGTGAGGCTGGACAGCAAGTAGACGGCTGCCAGAAGCGCTTGCCCCGCCTCCAGCAAGCGAAGGCTCTCCAAAGCGAAGGTGGAAAAAGTCGTAAAAGCGCCAAGGAACCCCGTTGAAAAACCGATTCGCATCGCCGGATTGACCTTCACCCGCTCCAGGGCCAGGGTCAAAAAAAAGGCGAGCGCGAAAGCGCCCAACAGGTTGATCGTCAAAGTGCCCCAGGGGAAACCGGTCTGTTCGGTCAAGGGCGTCAGCCAGGTTCCCATCAAAAAGCGGGCCATCGCGCCCAGAAAACCGCCCACAGCCACCGCCAAACTGTTCATCTCAGGTCCCTGCCCAATACAGCGATGGCTTCCACCGTCGCGACGTTTTCCACCGCGGCAGCGGCTTCATCGGCCGGTTCTTCCTCTTGCGGCAACATGAAGCGACGCCCTTGCATCGTTCCTGCCCCTGCCGGTTCAAATGCCCTGTCGCTGCCTGCGCCCCTGGCCGTTTCCTCCACCTCCACAATGGAGACGCCTCCATTAGACAGGTCTTTTTTTCGCACCCGGCAACCGCGTTGAAACCGGAGATACCACAGGAGGATCCGCAAAAAGCCCTGGTGGGAGATCACGACGATAGGACCCCGCTCTGACGCGAGTTCCAGCAGCTGCGCCCAGGCAGTCCGGGCGCGCCGGAAAGCCTGGTACAACGTCTCCTCTCCCTCTGTAAAGGGCCAGGCGTGACGCCAGACGGTCATGGCGATGAGCAGCCAGAAAGGAATCTCACGTCGAGCGCCCCGCCCCGGGAATTTGGCCAGGACGATCTCGCCCAGGCTTTCCAGGGTGACGACCTCAGCGCCCCAGGACTTTGCCAGGATGGCCGCCGTCTCCTGGGCGCGCTGAAAATGACTCGCCACCAATACCGGGACCGGCTTCAGCCGGCGAGCCACCGCCTCGACCTGATGAATCCCTGTCGCGTTGAGCCGCACCGTCGACGGGGAACCGGCCATCATGGCATTAAAGGTATCGATGGTGAAGCGCGCCCCGAGCGGTATGATGTTTTCGTCCGTTTGCCCGTGACGGACGAAGATAATCTGCATGTTGACCGACTCCATTTTGTCATCCGCAAACCCAGGCCCTTTTTTAAAGCCGATGAAGAGACTCCGTCATCGCTTTTTCACAAGGGTTCGGAAATATCTTTAAGTGTAGTATGGGGGGAGAGGAACGTCAAGACTCCTTCTTCCCATTCATTTCCAGAAAGCAGGAGCACCTGCCTATCGTGTCGAAAAAGAGAACGATAAAGGTTCATGAAAGGTTCATGAAAAAAGACGAATGTCCTTTAATGGACACTCACCGATATGGAGTGACTCGCATGTTGCAACAGGCCCGGACATTGCTGAAGCGGCATTTCGGATATGACGCCTTCCGGCCCGGCCAGGAAAAGATCATCGAGAGCCTGCTCGCCGGTCGTGACACGGTGGGCATCATGCCGACAGGCGGCGGCAAGTCGATCTGTTACCAGATCCCGGCGCTGCTGTTGCCGGGCCTGACCGTCGTCATTTCTCCGCTGATCGCGCTGATGAAGGATCAGGTGGACAACCTCCAGAACCTTGGCATCGCCGCCACCTTCATCAACAGTTCCCTCGACAGCGATGAAGCAGACCTGCGCATCCAGCGGATGAACCGGGGCGACTTCAAACTGATCTACCTGGCGCCGGAACGGCTCGAATCCCCCCACTTTCGCCACCTGCTGCAGCGGCTGCCCGTCTCTCTGATCGCCGTCGATGAGGCCCACTGCGTTTCCCAATGGGGGCATGACTTCCGTCCCAGTTACCTCACCATCGCCTCCCTGGTCGCTGACTATCCCCGCCGGCCGAGGGTGGCGGCCTTTACCGCCACAGCCACGGAATATGTCACAGAGGATATCATCCGGCACCTGGGGCTGCAGGCGGCTCAGATCTTCGCCACCGGTTTCGACCGCCCCAACCTCTCTTTTCGCGTCATCCGGGGTGAAAACAAAAAAGATTTCCTCATCCGCTACCTAGAAGCGAACCGGGAGAGAGCAGGCATTGTCTATACGGCCACGCGCCGCGAAGCGGACCAACTCCAGGAATACCTCGTCCGCAAGGGTTTTCGCGCCGGGCGGTATCACGCCGGGCTGGAGGACATGGAACGGGCGCGCGCCCAGGACGCCTTCCTCTATGACAACACCCGGATCATGGTGGCCACCAACGCCTTCGGGATGGGCATCGACAAATCGAACGTGCGCTTCGTCATCCACTACAACATGCCGAAGAACATGGAATCCTACTACCAGGAGGCGGGTCGGGCGGGGCGGGATGGCGAGCCGGCAGAGTGCATCCTGCTATTCAGCGCCCGCGACATCAACACCCAGAAGTTCCTCATCGAACAAAACCAGGCGACGCCGGAGCGCAAGTCGATGGAGCACCGAAAACTCCAGTCGATGATCGATTACTGCCACACGCCGCGCTGCCTGCGCAGCCATATCCTCCACTACTTCGGGGAAGAAGCGCCGGAAGAATGCGGCAACTGCAGCACCTGCGCCGACGATGCCGAACCGGTCGACATCACCACAGAAGCCCAGAAGATTTTTTCCTGCATCGTCCGCATGCAGGAGCGCTTCGGCATGAACCTGGTCGCCGAGGTCCTCAAAGGGTCGAAAAGCAAAAAGCTGGCCCAGACCGGTTTCGAACGCCTGTCCACCTACGGCCTGATGAAAGAGTACACCATCAAAGAAATCACCGACATGATCAACATCCTCACCGCCGAGGGCTACCTCTTCGTGACCGAAGGCGCCTTCCCTGTGGTGCGCCTCTTGGAAAAGGCCGTCCCGGTCTTGAAAGGCCGCGAAAAGGTCTTCCTCAAGGTGCGCAAGCGGGCCAGCCGGCTGGAGGCGGACAGCGACCTCTTCGAACATCTCCGCCGCCTGCGCAAAACGATCGCAGACCGCGACGGCGTCCCGCCCTACATCGTCTTTCCCGACAGCACCCTTCGGGAGATGTCCCAGCGGCTCCCCCTCGACCGCATGTCCCTGCGCGCCATCAGCGGCGTCGGCGAGACCAAGTTGGAGCGGTATGGCGACGCCTTTTTAGAGGAGATCCGGCGACACACAACAGGCGCGTAACCAGGTACACAGCTAGCGCAATCTGCTGCACAACCGGCAAGCAACTGGCGCGCAAAGCAATTCACCCTCTCCACCACCGTCGCATACGGCTATGAGTATAGAATGCGCGCATATCGGTGGAAAGGGTGACATACACGTGTATGATGATCCGTTTCAATCCCCCCACGACGGATTCTCTGCGTCGGTCGACGGCCGGGCCTACCTCCGGGTGCTCCATGCCGCTCCCAACGCGCCGCCTGTCGACATCTATGCCAATGACGTCCTGATCATCCGGAGACTCCCCTACAGTCGCTTCACCCAGTACTTCCCTGTCCTGCCCGGTCGTTACCGGATCGAGGTCTTTCCGACAGGGACCCGGACGACGCCGGTCATCGGCGCCGTCGTCGATATCCCGGATCGCGCCATCATTACCGCTGCCGCCGTCGGTGTCCTCCCCAACCTCAGCCTCCTGCCCATCGCCGACCCGAGGCTGCCCCGCCGGCCCGACACGGTCTATATCCGCTTCGGCCACCTGTCTCCCGACGCCCCCGCTGTGGACATCACTCTGCCCAACGGCACAGTGCTGTTCCGAAACGTCTCCTTCCGCCAAGTCACCGACTACATCCCTGTTCCGCCCGGCACCTATACCC
The DNA here is from genome assembly GCF_009877425.1 of Heliomicrobium undosum. NCBI lineage: Bacteria > Bacillati > Bacillota > Clostridia > Eubacteriales > Heliobacteriaceae > Heliomicrobium > Heliomicrobium undosum. The sequence continues at coordinate 156,257 of NZ_WXEY01000003.1, read as the reverse complement.
TGCAGGTGCGCCCCGCCGGTTCGACCCAGGTCGTCCTGACCGTGCCCAATGTGCGGCTGCTGCCCAACCGCTTCCTGACCGTCTATGCCGTCGGCCTGGTCGGCGGCCGCCCGCCGCTCCAGGCGCTGATTCCGCTCGACGGGAATACCTATCTGCCCTTAACCAGTTTCCCCACCCCGACGCCCTACGCGGGTCCGGGTACACCAGCGCCAGGGGCGCCCTTCGGGGGGTTGCCTGCGCCTCCGACAATGAGGTCAGACTTTTAGGTTATTTGAATACACCACTCCCCTGGAGCGCATCTTTGCTGGTTTACAGACCTCACCCACAAACGAAAACAGGAACCGATTACGTGTATTTTGGCGGAAGCGCTTTTCACTAGCGCCTCCGCCTTTGTTCTTTCCTATGATTATTCAAACTGTTCACTGACGTTCTTTAACAGTACGCGCATGCCGTACAGTTGATTTTTACTTTTTCTTTGAAAGATTTCTTCACTGCGTCAACGATTGCTCGTTCTTTTGACGTTAAGGAATTCGCCTCGGCTTCTCGGGCCACCCTGATGTTCTCGGTAACCCACCGTGAGCGAAACCAGTTCCATGATAGGGATATGCCGTATCGACATAATTCACCCCGGAATCAATTGCATACCGCATCATCGGTAATGCCTTAGATTCATCGATCTTCGTTGGATCACCGTCGATAATCGGCAACCGCATACACCCAAATCCCAAAACAGATACCATTTCGTTGGTCTTTCCATATTTTCTAAACAGCATAATTCCCCCACCTTTTCTCACGCACCCGGCACTGCTCAGGCGCCCATTCATTATCAAATCAGCGGATTGATTCAAAGTTCATCATCGCGCTAAACCTAAAACGCCAAGGCTTATGTCGCCTCGGCGTTTTAGGTTTAGCGTTCGCTATGGGTCAGCTGCTCAATGGCAGCAATCCGACTTCGGATAGTAGTGGACCCGCCGGTTCGACTCCTCCGCCTTCTTGGCATCGTTGAAATGGTCCAGCGTGGAAAGATAGCCGGTGATGCGGCGCACCCGGGAGATGCGGTCGCTGCCGCACTTTGGGCACTTGTCGCGGTCGATGACGCCGTTAAAGCCACAGGACTTGCAGATATCAACGGGGAAGTTGACGGCGGCGTAGCCCATGTCCGCCTCGTACATGGCCTTGACGAGGGCTTCAAAGGCTTGCAGGTTGTGCTGCGGCGCCGACGGCAGCTCCACATAGGAGATGTGGCCGGCGTTGGTGTACTGGTGGTAGGGGCCTTCGATGGCGATCTTCTCGAAGGCGTTGATCTTGTACTCGACGGGGACGTGGAAGGAGTTGGTGTACCAGTCCCGGTCGTTGACGCCTTCGATGAGGCCGAACTTGTCCCGGTCCTTTTTCGTAAACTTGCCGGAAAGGCCTTCCGCCGGCGTGGCCAGCAGGGAGAAGTTCAGCCCATGCTTGGCAGAAGCCTCTTCCATCCGGTGGCGCATGTGACGGACGATTTTGAGGCCCAGGTCCTGCGCCTCCGGCGATTCGCCGTGGTGCTTGCCGGTCAAGGCGATAAGGCACTCGGCCAGACCGATGAAGCCCATGGAGAGGGTGCCATGTTTGATCACCGGCTCGATCCGGTCGTTCCAGTTCAGGTTCTCGCTGTCCAGGTACAACCGCTGCCCCATGAGGAAAGGGAAGTCCTTGACGCGCAGGTTCTTCTGCACGTCGTAACGGGTGAGCAACTGCTTGATAACCAGATCGATGGTCTCATCGAGGATTTGCCAGAAAGCGTCCACATTCCCGGCGGCGCGCAGGCCCAAACGGGGCAGGTTGACGCTGGTGAAAGACAAGTTTCCCCGGCCGTCGGTCACCTCGGGGCCGTTGATGTTGCCCATGACGCGGGTGCGGCAGCCCATGTAGGCCACTTCCTCGCCCTGTTCGTTGTAGGGCCGGTTGAAGGAGGCGTCCTGGAAGGCGAAATTGGGGAAAAGGCGCTTGCAGGCCACCTGCATGGACAGTTGGAAAAGATCGTAGTTAGGATCGCCCGCCTCGTAGTTGATCCCTTTTTTGATCTTGAAACAGACGTTGGGGAAGATGGGCGCTTCGCCCTTGCCCAGCCCCTTTTCGTAGGCCAGCAGGAAGGTGCGGGTGATCATCCGGCCCTGCCAGGAGGTGTCGGTGCCGAAGTTGATCGAGGAAAAGGGCACCTGAGCGCCGGCGCGGCTGTGCATCGTATTCAAGTTGTAGATAAAGCCCTCCATGGCCTGGTAGGTCTCGTTCTCCACGCGCTCCATGACCAGCGCTTGCAGCTTCTCCTCGTCCACTTCGATACCCAGCGCGGCTAGGGCGGCTCGCAGGTCTTTTTCCTGGCGGGCGTACTCCGCCTTGACATAGGGCGCCATGTCGCGGTCAAAATAGGCGAAGGACTGGCCGCCGTGCATATCGTTCTGGTTTGACTGAAGGATGATGGCGGCCAGCGCCGCCGCCGTTTTGATGCTCTTGGGGGAGCGGATGTGGCCGTGGCCGTTGTCAAAGCCCTCGGAAAGCAACCGGCCAAGGGGGATCTGCAGGCAGGTCAGCGTCTTTCCGTACCAGGCCAGGTCGTGGATATAGATGTCACCCTCGCGATGGGCCAGCGCCTCATCCTCGGGGATGACCCGGTTCAGGTAGTAGTTGACCGAGGCCACCTCGGAAATCTGTAACACCTTGGCCGAGGGGCTGTTGGAGACGTTGGCGTTTTCCCGGTTGGTCTCCTTGAGGATCTCCTGAACAGCGTCCATCAGGTCAGACTTGGCATCGCGGATCCGGGTCCGCGAACTGCGATAGATTATGTACGCTTTCGCTGTCCGGGCATGGCCGCTCTCGATGAGCACCTTCTCCACCATGTCCTGGACATCTTCCACGGAGAAGACGTTGCCGTTGTAGCGTCCCTTGAGCGCCTTCAGCACGGCAAGGGTCAACTCCATGGCCATCTGCTTATCTTCCCCGCCCACGGCCTTGGCGGCGCGGAAGATGGCGTCGGTGATCTTCGATTCATGAAACTCTACGACACGACCGTCACGCTTGCGAATCTGGCTGAACAATTCCGATTCCTCCTCAACAGATCACATGAAACATACACTTTTTCCCAGATCGAAATCGCCGATTTAACCCTATTGACACAGTGTTATTAGTATTAAAAGGGACGGCAACTGTCCCTTATGTCTGCGCATCAGGTCTTTCGCTTCAACAGCCCTTCCAGTTCCTCCAGGAACCGGCCCACATCGGTGAACTGGCGGTACACGGAGGCAAAACGCACATAGGCGACCTCATCAATGTTGCGCAGGCGCGCCATCAGCATTTCCCCGATCTCCCGGCTTGGGACCTCCCGGTCATATTGGCTGCGCAGGTCCCGTTCCACCGTAGTGACCAGTTCTTCCAGCGTATCGAGGGGGATGGACCGCTTCTCACAGGCTTTCAACAACCCTGACAGGAGTTTGTTGCGATCAAAGGCTTCAAGGGAACCGCCCTTTTTGCGCACGATCAGCGGCGTCTCCTCGATCCGTTCCAGGGTGGTGAAGCGCCGGTTGCACTCCATGCATTCCCGGCGGCGGCGAATCACCCGGCCTTCCTCGGCGCTGCGCGTCTCCAAAACCTTCGATTCGCCATGGCCGCAGTAGCAACACCGCATGATCCACCCTCCCGTCTGACACTAGATCTAGGAGCAGTTTTATTATAGAACCCCTAGATATGTATGGTCAAGGTATATTTTTCCAGATTTGTGGGGCATCGGTCCTATTTTCGACAAGATAATTCCTTAGGTCTTTTCTTTCGAAAGCAGCGCTTGGGCGTTGTTTCCTAATTCCACCTGCTTCGACAGCGAGCCCTATTGTAGCGCCAAAGTCGGCAAAAAGCAAAGGAGTTAAATCGATAAAAAACGCAAAAGGGCTCCAAAAGCCCTTCGCCGTAGAGGATCTTGGGGTTTTTTATAAAGATCCGCGCTACACCCCCATTTATGGCTATCGCAGTATGCCGAAGGGTAAATCCGGGTGTATTGGCGCAGGGAGCGATTTGGGCGGAGCGGCGTAGTGAGCGCAGGTCGCGAAGCGGATAAGCGCGCCATCGACATGCAGAAAAACCCCAGAGCCTTTGGCGCGCCCGCGCAGCGACCCAGCGAACAGCCGCGCAGCCCTTAGCGACCGGAGCCAATACACCCCGATTTGCCGACAAGCGTGGGAAAAGCGAAAGGCCGGAACCTCCTCCGGCTCCGACCTCCCGCTTGCACAATAGGACTGTCTGTGGAACGCTGCCCCGCTAGACATACTCCGAATGCCCATCCCCGAACTGGCTGACATCGACAAGGATCACATCGACGCCGATCTTCTTGATCCGGTCCCAGGGAACAACCATGTCGTCGCCGCGGCCGAAGAAGCTCATAAAGCGCCCCTGGCCCGGGAGCACGATGGCCTTCACCTTCCCCATCTCGGGATCGATGTCGATATCCTTGATCACTCCCAGCCGGCGCCCATCGTGGATATTGACGATATCCCGCAGGCGCAGGTCCGAGATTTTGATCACAGTCTGCCACCTCCCTTTTCGTGCTACATACTATGAGGGAGGCGGTCCTTCTGTGACCTTTTTTCCACCAATCGCCAGGAATATTTCAGACGTGCTTGCGCATGTGTGTCAGCGCCGCTTTTTCCAACCGTGACACCTGGGCCTGGGAGATGCCGATCTCGTCGGCCACCTCCATCTGGGTCTTGCCCTCGAAAAACCGCAGCGTCAGGATCAGTTTTTCCCGGTCGTTGAGCCGGCGCAAGGCCTCGCGGACGGCGATCCCTTCCAGCCACTGGGCGTCCTGATTCTTCTCGTCGCCGATCTGGTCCATGACAAAGATGGGGTCGCCCCCGTCATGGTAGATCGGTTCAAAGAGGGAGATGGGCTCCTGAATCGCGTCCAGGGCAAAGACGACCTCTTCGCGCGGAAAGCCGAGGGCGTCGGCGATCTCGGTGACCGTCGGCTCCCGGGAGAGCTCATTGACGAGATGATCCCGCACCTGCAGCGCCTTGTAGGCGATATCGCGCAGGGACCGGCTGACCCGGATGGGGTTGTTGTCACGGAGGTAACGGCGGATTTCACCGATAATCATCGGTACGGCATAGGTGGAGAATTTCACGTTCTGGCCCAGATCGAAGTTGTCAATCGCCTTCATCAAACCGATACAGCCGACTTGAAAAAGGTCATCCACGTATTCCCCACGGTTGGTGAAACGTTGGATGACACTGAGCACGAGACGCAAATTGCCACTGATCAGTTTTTCCCGGGCAGACGTTTCACCGGATTGCATGGCCTGAAACAAGGTTCGCATCTCGGCGTTGGTGAGCACCGGCAGCTTGGAGGTGTTTACGCCGCAGATTTCCACCTTGTTGACCATCATGGGCAACCCTCCCGACGGCGGCATATTTCCTCTCTAGTATTGCCCCCACCTATCGGGTTATACTGTCGCCCTGATTACCCAACCCCCTTAATTCCATGAGGTGATTTCTTTACTCCATCCGGTTCATCTCTTTGCGCAGCCGCTTGATGATCCGTTTTTCGAGGCGCGATATGTAAGATTGGGAGATGCCGAGCATATCGGCGACCTCCTTCTGGGTCTTTTCCCGGCTGTCCCGGAGGCCGAAACGCAGTTCCACGATGCGCCGCTCCCGCGATGTCAGCTTGCTCATGGCCGCCTGCAGCAGCTTGCGGTCAACCTCTTCTTCAATCGACTTATAAATGATGTCGTTTTCCGTTCCGAGCACATCGGACAAGAGCAATTCATTGCCGTCCCAGTCGATGTTCAGCGGTTCGTCGAAGGAGACCTCTGAGCGGGTTTTGTTGTTGCGGCGTAGGTACATGAGGATTTCGTTTTCAATGCATCGCGAGGCGTAGGTGGCCAGTTTGATCTTCTTCAGGGGATCGAAGGTGTTGACGGCCTTGATCAGGCCGATGGTGCCGATGGAGACGAGGTCCTCGATCCCTACGCCCGTATTCTCGAACTTGCGGGCGATGTACACCACCAGGCGCAGGTTTCGTTCAATGAGAATGGACTTGACCGTCAGATCGCCCTGTTCCAACTGCTCCAGGAGGCGGTACTCCTCATCATTGGAAAGCGGCGGCGGCAAGGTCTCGCTGGAGCCGATGTAATGAACCTCCTGGACGAGATTGAGCCGCTCCAGGAGCTTTCTCAGTTCCGTCTCAAAAAAGAGCTTCACCGATTTGACGGAAAAACTTGTGGCCGCAGATTCTCTCACAATCCCATACCCTCCCTTGTTCACCAATCCCAGGCAGCTGGAACGAGCGCTCGGTATCGACCTGCCGGATCCAGCTGCTGCCGGGTTAAACCGATGATCGCCCCTGAACAGGCGATGATTCTGCCGTCATCCCTTCGCGCCTCCACGGACAGCGGACGGATGCCCAGGAGCATCCCGTCGGCTTTACCGACCGACACAAAGGGGATATAACGCGGGCAAAGGCCGGAATCCGCTCCCACAGCCCCCTCCTGCCATCCTTCCGGCAAAAGGGGGATGACACTCTCCTCCTCGACGACGATCACCGGCGAACGAGAGAGGGGATCGACAAGCCGGTTGCCGCTGTCGACGAGGGCTGGGATCCGGGCTACCCCCCCCGGCAGGGATACAGTCAGTTCGACCTGCCAAGCGCCCTGTTGACGGGCTCGCCGCCAAAGGGACAAGGTGACCGCCGTCATCCCTCCGGCCAGCAGCAACAGAATCCAAAAAGGGGCTGCGCCGGTCGGCTCGCCGGGCGGCGCCAGCGAATAGATGATGCCGCCGGCCAGCCAAGCGCCCAGATAAAAGATCAACCAGGCCTGGAACGTCTGGCGCCATCCCTTGAGCGGAAAAGCCGCCCGGACCATCAGCCAGCCGAGAGCGGTTTTGACGACCCATGCCATGAGCGGTCCGGCGGAAATCCACAAAAATCCGAGGGGAAGCGCGGCGCCGAAGGCGGCGGCGCCAGCCAGACGGAGGGGGTGAATTGGCAGCCGCAAGACGGTCCCGCAGACTGCCAAGAGGATCACATCCATGACAAAATTGATCAGCCAGAGAACATCCCAATAGATGATCAACCGTTCGCCCATCGCCGCTTCCACCACCGTTTCGGAAACCACAAATCCATTATAACGAATTCATTTAACAAATAATGTCACTTTTTGCGTTATGAACCTCAATTGACAAAAAAATAACCCCCACAGCGTAATGCTGCAGGGGTTGCGGTCTTATCTGCCTTTCCGGATCCTCTAATTCAATCGTTATCCCGTATAATCGGTTATCCGCGGTACTTGCGCAGGAAGACGGGGATATCCACGTCATCGCCGAGCGGAACCGGTTTCACTTCCATGGTCGGTTGTTGAACTACTGGTTGGGTGTATCTATCCTTCACCGGAGCTGTCACCCGCGCGGTCTCTTTGGGCGCCGGTTGGGCATGGCGGTGGTCGAACCCGGTGGCGATGACGGTGACCCGCACCTCATCTTCCATCGATTCATCGATGACAGCGCCGAAGATGATGTTGGCTTCGGGATCAGCCACTTCGGTGACGATCTCCGCCGCTTCGTTGACTTCGAGCATCCCCAGGTTGATACCGCCGGTGATGTTCATCAGAACACCCTTTGCGCCCTCGATGGAGGTCTCCAGCAGGGGGCTCGAAATGGCCTTCTTGACCGCGTCAATGGCGCGGTGTTCTCCCGAAGCATAGCCCACACCCATCAATGCCGACCCGGTGTCAGACATGATCGTCTTCACATCGGCGAAGTCCAGGTTGATCAGGCCGGGCACGGCGATCAGGTCGGAGATCCCTTGAACACCTTGGCGCAGGATATCATCAGCCAAACGGAAGGCTTCATTCATTGGCGTATGCTTGTCCACAACCTGCAGCAACCGATCGTTAGGGATGACGATGAGGGTGTCCACAGCCGCCCGGAGTTCGGAGATGCCCCGTTCGGCCTGCATGGCCCGTTTGCGGCCCTCAAAGGTGAAGGGACGGGTGACGACGCCGACGGTCAATGCGCCCAGTTCACGCGCCACTTCGGCCACCACCGGGGCCGCGCCGGTTCCTGTGCCGCCGCCCATGCCTGCGGTGACAAAGACCATGTCGGCGCCCTTCAATGCATGGATCAGTTCCTCCCGGCTTTCCTCAGCCGCCTTTTTGCCGATATCGGGATTGGCGCCGGCGCCAAGCCCTTTCGTTAATTTCAAGCCGATCTGCATCTTCGTTTCGGCCCGGGAAAGATGCAACGCCTGGGCATCCGTATTGACGGAAACAAACTGTACACCCCGTACCCCATGGGAGATCATTCGATTCACGGCGTTGTTGCCGCCTCCACCTACACCGACGACCCGAATCACAGCAAGCGGATTCAAGTCCACATCCAGTTCGAACACAGGGAGTTCCTCCTTCAAGCAGGCTTGTATGAAAATATGGGTACGGTAACAGTTAAGTGAAATCGAGCATTATGTATTGCTTAACATATTGGCATTTAATCTTATCGACGCTAGATCTTCGCTAAAAACCCTTGATTCCCTCTTTTTAGCCATGCTTTTTTTATTACATCCAAAGAGTTCTAAAACATTTTACCGCTTCGACCGTTAATGCACGTTGCCCGCGTTTCCCGTTTTTCCGGAAGACCGCGTTGCCGGACGGGCGCCAGCCGAATTGACGGCGCCTGCTGGACTTTTCGTCTCCTCTTTCGGTTTGACGACAGGCGATTTTGCCGATGAGATGTCGATATAGTGGAGTTTCGGCACGCTGCCGTTCTTCATCCACTGATCCAGGATGTCCAGCAAGACCTGACTCTTGGCGGCGATCTCCTCGGGGGGACCGAAACGAACCTCAATGCTGTCGGTCGTGTATAAGATCAGACGACTGCTGTTGGCCACATGGATTTCGCCGATACGCGCCAAAAGGGTGGACGGCACCTCTTGACACAATTTCAGCCCCGATGCCAGACCATCGGCGTTTACCACCTGCCCCGGGCCCACGTTCAGGGGCGCCTGAACGCCGGTGATCACCGGCAGTGGGATGCCATAGAGGCTGTCCAACTTCCGCAGCAGGATCCCCTGCCGGTCGAGCAACGCGAAGCTTCCCGCCTGCCCGATCACGGCGACAGGCTTGCGTTCCTGGATCTCGATCCGCACCGTCGACGGCAAGTTCCGTTGAATGGTCGCGTCCTCCACCTGAGGGTGAAAACGCAACTGCTCGCGGACGCGGTCACGGTCAATGCGCAGGATGCTCTCCCCTGGTTGGATTCCTGACAACCGGATGATCTCTTCTTCCTTGAGCAGGCTGACGCCTGTCACCGTCACCTGGGAGACACCGAAGTAGGGGGAGTGCAGGAAATAGTAAGCGGCCAGCAAGAAGAGTGAAATAAAAAAGAATCCAAGCACGCTGGCCCGTTGCCGGCGCATTCGTCAGCCCCCTCCGTGGGAAAAACTACCATAAAACCATTATAACAAAAATCGTTGCATCTGTCCAAGGTCCAAAGGCCTATTCACGAAAAAACGAAAAAGCCCCGGCAGAAACCGGGGCCATTGGTCAACCCTCTTCCCGCGTGATCCTTGCGCCCAGGCCCGACAGTTTCTCCACCAACCGATCGTATCCCCGGTCGACGTGAAAGATCTTTTCCACCGTTGTCCCGTTTTCGGCGGCGAGACCGGCCAGGACCAGAGCGGCCCCAGCCCGCAGATCGGTGCATTCCACGACAGCGCCGCTCAGGCCGGGAACACCCTTGACGATGCCCACACGCCCTTCGAGACGGATATTCGCCCCCATGCGGCGCAATTCGTCCACATGCTTGAAGCGGTTTTCAAAGATGGTCTCCGAGATGACCGAAGTCCCCTCGCTGACGGCCATCAGGGCCATCATCTGGGCCTGCATGTCAGTTGGAAAGCCGGGATAAGGCAACGTCTTGATGTCTACCGCCTGGCAGCGGCGGGGCGCGATGACGCGGATCCGGTCATCCTCCTCGATCACCTGGGCGCCCGTCTCCCGCAGTTTCGCTGTCACTGGTTCGAGATGCTCAGGGATCACATTCGTCAATGTCACATCGCCGCCGGTGATGGTGGCGGCCACCATAAAGGTTCCGGCCTCAATGCGGTCGGGAATGAGTTGGTGCGCGCATCCACCCAGGCGCTCCACGCCGTCGATGCGGATGATATCCAAACCGGCGCCGCGGACCCTGGCGCCCATGGCGTTGAGGAAATTCTGCAGGTCCACGATCTCCGGTTCTTTGGCCGCGTTGCGGATGATCGTCGTCCCTTCTGCAAGGGACGCAGCCATCATCAGGTTCTCTGTGGCGCCGACACTGGGAAAGTCAAGATGGATCTCCGTTCCCTGCAACCGTTCCGTCTCCACCTCAAAAAACCCGTGCCGTTCCTGATAGCGGGCGCCCATCTTCTGCAACCCTTTCAGGTGCAGATCCATGGGGCGACTGCCGATGGAACAGCCGCCGGGATGAGAAATCCGCACTTTTCGAAAACGGCTGAGCAACGGGCCCAGAACGAGGTTGGAGGCCCGCATGCGCCGCATCAGGTCGGCGGACACCTCGCGAATCTCGACTGCTGACGCGTCGACGATCAGGCTTTCGCCTTCCCAGGACACCTGGGCGCCTAGCGTGATTAGGACCTCGATCATCATCTGCACATCGGTCAACCGGGGCACGTCCTTGATCCGGCACTCCCCCGTCGACATTAATGAAGCCGCCAGGATGGGCAGCACAGCGTTTTTTGCCCCGCTGATCGCCACCTCTCCGAAAAGCGGCTTACCCCCTTTGATGCGAATCCTCGGTTCCCCAACCATCAACCTGCCCCCCCGAATCTCCGATGACACGAACTTCTGATTTCAGTTCGATGCCGCAGGTTGCCAGTACTCTCGCACGAACGGTATCGATCAGGGCGAGCACATCGGCTGCCGTCGCTCCCCCTCGATTGACGATAAAATTGGCGTGCCGCTCCGACACCTGAGCTCCTCCGATGGCGAAACCCTTCATGCCGGCCTCATCGATCAACCGGCCCGCCGAAAGGCTGCCGGGAGGATTGAGAAAGACGCTGCCGGCATTGGGGAAGTCGAGCGGTTGCGACTTCCTCCGCAGCGTGAGCTTTTCCTCCATCCATCGCTCCAAGGCTTCCTGGTCTCCCCATCGCAGTTCCATTCCCACGCGAACCACGATGGCCTTTTCCCCTTGCAGGCGGGAATGGCGGTAGGCAAAGTCCATTTCCTCCCCCTGATACCGGCGAATCCGGCCCTCATCGTCGATCACGTCGGCCCACCGGACGATGTTCTCCATCGATCCGCCGTGAGCGCCGGCGTTCATCGCCACAGCGCCGCCGAGAGAGGCCGGGATGCCGCAGGCAAACTCCAACCCCTGCAAACCCGCTTTGACGGCAAGCCGGGCCAGCCCAGACAGCGCGCAGCCGCCCCCCGCCGTCAACCGGCAATCGTCCAAACGTCTGTCAGAAAAAGCGCGACCCAGGTGAATGACAACACCCCGGATCCCATTGTCGGCGACGAGCAGGTTGGAACCGCTCCCCACAACCATCCATGGGATCTCCCTTTCGCGGCAACCACGGATCAACCCGGCCAGATCGGCTTCATCGGCGGGCATGGCAAACAGGTCGGCCGGACCGCCGATCTTCCAGGTCGTATGGCGGGACATGGGTTCCTTTTGCATCCATTGACCGCGAAAGTCTCTGGTGATTTGCGTCATATCGGTCAAAGCGCCCTGTCTGTTCCCCATCGTCCCTTCCTCCAGCCCCATTTCCTCTACCCCTGCTCGCTCTGCCGGGCTTCCAGTGCCTCTAGGAGTTGACGCCCGGCCATCCAGATGTTGCCCGCCCCCATGGTCAACACAAGATCACCCGGCTTGACAAGATCCTGCAGACGGCGAAGGAGTTCCTCCTTGTCGGCCGCGTAAACGGCTTTGCGCCCGCATCGGTTTTCATAGACATCCATGATCAGTCCAGATGAGACACCGGGAATGGGCGCTTCTCCGGCCGGATAGATCTCGTTGAGGACGACTACATCGGCGGCGTCAAAAGCCTCGCCGAACTCGCGGTAGAGATCGCGCGTGCGTGTATACCGGTGGGGCTGGAAAACAGCGACGAGCCGCCCCGGTTGCGTCTGCCTTGCCGCCGCCAGCGTAGCCTTTACCTCGGTGGGATGGTGGGCATAGTCGTCGACGACAGAAATACCCTTGGCTTCCCCCATCCGTTGGAACCGTCGTCCAACACCCCCGAAACGGGATAGAGCAGCGGCTGCGGCTGCAAAGGGAACCCCGATCAGATCGGCGCAAGCCACCGCCGCCAAGGCGTTGCTGATGTTGTGTTCCCCAGGAACGGAAAGCAAAAGCCGGCCCAACCGCTCTTCGCCGCGGAAGATGTCCGCCTGCGAACCTTCGGGTGTGCAAATCAGATCGACAACCCGATAATCGGCCCTTGCTTTCATACCATACGTGACCACCCGGCGAGTGGTCACCCTCTCCGCCATTTCCTGCAAGAGGGGGTCATCGGCGCAGAGCAGCAGGATGCCGTCGCCGGACACCCGCTCCGTAAACTGGTAGAAAGCTTCCACAATCGCCTCAAAGGATTGATAGTGGTCCAGATGGTCCGCCTCAATGTTGGTGATCACCGCCATCCACGGGGAAAGCTTGAGGAAGGAACGGTCGCTCTCATCGGCCTCAGCGGCCATGAAATCGCCCTGACCCCATTTGGCATTGCCCTCGATCTCCCGGATCTCTCCCCCGACGATGATGGCTGGATCGAGACCGCACTGTTCCAACATCAGCCCGATCATGGCGCTCGTCGTCGTTTTGCCGTGGGCGCCAGCGACGGCGATCCCCTTTTTTTGCTCCATCAACCAGGCGAGCAGGTCCGCCCTGTGCCAGATCGTCAGATTCCGCTCCCTTGCCAGGCGCAGTTCCGGGTTGTCAGCTTTGACCGCCGTCGACACAACGACCACATCGACGCCCGGTTGGAGGTGCTCCTCCCGGTGTCCCTGAAAAACCTTGGCGCCCTGGCTGACAAGCCGCTGTGTGACGGCTGTATCGGCCAGATCAGAACCGCTCACCTTATAGCCCTGTTGAAGCATCACCCTGGCCAGGCCGCTCATGCCCGTTCCGCCGACGCCGATGAAATGCAACCATGTTCCCTTCGCCAACACCAATCTGTCAGCTCCTTTCCGGGATAATACTGTACCTTGATCGCTGCCGTATTTCCGCCAGGCTGGGACTGCTTCATAGTATGGCAGCCTGCCCGCTAGTGCTCCTGAGCTTGTCCGTATGAAGAGTGAAAAAGAAGTCCCGGTTACTTCCGGGACATGACCACCCGCGAAATCTCATCGAGTATCATCGTTAACGCCTCAGGCCTGCCGGCGCCTTTGGCCGCTTTTGCCATCTGCGCGATCCGGTCCGGCTGTTCCAAGAGCTCCTGCACCGTATCACTCAGGCGTTGGCCGTCCAGTTCGCGATCCATGATCACCCGCGCGGCGCCGACGGCTTCCAGACTGCGGGCGTTGGCCTCCTGATGGTTTTCCGCCGCATGAGGATAGGGAACCAGGATGGACGGCAGACCGCGGGCGGTCACCTCAGAGATGAAGGCGGCGCCGGCGCGGCCGACGCAGAGGTCGCAGGCGGCCAGCCCGTAGTCCATGCGATCCAGGTATGGCATTACATTAATGTTTCCACATTTATCCAAGTTTATTCCGGCCGCCTTGAGTTGGGCGACCGTCTCTTCGTAATTGACCTCCCCCGTGACGTGGATGACCTGCCGCCGGGGATCGCCGGCCCACCGGCGAGCCAGGGAGACCATGGCTTCGTTCAACCGTTTGGCGCCCCGGCTGCCGCCCACGGCCAGCAAAACCTGCGACCTCTCCGGCAGCCCGAAATAGCGGCGACCTTCTTCCCGCTTCGCCGAAAGGATGTCCGGCCGGATCGGAAGACCGGTAACGACCGTCTTTTTTGCCTTCAGGCGTTTTTCGGCCTCCGGAAAGGTCAGCATGACTGAAGCCGCTCGCGGCGCCAAGAGCCGGTTCGTCACGCCGGGAAAGGCGTTTTGTTCATGAATCAGCGCCGGGATCCCGGCCAGGGTGGCCGCCATGACCACCGGAAAGGCCACAAAGCCGCCTGTGCCGATGACCGCATCAGCCCCGAGGCGCCGGAGCAACCGGTACGACTGGGCCAGCCCCCTGGCCGTATCGCCGATGGCCGCCAGGTTGCTCAAACTGAGGCTGCGTTCCAGGCCGCGGCAGTGTACCGTCGTCAGGGGAAGGCCCTCCCGGGGAACGATGGTATTCTCCAATCCGCGTTTTCCACCGACATAGTGGATGGTCGAACCGGGAAACCGTTCCTGGAGGCCCCTGGCGATTGCCAGCGCCGGGTAGATATGACCTCCCGTTCCCCCGCCGGTGACGACAAACACTCTTTTTCTTCGATGCATCCCCTGATTCTTCATGTTGCCACCACCGTTATCGACTAAAGCGTGATACGTTGATCAACAGTCCGATGCCGATCAAGGAAAAGACGAGGGAGGATCCACCGTAGGAGATGAAGGGCAGTGTGATGCCCGTTACTGGCAGGAGCCCGCTGACGACGCCCATGTTGATGATCGCCTGCAGCCCCACCTGGACGGTCAGACCCAGGGCCAGGAGGCTGCCAAAAGCGTCCGGACAGGACACCGCCGTCCGGATCCCGCGCCAGATGAGGAGGAAGAAGAGCAGGATCACGCAGACGACGCCGACCCAGCCCAATTCCTCGCCTAAAATCGCGAAAATGAAGTCCGTATGTTGTTCAGGCAGGTAGAAATACTTCTGTTTGCTCTGACCCATGCCCGCCCCGAAGAGCCCGCCCGATCCAAGGGCGAAGAGGGACTGGAGGGTGTGAAAGCCTGAATCCAGCGGGTCGGCCCAGGGATCGATAAACCCAGTGAGTCGTCGCATCCGGTAGGGTTCCAGGATGGCGGCGGCAAGGATCCCGAGTACGCCGGCGAAGCCCAGGCTAAGCATATGTTGCGGCTTGGCGCCGCCCACATAGAGCATCAAATAAATAGCGCCGCAGATGGCGATGGCCGTTCCCAAATCGCGCTGTAAGAGAAGCAGCCCAGCGATCAACCCGATCAGGAGCAGATATGGCCCTAAACCCCTTTTCAGGTCTTCTAGTTTATGCGGATTCTGGGACAGCTTGTGTGACAGAAAGATGATAACCGACAGTTTCAACAATTCGGAGGGTTGAAAGGAGGCTGGCCCTAGGTTTATCCAGCGAGTCGCCCCCAGAACCTTTTTCCCCACGCCAGGAATGAACACGGCCAGAGAAAGGAGGATGCTGAAGATGAGGAAATGCTTGCTGTAGGGCGCCAATCTCCGGTAATCGATGCGCGCCACCACGAACATGACCACAATCCCGGCCAGCGCCCACAGGACCTGCCGCTGGAAAAAGTAAAAGGGATTGTTGGTGGCATAGGCGGCGCGGACAGAACTGGCGCTCAACACCATGATCATGCCGAATGTGAGCAGGAGAATCACGGCCAAAAAAATGGTGAAATCGGGAGCCCTCGGTTTTAGACGCATGCTTTCTCCTCCCCTCAATGGCGATCACCAAGATTCTGCCGGCCCGCTTCGGCCTCACCGCTTTGTTTCAGCAGGGCGGCTGATCCTTTTCGTCCCCATGATCTTGGGCCAATTGCCGGACAAGGTCCTTAAATACCTGTCCCCGCACCTCATAGTTTGGGAACATATCGAGACTGGCGCAGGCCGGACTCAAGAGGACCACATCCCCCGGTTCGGCCATCCGCGCAGCTTCAAGAACAGTGGCTTCAAAGGTGTCTACAGGCTTGATCGATTCGACGCCGACCTTCCGGAGAGCGGCTTCAAGTACCGGCGCTGCCTGGCCGACAAGGACAACCGCCTTCACCCGTTTTTTGATGATCTCCGCCAGTTCGCTGAAATCGCTGCCCTTGTTCTTTCCTCCGGCGATCAGGATCACCGGCCTGTCGTACGATTCAATCGCTTTGATGGAAGCGTCAGGATTCGTCCCTTTCGAGTCGTTCACATAGGCTACGCCGGCCACCGTTCCGGCAGGCTCCATGCGGTGTTCGACCGGCTGAAAATCAATCATCGCCTGGGCGACCACAGCGGGAGCAATGCCGAGGCCTACGGTGACGGCGCAGGCGGCCAAGGCGTTTTCCACGTTGTGGGCGCCTTTGATCTGCAATCGGTCGACGGCGACAACGGGGATGTCGCCCTCCGGTCCAGCAAAACGGATCATCCCGCCGTCAACGTAAGCGCCATGCTCCATCTTCTGCAGCCGGCTGAAGCAAAGGACCCGGCTCCGACAGTCGGCTGCCAGTGTTCGCACCAGTGGATCATCGTAGTTGAGGACGGTGATGTCCTCGTTCCCCCGGTCGCCGCCCTGGTTTCGGAAAATGCGCGCTTTGATGGCGCGGTAGTTTTCCATGTCGCCGTGACGGTCGAGATGGTCAGGGGTGATGTTCAGGATCATGGAAGCGCGGGGATGAAACTGATCGGTCGTCTCCAATTGGAAGGAGGAGACCTCAGCCACGACCCAGCGATCAGCAGTGAGGTTCTGCGCCTCTTCCACGAGCGGCTGGCCGATGTTCCCCCCGACAAAGGGGTTCCAGCCTGCTGCCTTAAGGATGGCGCCCACCAGTGAGGTTGTCGTCGTCTTGCCGTTGGTGCCTGTGATGGCGATGAAAGGCGCCGGAGACAAAAGGTAGGCGATCTCCAGTTCCCCCGTGACGGCGATCCCCCGCTCCTGCGCTTCCCGCGCCGGGGGCACGATCAGGGGAACGCCGGGACTCATGACGACTTCACAGTAGCCCCCTTCCCGAAGGGACGGATAACCGCCGCCGTGAAGGGCCACGCCGGCTGCCTCCAGTTCTTTCCGACATGACAGGTCTTCCAGTGCTTTTGTATCGCAAAGGGTGACGGAGGCGCCCAGACGGGCCAGTGTGCGGGCGGCCGCGATGCCGCTTTTGCCGGCGCCTACGACCAGTGTTTTGCGTCCGTCTTGCCAGCGGTTGGTCAAGGGTGTCAATCCTTTCTCTTCGGGGTTGTTTGCTCCGTTCGCTAAGAGCTGCGCGGCGGTTCGCTACGCCCGCTACGCTGGGGCGCCAAACCTCTGGGCTGTTCTGCATGTGAACCGTGGCGCCCCTTAACGCTTCGCGGGCTTCGCTCACTTTTCGCCGCTCCGCTCAAACCGCTCACAGAGCAAACAACCCCTACGAAACATTTGCGATGATTCGTTGCTTTGCTGGGTTACCGTCTTTAAGGTTTGTTCTACATCGTTTTTTGATATTGCGGTTGGGGGTACACTATTAATCCCGCTCCGCTCAAACCGCTCACGGAGCAAACAACCCCTACGAAACATTTGCGGTGATTTTTAGAAACGAATAGGCATCGCGAGCAGTACCCCGAGGAAGGCGGAGATGAGGGAGGCGGCCCAGAAGGTGTAGACGACGCTCGTTTCGTGCCAGCCGCCCAGTTCGAAGTGGTGATGCAGGGGGCTCATCCGGAAGATGCGTTTGCCTGTTAGCTTGAAGGAGGCCACCTGCAGGATCACGGAGAGGGTTTCGGCGACGAAGACGGCGCCGAGTACGGGGAGGATCAGTTCTGTCCGGGTCAGCAGGGCCAGTGTGGCGACGGCGCCGCCTAAGGCCAGTGAGCCTGTGTCACCCATAAACATACGGGCGGGATGGTGGTTGAAGAACAAAAATCCGATGCAGCCGCCGGCGAGGGCGGCGGCGAAGGCGGCTGTGACATCGGATGTCCCCGCCGATGCGATGGCAGCAAAGGCAAGGGCCACCCAGAAGGTCATGCCGGCCGCCAGCCCGTCGAGACCGTCTGCCAGGTTGACGGCGTTTGTCGTTCCCACAATCAAGAGCAATGCCAGCGGGTAGTAGAGCGCCCCGGCATCCCACCAGACATCGAATCCCGGTATGTACAGGGATGTTCCCCGATCAATCCCATGGACGACG
Organism: Heliomicrobium undosum; assembly: GCF_009877425.1. NCBI lineage: Bacteria > Bacillati > Bacillota > Clostridia > Eubacteriales > Heliobacteriaceae > Heliomicrobium > Heliomicrobium undosum. The sequence continues at coordinate 138,254 of NZ_WXEY01000003.1, read as the reverse complement.
CTGTAGATTAAAATCAGAGACAAGATAATTTGGCCGGTGAATTTCTGCCAAGCCCGCAAGCCGAGGTTTCGCTTTTTCACCACTTTAATGTAATCGTCAATAAAACCGATAAGCCCGAAGCCGAGCAGGCCCAGCAAGAGGACTCCCGATAGAGGCGTGAATCCGGCCGTCGCAAGGACGGCCACAGGGACGGCGATCAGAAAGAGGACGCCCCCCATGGTGGGTGTTCCCGCCTTGCGCTGATGTCCTTTCGGCCCCTCCTCACGTATGCTCTGGCCGAACTTCAGCCGGCGAAGGTAGGGGATCAGCCAGGGACCGAGCAACAATCCGGCCGCGCCGGCGACAATAAAGGCCCATACCATTTTCTGCATGGTTCACGTTCTCCTCAGCGGCGCCGATTCGCCAGTGTATCTGCGAGGGCATGGGCCACTCGCTCCAAACGCATGCCTCGGGATGCCTTGATCAGGATCACATCGTCTTCTTCCACTTGTCCCGGCAACGCTGCAGCCGCTGTTTCAGCGTCGGCGAAGCGACGAATCCGTTCCGGCGTCATGCCGGCTTCGATGGCGCCGTCAGTGATGCAGGCGCCGAGGGTTCCCACCGAAACCAGCAGGCCTACGCCCAGTTTGGCAGCTTGGCGCCCCACCTGCCGGTGGTATTCAGCCGCCTCGGGACCCAGTTCATACATGTCCCCCAGTACGGCGACAAGGCGACCCGGTCCGGCCAATTCAGCGGCTGTCGTCAGAGCAGCCGTCATGGCCGCAGGGTTGGCGTTGTAGGCGTCGTTGATCAAGGTGACTGCGCAATCAAAACGGCGCGTCTCCCAGCGCAGCGAAGAGAGCCGGGCTTGTGCCAATCCGCCGGCTGCCGCCGCAGGATCTACCCCGACGGCCCTGGCGGCGGCCAACGCCAGGAGGGCGTTAGACACCTGATGCCGCCCCGGCAGGGGCAGCAAAAACTCAAAGGTCGACTCCCCATTCCCAGCAGCCTGTTCAGGGATAAAGGCGCCGAAAGCGCCGGCCACGCGTGAACCCTGTTCGCCGAGGGGTTCCACCTCCGTCGCCCAGATCGCCTGCACCGGCTCGGCGGGATTCAGGCCGCCTGCGATGAGCCCATCGGCCAACGCCTCCGGGGATGTCCCGGCATAGACGACAGGGCAGCGGCTGGACAGTGTCTCGGCCACAACCCGCCGATCCTCGCCGTTAACAACCGCCTTCCCCTTTTCGGGAAGCGACTGCAGCAATTCCCCCTTGGCGCGGCCAATGGCCTCCATGCTCCCGAGCAGTTCCATGTGAACAGGGCCGATATTCGTCAAAAGGCCCACATCGGGGCGGGCGATGCGGCAGAGCGCGGCGATCTGCCCCTCGCCACGCATCCCCATCTCCACGATCAGCGCTTGGTGGTGTTCCTGAACCCCCAACAGGGTCAGCGGAAGACCGATTTCATTATTAAAATTGCCGGGGCTTTTCATCACATCCAATTGTGCGCCGACAGCCGCCGCCAGCAGGTCCTTCGTCGATGTCTTGCCTGTCGATCCGGTGACGGCGATGACAGGGATGGCCAGTTGCGTTCGGTAGTGGCGGGCGCAGTCCTGCAGCGCCTGCAAGCCGTCGTCGACAAGGATCAGCCCCTGACCCGGCCGGAGGGCCGCCTTCCAGCCATCGTCCATTCGGCGGACGACGGCGCAGGCGGCGCCAGCCGCCAAAGCAGCCGGAACAAAGTCATGGCCGTCGACCTTTTCTCCAGGGAGGGCGAAAAAGACATCCCCGGGCGCCACCTTCCGGCTGTCCACAACGGCTGTGCCGGAGATGAGGGCTGTTCCCTCGCCCTCGACTTTTCCCAGCATCCACTCAGCCAGGAGAGAAAGGTCAACGCCGATCATAGCCCATCCCCCTCAGCCGCTCGCGGGCGATCTGGCGATCATCGAAAGGGAGCACTTTTGCGCCAACGATCTGGTAGGTCTCATGACCCTTGCCGGCGATCATCACCAGATCACCCGGCTGGGCCAGCGACAGCGCCAGAGCGATGGCCGATGACCGGTCCGGTTCGACATGGACATCAACACCATCCGCCAAGCCCGGCAGGATATCCTCGATGATCCGCTGGGGGTCTTCTGTGCGCGGGTTGTCAGAGGTGACGATCGCCACATCGCTGAGGCGGGCCACAACCGCCCCCATCTTCGGGCGCTTTGTCCGGTCCCGGTCTCCGCCGCAGCCGAAGACGGTGATCACCCGTCCTTGGGCCAGCGCCCGGGCGGTAACAAGCACATTTTCCAAACCGTCAGGCGTATGGGCGTAGTCGACGATGACACTGAAAGGCTGTCCCAGGTCGATCCGCTCGAACCGCCCTGCCACGCCTGTCACCGTGCCCAGAGCGGCGGCGATCGCCTCCGGGTCGATCCCGGCGGCCCAGCCGGCAGCGAAAGCAGCCAGGGCATTCGAAAGGTTGAATCGTCCCGTCAGTTGCAGGTTCAGGCGAACCTCCCCGCCTGGGTAAAGGACATCACAGGTCAGGCCTTGCGGTGTGACCGTCCAGTCGCGCCCTTTGATCATGGCATCAGCGTCGATGCCATAGGTGATCACCGGCGCCGCGCTGGCAGCGATGAAAAAGCCGGCGTTGGGATCATCAGCGTTGATGATCGCCCTTTTCGGCCCCCCTTGCAGGGGTGTCGCTTCAGGAGTCGCTCCCGAAGAATTCGCCTCTTTGGCGCCCTTCATCACGCCTGTAAGTTCGCGAAAAAGGATCCCCTTCGCGTCCCGGTACCGCTCCAGTGTCTCGTGGTAATCGAGGTGGTCCTGCGTCAGATTGGTGAAGAGGGCTAGATCGAAGTCGACGCCCAGCACCCGCAGTTGGTCGAGGGCATGGGAGGATACCTCCATGACGGCCGCATCGGCGCCCTCGCCGGCCATCTCCGCCAGCAAAGCCTGCAGATCGAGCGATTCAGGCGTCGTATGTTCCGCCGGCCAGGACTTGTCGCCCAGGCGGTTGCCGTTTGTGCCGATCAATCCGACCCGGCGCCCCTGGGCGGTGAGAATCGCCTCCACAAGGTGGGTCGTCGTCGTCTTGCCGTTCGTGCCGGTCACCCCAACCATCAGCATCCGGCCCGACGGGTTGCCATAAAAAACACGCGCAGCCTGAGCCATGCTTTTCCGCGTCGAAGGTACACGGATCTGGGGCGCATCGACGTCAACATAGCGTTCCACCACCAGGGCCGCAGCGCCGCGACCGACAGCATCAGCGGCAAAGCGGTGGCCGTCCGTCTTTTGACCGGGTACACAAAAAAAGAGAAAACCCGGCTGCACCCGCCGGGAGTCATAGGCGAGCCCCGAGATTTTCTGTCCGAAAAACGGATTGCCGCCAGCTGCGCCGGCGAGCGGCGCAGCTGCACTGTTCCCAGAAGGGCGAATGTCGCATACTTCAATATCTGCAAGCAAGTGTATCAGTTCCAAGGGGGCTCCCCTCCTTACGCCCATCAGCGTCAACCGACAGAGCTTCCCGCCGGCGAAAGGCCGGCGGAAAGTCATGCAATTTCTGTTCGTTGTTAATAATCATTACCATTACAGTTTATTTTCAACCGCGGCGCCCTTTGATACATAGGGGTTTCCGCGCTGACTACCCCTTAGGGACCGCTTTCGTCGACGGGCGCAAATTCGACGCGAACCACCGTGCCCACCGGCACCTTGCGGCCGCCCTTGACGCTCTGCCCTTTCGCGAGACCGCTCCCGACCGGTTCAAAGGAGAGACCCGCTTTGGCCAACAGATCGCCGGCCTGTTTGATCCCTTTTCCCGTCACGTCGGGGCAGATCACTTCTTCTCCTGGCGCTGCCCGGGCAGCTTTTTCATCGTCGCCCAGGTAAAGAATTACCGCGGTCTGGGGCGCCACCTTTTCGCCAGGTTTGGGAGACTGATTGACGACACGGACGCCGAAGCCTTCTGTCGCTACGCTCAGCCCGACGCGCATCACCCGCTGCTCCGCTTCCTCTTCGCTGAGACCGGTCACCTGCGGGACTGCGATTTCCTTCACGCCGTCTGTAGTGACCGCCGGAACCTCGGCGGGAAGGACCTGAGGTTGAATCCCCAGGTGGCGCAGCACATCGGCCACGACGGCCTTGAAGATGGGCGCCGCCACCAGGCCACCGAAATGGGGCTCTCCCTGCGGCGCATCGACAACAACGAGACAGGCGATGGCCGGATCATTGGCCGGGGCGATGCCGACAAAAGACGCCACATACTCGCCTTCCATGTAGCCGCCGCCGGGCTTGATCTTCTGAGCCGTGCCTGTTTTGCCGCCCACCCGGTGACCCTCAATATAGGCGTTGATGCCCGTCCCTTTGGATACGACCTTCTCCAGGATCAGGTTGACCTTTTCGGCCGTCTCCTTGGATACGACCTGACGGACGACCTCAGGCTCGAAGGTCTTGATCACCGAACCCTGGGCGTCGAGTATCTTTTCGACCAGTTGGGGCTTCATCAGTTTCCCGCCGTTGGCCACCGCCGACACAGCGGTGATCAGTTGGATCGGTGTGACGGCGTTAGCCTGACCGATGGACATGGTGGCCAGGTCGATCGGCTTGGCCGTCTTCTCCGGCACCAGGATGCCCGCCGCCTCCCCGTTCAGGGTGATCCCTGTCGGCTGACCGAAGCCGAAAGCCTTCAGGTAGTTGTAAAACTTGGGGAGGCCGAGATTCATGCCGATCTGAATGAAGCCTGGGTTGCAGGAGTTTTGAACCACCTCGGTAAAGGTCTGGGCGCCGTGGCCGCCGTCTTTCCAACAGCGCACGCGGCGGTCGCCGACGATCGCGTATCCGGGGTCAAAAAAGCGGTCCGATTCCTTGACAGCGCCCTCTTCCAGGGCGGCGCTGGCGGTGACAATCTTGAAGGTGGACCCAGGCTCATAGGCGTCGCTGATCGCCCGGCTGCGGCGGGCGGCGTCAGGATACTTGCCCCGGTCGTTGGGATCATAGGTGGGACGGTTCGACATGCCCAGGATGCGGCCGGTCTTCACGTCCATGACGATGACGGTGGCGCCTTTGGGCTTTCGTTCCCGTTCGAGCTTATCCAGTTCCCGTTCTACGATGTACTGGACCGTCTCATCGATGGTCAGCACGAGGCTGTGCCCGTCGACGGGGCGAATGAAGGCGTGTTCGGCCTGGGGCATCTCGCGGTTGCGGGCGTCATACTCGGCCACCAGCTTGCCCGGCAGACCGCGCAGGTCTTGGTCAAAGAGCATTTCAAGCCCTTCCAGGCCCCGGGCGTCCGTATCGGTGATCCCCAGGATGTGCGAGGCCAGTTTGCCCTTTTCGTAATAACGCTTGCTTTCCGGGATGTAGCCGATGCCTGTCAGCTTGACTGGCGAGTTGCGCAGTTGCTCGATCTTATCGGGTTCGACTTTCCGTTTGACCCAGACAAAGCCCACGTCCGGCTGCGTGATCAGCTTGAACACCCGTTCCTGATCCATTTCGAGGACGCGAGCCAGTTCGGCGGCAATCTCCCTCCCCCGTTCTGAGCCGTTTACCTCTCGCGGGTTGGCGACGACAGAATCAACGCTCACCGACACGGCGAGCGAATTCATGTTGCGATCGTAAATGGTTCCCCGTTTTGCTTCCACCGGCAGATCGCGCAGACGAACCTCCTCGGCCTTGGCTGAGTAGAAGGCGCCGTTGACGACCTGAACCCAAAAGAGACGCAGGATCAGGATGCCGACCAGTACGGTGAAAAACAGGAAAACCTGTGTCGTTCGTTTACGCACCTGTACCGGTGTGGCGAACACATTATCCTCCCCTTATTCCCATAAAAACCAAAACCTCCCAGGCCAATCCCGGGAGGAATCGCCTGGACACACGGGCCCGACCTTCCACGCCTACCATTATAGGATCAATTTCTCACCAAGGGCAAGGGGGCTTTCGAGCCTCGGATCAGAGCATACCAAAGGTGATGCGTTGAAAGAAGCGCGTGACGGCGGCAGCGAAGGGATTATCGCCGACAGGCGCCTGTTCCGGATCGGCCGCTGCAGTTTGTGTTCTGTCCTCACCGGTTTTCTCGGCCCCCTGGCTTACGCTAGCCGCTGCGAGCGTCGCCCCGGCCGCGCCCGCCTTGGCAGCCCCGGTCGCTCCGGAGATGGCGAGCACCTTTTCATATTTCGGCCTCTGCATGCCCATTTTACTTATTGCCACCGTTTCCACGCGCTCCAGCGATTTAAGCCGGTTCACATCTACCCGCAGGTGGTCCAAGGCGTTTTTCTCTTTCGTCAGATCGGAGCGCAACTGGTTCACCGTCTTGGCCTCAAAGGCCACGGCGGCATACTGCGAAACGACAGTGATCCCGCAGGCCATCACCAAGAATGCGGCGGTGATGACCTGCCGCTTGTTTTTTCCGCTGACCTTCACTTTCGGGACGACTTTCGGCGCTTCAGGCGGAGGCGATGCCGGCCGTACATCCTCGAAATGGTCGAGCACACGGGCGGTGGCTTGTTTCAACCTATGCAACCTCCTCGTCCTCTAGAAGACCCTCTTATCCTATTTTCTCGGCCGCCCTCAGCTTGGCGCTCTGAGCGCGGGGGTTTGCTTGCATCTCCTCGTCGGAACCGACCAGCGGTTTTCTGGTGATGATCTTCACCTTCGGCCGATTTCCACAGGCGCAGACAGGGAAGTCCGGCGGACAGAGGCAACCTCTCGCCTGTTCCGCAAAAAAGTTCTTGACGATCCGATCTTCCAGGGAGTGGAAGCTGATCACGGCCAACCTGCCGCCCGGGGCAAGGGCCTCCAAAGCCGCAGGCAGCGCCTCTTCCAGCGCCCCGAGTTCATCGTTGACAGCGATCCGCAGGGCCTGAAAGGTCCGCTTCGCCGGGTGCCCTCCTTCCTGGCGGGCCGCCGCCGGGATGGCGGCGCGGATGATATCGACCAGTTCGCCCGTCCGCTCCAGGGCTTGTTCGGCACGGCGCTTCACGATAAACTGGGCGATCCGTTTCGCCCACCGCTCTTCGCCGTAATCGCGGAGGATGCGAGCGATCTCCCCTTCTGGCGCTTCATTGAGCAATTTGGCCGCTGTCAGCGCGCTCTCGGGGTTCATCCGCATGTCGAGGGGAGCATCCATCCGGTAGGTAAACCCTCGTTCCGCCTCATCCAGTTGGTGAGAGGAGACGCCGATATCGAGCAGGATTCCGTCGATCTTCCCCATGAGGCCCAGTTCAGCGACGACAGCGCCGATGCGGCGGAAATTGGACCGCACCAGCGTCACCCGGTCACCGAAAGAGGCTAGGTTGCGCCCGGCCGCCGCAAGGGCTGTCGGGTCCTGATCAAGTCCGATCAACCTCCCTCGTCCCGATATCTTTTCCAATATTGCCGCGCTGTGACCGCCGCCACCCACCGTTCCGTCCAAGTAGACACCCTCGGGGCGCGGTTGCAACACCTCCAGCACCTGATGCAACAACACGGGGATGTGATGAAAAACCATAGGGCAACCTCCGTCCAGTGATCGGCGACCCGTCGCCGAAAACCGGCCCGGTCAACCTACAGGTCAAAGTCGATCAGTTTCTCCGCCACCTCTTCATAGGATGGCGCCGCTTTCTCGTTATACTCTCTCCAGCGCTCCTGGCTCCAGATCTCCACGCGAGCGCCGGCGCCGATAATGACGACGTCTTTTTCCAAGGCCGCATGTTCGCGCAGGTGAGCGGGAACCAGTATTCTGCCCTGCTTGTCCACTTCACATTCGCCGGCGCCGGAGAAGAAGAACCGTTGAAAAGCCCGGGCGTCGGCCCGCGTGAAGGGGAGCGCCTTCAGCTTTTCTTCGAGCCGTTTCCACTCTTCCTTGGGGTATACGAACAAACAACCATCAAGCCCCTTGGTGGCCACAAAGGCCTCGCCCAGGGACTCCCGCAAGCGGGCCGGCATAAACAACCGGCCTTTCGGATCGATGGCATGCTGGTATTCCCCCATGAACATCGGCGTGTCCCACCACTTTAAACCACTTTTCTACCACTGCACACCACTTCATTCCACGCATCGCCCGGTTTTCCTGCCTTGTTTGAGGAAAAATTTAGGGTAAAGATGAAAAAAGGACCCCGGTCCTGTGCCCGGGGTCCCTCAAGTCCTATGCATTTTGGGGGATTATTCCGTCTCCCCCCATCGCTTGAATAACTGGTGTGTGATGCCAGCCTGATCCAGAACCTTCCCCACCACGAAGTCCACCAATTCGATCATCGTCGTTGGCCGGTGATAGAAAGCCGGCATGGCCGGAACGATCCTCGCCCCCGCTTGGGCGAGGCGCCTCAGGTTTTCCAGGTGGATCAGGTGCAGCGGCGTCTCCCGGGGGACGACAATCAGCGGCCGTCCCTCTTTCAGCGTCACATCAGCGGCACGGGTAAGCAGGTTGTCGGCGAGACCGAGGGCCATGGCCGCCACTGTGTGCATCGAACAGGGGATGACGATCATGCCTGCCGCCGGGAAGGAACCGGAGGCGATGGCGGCCCCTACATCTCGCACGTCATGAAGGCGGCACCCCGCAGCGACCTCGGCCAGGGACTTGCCTGTCTCTTCCCGCAGGACGCGCTCACCGGCCTCGGAAACGACGAGGTGGGGACACATCCCTAATTCCTGCATCGTCTCGATCAGCCGCAGGCCGTAAATGGAGCCGCTTGCTCCCGTGATCCCCACAATCCAGTCCAATACCGTCATTCCCCCGTCGCTTGCGATTGATTCTTTGTTGCAAATGATTCCTACGTTTCAACCCGTGATTCATCGGATTTGTTCGGAGCCGATGCCATATGCGCTGTCGCGGCCCACGGTTACGCGCCGGTGAAACGCGTGTAAACAGCCTTCGCCTTGACCGGATCCTGCGTCCCCCGGATCATCGCCCGTCCGTCGCGAAAGAGCACCATCTCGCCTTCAGCCGAGGAAAACCGGAGCAGGTAGGGCGTGACCTCGACCTTCCCGGCGCCCGAGAGGCGCTCCGACATAATCTCCAGGTCCAGTTCGGCCGGCCGGGCCGGCGTGATCTGGACGGCATTGGAACCGCAGAGCGGGGTCGCCTGCATCTCCTCCCGGCCGGCGAGGAAGGGAAAATCCCCGCGGCCGCAGGCCGGGCAGTCGTCCCGGCGCGCCGCAGCCAGGTCGATCAGGTCATAGCGGTTGTTCCAGAGGTCGACGGAAAAGAGCCCGCCAGCGAGTTCGTCCTCCCGTCCGGCCAGGAGCTTCATCGCCTCGACGGCCTGAAAGGCCGTGATCATCTGGATCGCCGGCGCCAGGATACCGGCCATGTCACAGGTGGGCGCCGATCCGGGCGGCGGCGGTGAAGGGATTAAGCAGCGCAGGCACGGCCCCCGTCCGGGACGGACGACCATGGCCATACCGTGGGCGCCCGTTACTCCGCCGTAAATCCAGGGGATGCCTGCCTGCACACAGGCGTCATTGAGCAGATAGCGCAGGTCAAAATTGTCGCTGCCGTCGAGGACAAGGTCCACCCCGTCCAGCAGTTGCGGCAGATTGGCCCAGTGGATGTCGGCCACGATGGCTTCGACCCGGATCTCACTGTTGATGGCTTGCAACTTCTGCTTGGCCGCCACCGCTTTGGGAACCATGGCCGCTGCATCAGCTTCATCGTAGAGGATCTGGCGCTGCAGGTTCGACAATTCGACGAAATCGCGATCGACCAGCACCAGTTTTCCCACACCGGCCCTGGCGAGGGTGTTGGCGAGATGAGTCCCCAGGGCGCCCACGCCGGCGACCAGCGCCGTCGACTGGCCCAATCGACGCTGCCCCGCTTCCCCGAAGGCGCCGAAGCGAATCTGTTTCATATAGCGTTCCATTTATTATCCGCCCCTTTTCCCCGCTGTCTCGGCCAAAGTGTATATCGCCCGCCAACTCCACTCGGCGATCCGCGCCAACTTCTCCGGACGGATCAGGCTGAGACCATCCTGGGGCGTGTGATTCCCCTCCAACCAGGTGGCCGACAGCACAGTGATCGCAGCCACCCCCTTGTCGACAAAGGGCTGGTGATCGCTGTTGTGACCGCCATGATCCTGGGGATAAAGCCGCACCCCGGCCGCCTTACCCGCTTCATCCAGGCAAGACAGCCAGGGATACTGATCAGGCATCCAACAGATGAAATCGCGCTCATCGCCGTTGCCGACCGTGTCCAGGTTGATCAGGCCGATCATATCCTCCAGCGGAATCGTCGGGTGTTCCGCATAGTGTTTTGACCCCAGCAGCCCGCCCTCTTCGCCGGAGAACAAGAAAAAAGCGAGGCTGCAGCGTGGCGGCGTCTGTACGGCGGCGCAGGCGATCTCCAGCAAGACGGCCACCCCAGAGGCGTTGTCGTTGGCGCCGGGGTACAGCGCCCCATCCCAGGCCCCCAGGTGGTCATAATGGGCCGAAAGGGCCACGACTTTGTTGCGCAGCCGGGGATCCCGCCCGGGGATGAACCCGATCAGGTTATCGGCCGTCCCCCCGTCCCCGGTCCGGGGCAGGAGGCGCATGCGGCCGTTCACATTCGACAAGGAAAACGACGGAACGGGGAAGGTTTGGAAATAGGTTCCCCCTTCCCCTCTTGGCTCGATTCCCCACTTTTCCCACAGTTGGGCTACATACTCGCCGGCCTGAAGGGCACCCCGGCCGCCGGCAAGGCGTCCCTGCCAATCCGGTTGCGCCAGCAGCACCACATGGCTGCGCATCCGTCCGAGGTCGAGCCGCCGTTCCGGCAACGTCGCAGCTGGCAGCACGACAGGAACCGGTTTTTCGGCGTTCAGTTGGCGGCTGCCGAACCAGCCTGCCAGGCCGGCGGTCACCGCCGCAAAGGCGCCCCAAAACATCCTGCGGCGGCTGATCGCCGGGGATGCCGCATCGCCAGATATGGCTGACTCAGGCGTTCCGGGGGGTGCGCCGATGGCGCGCGCTCCCTCGGTCGCCGGTGATCGCTCTTGCCGTAATTGTTCCAATATGTCCGACCCCAAGGGGGGCCTGTCCCCCCAGGGGTTGCTTTTTTTGCGATTGCCGCCAATGGCCACCGGGCATGAACCCGCCTTTCCCCTACGATGATAAAGGGACCCTCGGTATCATCCAGTTAGACACAGAGCGGCGGAAATCCTCTGGAAAGGCGCGGGAATCCTAGCCCTCTGCCTCACTGACAGCGCCGGAGGTTAGCCGCTTGACGGTGGCTCGCCGGTAGAGAGCAGCCGTCTGTTCGGCGATGGTATCCCATCCGTAGAGCTCGTCGACCTCCCGCAAGGCCTCGCGGACCATGGCCGCTGCCCCATCGCGATCAGCAAGAACCTGAACGATGGCGTCAGCCAAGGCCTCGGCGTCGCCTGGCGGAACCTTGAGACCGTTCTGACCGTGGCGGATGATCTCCCCGAGCCCGCCGGCATCGCCGACGATGACCGGCGTTCCCGCCGCCATCGCTTCGAGCGCCACGATGCCGAAGGGTTCGTAGAGGCTGGGGAAGACAGCCACATCGGCTGAAGTGAGCAGTCGGTTGCGGGTGCTGTCATCGACAAAACCGGCAAAGGTGATCTTTTCGCCGACACCCAACTCAGCCGCCCGCTCCTTTAAGGTCTCCAGCAAGGGGCCTTTGCCGGCGATGACCAGGCGCGCCTGCGGGCGACGACGCAACACCGACGGCATCGCCTCCACCAGGACCGGCGAGCCTTTTTCCGTCACCAGGCGTCCCACGTGGAAGATAAGCTCTTCACCGGGCTGGCAAAAGGCCTCGATGGGCTTGCCTTCGCCGGGAAGGGGCGCCACATTGGCCGGATCGACGCCGTTGGCGATGGTGCTGATCTCCGTCCAAGGGGCGTCGAAGAGGAGGGAGACCTCGCGGGTCATGTAGTCGGAACAGGCGATCAGGCCGTCGGCGGCGGACACCAGTTCCGCTTCGGCCCGGTGGATGCTGCGCTGCAAGTCGTTCCAGAGGCCGCGCTGGCGCCCGTGCTCTGTCGCGTGGATCGTGACGGCCAGGGGAACGTTGGTTTTACTGCGGATCTCCCGGGCCGCTAGGCCGACCAGCCAGTCATGGGCGTGGATGATCGAAGGCAGTCCTGAACTTGCTTCCGCCGTCACCCCGGCTAGGAGTGCCATGTTGAAGCGATAGACCCAATCAAGGAAACCGGCTTCCTGGGGCGCTCCTGGAACAGGCAGGCGGATGATCGTCACGCCGTCGACGATTTCACGGTCGGCGCAACCGGGGACGGCGCAGGTAAATACGGTTACGGGCACACCCTGGGCGACGAGGGCCTTGCTCAGGTCGGCCACGGCCCGTCCCAGTCCGCCCACCACCCGCGGCGGGTATTCCCAGGTCAACATCCATACCGGTTCTCCCTTGATGAAAGGAACTGCCTGGGCGGAGGCTGCCTCGGCGAGGGGACGGTTAAAGCTGACATAATCAAGATAATCGATGTCGCCGAAGAGCGGGTGCTTCCACTCCGCCTCGGCAAGGGCTGACTGATCGACCTTGCCCTCTCTAAGGGAGCGGGCCAAGGACCAGAACAGTTGGAGGTGCTCCTCGAACCGGCGGGTGACGTATTCCACCGTCGTGCCTGTATACATGATGAAGGGCCAGTCACTCGACTGGGCAAGCATCAGTTCCCTCGCCGCCTGGTTCAAGGCGCGCCCTATGTCGCCTTCAGCTTTGGGAAAAGCCTGGGCCAGTGCGACCATCTCTTTTTCGGCCCGGTGCAGGTGCCGGTAGACCCAGTCGTTCCCCACACTGAGCCACACCTTGCCGAAGCCGTCCTCGCCCCAGGTGCTGAAGGCGATGCGCCCCGCCGGTCCGGCGCCATGGGCCTCCCGGTAGCGGCGCGGCGTAGAGGCGGCCGCTGGGGAATCGGGCGAGGCCATCCGGCGTAGCACCGCCTCCAGAAAATCGGGGCCCTCGTACCACCAGTGGCCGAAAAGCTCGGCGTCATAGGGGGAGACGACGATGGGCGGTTCCGCCATCGCGCCGCTCAGGTGCTCCACCTGGGCGCAGCGGTTTTGGACGAAGTTGCTGGCGTGCAGGTTGACCTTGCCCATCGCCCAGTCGCGCCGGTAGGGTTCCTTGTGATCAGTATTTCCGGTGATGCGGTAATACTTGAAGCCCGTATCAGACGGCACATCCGTATCCAGGTATGGCGCCACCGCCTCAAAAGGCAGGTCGTAACCGATGTCACGGTAAAATTCGCGGTAGTCGTAGTCTCCGGGATAGCCGCTTTTTTTGTCCCAGACCTGGTGAGAGGTCTCTGGATCGCGGGCGAAGGCCGACACCTGATGGCCGATCTGCAGCGGCTGGTAAAAGCCCGCCGGCTCAGGCAACGCCCGCCGGAAGGTGCCGTTGTCGACGACGAAGCAGCCGATCCCCTCCTGGGCAAGCACTTTTTCCACACCGGGAGCGTAGGCGCACTCAGGCAGCCAGAAGCCGTGAGGCGCCATACCGAAGATGGCCTTGTGCTGCTCAACCCCCGTCCGGATCTGGGGCCGCCAGCTCCCTTCCGACGCGTAAGGCAGGAAAGCGTGGGTGGCCGCCGAGGTCCACAGGTCGAGATGGCCAGACTGGGCCAGCGACTTCCAGGCATCGGTGATCCGGCAGTTCCATTCATCGCGAAAGAGGCGCTGGCAGGCCTCCAGTTTTTCCTTGTACATGGCGGATAGGGGCGCAAAGTCCTGACCATCCCGGGTCCGCTCTAACTCCTGATCGGCGAGGGCGAGCATTTTTCCGAGATAACGCAAGTACCGCTCCTGCAGCAGGCTGTCTGTCAGCATGGCCGCCAGAGAGGGCGTCACCGACAAGGTCACCTGAAAGGGGACTTCCTCCCGGCGGAGGCGCAGCCACGATTCAGTGAGCGGCAGATAGCACTCGGTCAAGGCCTCGAAAAGCCAGCGCTCCTCCATGTATTCCGGCTTTTCGGGATGCCGCACATAGGGGAGGTGAGCGTGAAGGACCAGCGCCCAATACCCTTTAACGGACACTCGATTGCCCCCTTTCGCTATCTCCCCGGTAGAGGGAGAAGGAACTGAGCGGCGCCCGCTCCTGCTCGTGACCGTCTTCCCGGTCCTGCCCATCTGCCTGCTCCTCCGCCATGTCTTCTAAGGCAACAGGCCGGATGCCGCCGGAGATGGCGAGGGCGCGGCCGGGAAGCCCTTTCGCCGGCCCCGCAGGCGGAACGTGAATAGCCGTGGAGGCGAGGATGACGACAAACTGTCCCTCCGGGGCCTTCAGGCCGATCTGGGCTCGATAGATCTCCCCGGGGGTTACCCCGTTCACATACCAACTTTCAGCGCCTGGCGGCAGCTCGGCCGTGTACGCTGTCTCCCAGCGGTTGCCGTCCTCCCGCTCGATCCGCAAGCGGCAAGGCGTATCCTCCCCAAGACCCCAGTTATGTAAAACTCGTTTGCGCATGTTTTCTGTCAGTTCCCAGTAGATGAAGATGTGGTAGGGATCGCGGACCAGCACACCGATATAGTCCTCGCCGTACCGATCCGGCAGACTCGTGACCATCGCATCTTCCTCCTCACAATGGATTGAAATCACCATTTTCCATTATAGCAAGGGATTGCCCTGGCATGAGTGAAGATATCAGAAAAAGCGAAAAAAACCGCCGGAGGGCATCCTCCGGCGGTTTTTATACAATTCATTGACATCACATGCCGGCCGATTTGCGGCACTCGGCGCAGCGTCCGAAAAACTCCATCCGGTGGCCCTTGATCTCATGGCCGCTGATCTCCTCGGCCCGCCGCGCCCATTGCTCCGGCGGATCCATGAAGACATCAAAGACGCGGTGGCAGTTCTCGCAGACGAAGTGATAATGATTCTCCACATTGCCGTCATAGCGGGAACTGGCGCCGGCATAGGTCATCTCACGGATCAGACCTTGCTGGACCAGGGCGTTGAGGTTCCGGTACACCGTCCCGAGGCTGATGTCAGGGATCTGCTGGCGCGCCTCCTGGTAGACCCAATCGGCAGTCGGATGACAGGTCGTGCCTTGAACGATCTCCAAAACGAGCGATTTTTGTCGTGTCATACGGGGTCCGATGGCGCCCATGGCAATTCCCACCCTTCGAAAGAGGACGTAAGAACAATCTCGATATCTATTACTATTATCATATCGAAAGGGGGCGCAACTGTCAACCGCCTATTCCCCCAGCCGGACCAGTTCATAGGTTCGGCTGCCCAAGCCCATCTCCTCGGCGTGGCGGAGTTGGATCGTCCCATCGACAGAGGGATGGACGATGCGGAACTTGTCCACACCGGCGGCCGGTTCGCCCTGCCCCGCGTCGCCGAGCCGGCCATCGCGCAGGCCCGGCGCCTCGTTGACCAGATCGTAGCAGGCCTGGTCAAGGGCGACGGGATCATCCGAGGCGAGGATGCCGATGTCGGGCACGATGGGCGCGTCGCTCCAGGAGCAGCAGTCACACTCCGGGGACACGTCGAGAACGAAGTTGATGAAGGTCACCTTGCCTTTTTCCCGCTTTTCTTTCACCGAGGCGTAGGCGTATTCGGCCATCTTCTCCTGCAACAGGCCCACGTCGGTCTTCCAGTTGACAGCGATGGCCTTATGGGGACAGGTGACAGTGCACTCGCCGCAGCCGATGCAGCGTTCCCCGGCGATGACAGCCCGTTCCCCGAGGGTGATGGCGTCGACAGGGCACCAGTGGACACACTTGCCGCAGACCTTACACTTGTCATTGACCTCTGGCTTTACGTCCTGGTGCTGCACTAGTTTGCCCGAGCGGGAGGCCAGTCCCATGGCCAGGTTCTTGATAGCGCCGCCGAAGCCGGTCATCTCATGGCCCTTGAAGTGGCTCAGCACGATCATGGCGTCAGCGTCAAGGGGGATGGCGGCGATCTTGGCCTCCTTGAGGCGTTTGCCCTGGATGGGAACGTTGCGGAACTCTTTCCCGTTCAAACCGTCGGCGATGATGACAGGCGCCTTCACCGTCGCGTAGGAATAGCCGTTTTCCATGGCCGTATCCATATGGTCGACAGCGTTCGATCGCGAACCCCGGTAGAGGGTGTTCGAATCGGTCAAAAAGGGGCGGGCTTCCTTGCGCCGGATCTCTTCCACGACGGCGCCGACGAAAGGCGGCCTGATCGTGGCCGTGTTTCCCCGCTCCCCGAAGTGCATCTTGACGGCCACCAAGTCACCCTTTTCGGCGCAGTCGACCGTTCCCGCCGCCTTGATCAACCGGCGCAGCTTGTCAACGAGCCCTTTTCCTGCTTTGGCCCGCGGCGAGACAAAATAAACCTTTGCCATTTCCCGGTCCCTCCTCATGAGAAAAGCAGGGTACACTCCCTGCTTTTTCTCTTGCTTCACTATTCAAGTATACCCAAGGGATGCTGGTCCAATCAAGCACAAGCGTAGTGCCTGCGCCGGATGAACGCTTGTCCTCCGGGACGAGTCTTTTATCAACCGCAGCATTTCCCGCCCGACGCCTGGCCTTCCTGTTTGATCAGTTCATCTTTGGGGGCGCCGCACTTGGGGCATTTGCCAGGCTTGCAGCGCTTGTCGACGACCTCGCCGCACTTCGCGCATTTGTAAATCGCCATGTTGTCACCTCCATTTTCAGTAATGATTACTATTATGTATGAATCTATCCTAACTCGCTTTTGGTAGCTTGTCAAGGCGTATTCAAGATTTCCCCGTAATAGGCCTCGTATGCATCGATGATCGGATCGGCCCGAAAACGGTTCACCGCCCTTTCACGGGCTTGCCGCGCCATGACGGCATATTCCCGTTCATCCGTCAGCAGGCTGATGGCGTAGCCCGCCATCGTCTCCACATCGCCCACCGGCGCCAAGTAGCCGGTCACACCCTTTTCGATCACCTCAGGCAGGCCGCCCGTATCGCTGGCGATGACCGGCACCTGGCAGGCCATCGCCTCCAAGGCCACCAGGCCGAAGGATTCCTTGGCCGACGGCAGCAGGAACAGGTCGGCCAGGGGGAAGATCTCGGCCACATTGTCCTGGCGGCCCAAAAAGCAGACGCGCTCCTGCAAGCCCAGCGCTTCGGCCAGGTGGGACGCAGCAAGCCGTTCGGGACCGTCGCCGGCCAGGAGCAGCCGGCACGGCGCCTGCCCATTGACCCGGGCAAAAATGCGGATGACATCCTCCACCCGCTTGACCGGCCGCATGTTGGAGATGTGCAGGAGGATCTTCTCATCGGGGCGGGCGAAGCGGGCGCGCAGGGCCGGGTTGTTGCGGGGACGGTACTCCTCAGCGTCGACGAAATTGGGGATCACCCGGGGAAGGCGGCGCAAACGGAAGGTCTCGGCCGATTCCTCGGCCAGGCTCCGCGACACAGCGGTCACACCGTCGCTCGCCTCCAGGGAAAAGCGGGTGATCTCATAAAACTGGGGATCGTTGCCGACGAGGGTGATGTCGGTGCCGTGCATTGTCGTCAGCACCGGCAGTCGGCGCTCGCCAGCCAGCATCTGCTTGGCCAGGTAGGCTGCCGCCGTATGAGGCACGGCGTAGTGGGCGTGAATCACCTGCAAGTCCGCCTCACGGGCCACCTCGACGATCTTGGAAGACAGCGCCAGCAGGTAGGGCGGAAAGCGGAAGAGCGGGTAATCGGGCGCCTCCACCTCATGAAAGAAGACGTTCGCCTCGAAGTGGGACAGGCGAAAGGGCGTCTCGTAGGAAAACACATGGACGCGGTGGCCCCGCCGGCCCAGTTGGCGGGCCAGTTCCGAGGCGACGACGCCGCTGCCGCCATAGGAAGGGTAACAGACGATGCCGATGTTCATGGCTTCCTCACTCCCACAAGGCGTCCATGCGCCCGATCCGGATGGGGCCTTCCCCGTAAAAGGGCTCCGCGAAAGCAACACCGAGCAACCCGCCCAGGTATCGGTCCCGCGCCTCCAGAAGGGCCGGAAGGTCAGGTATATGCAAGGCCTGGCGCGCTTCCGGCTGTTCCCGGAAAAACTGGCTCCGGTAGGCTGCGAGGGCCGCCCGTTTCCTGTCATAGAGGGCGCTCACGTCAACGCCGAAGGAAGCCGCGCCGTCAAAAGAGCCATTGATGCGGTAGGCCAGAAAACGCCGGGGCCGCCAGGGCGCAAGGTCCGGGTCGCCGTACTTCTGGAGACCGCTGTAAAAGACAGCCTCCCGCGCCAGACGTCCTGCCGCCTCGTGGTCGGGATGACGGTCCGGCCCCTCCGGCGCCAGCACCAGCCTCGGCCGGAAACGACGGACCAGATGAGCCAGTTCTTCCACCCGTTTTTGCCACTGGGCCGGATCGCCGAGGCCGCCGTCTTCCCAACGGCAGTTGATGCGCTCGCGGACGCCCAGGATTGCCGCCGCCTGCTTCGCCTCGGCGCGCCGTTCCGCCACTGTTCCCCTCGACGCCATTTCCCCCTCTGTCAGGTCGACGATGACCACCTGCAAACCCTGGCTGGCAGCCAGCGCCACCGCCCCACCGGCGCCCAACTCCACATCATCGGGATGGGCGCCGATGGCGAGCACATCGGCCGGCAACCGTTGAATCATATGGTCTTCCACCGTTGCACCTCGCTTCCGTCGCCCCATTGATTGTACATGATTAGCGCGCGACGGCGCCGGCGATTGTTAGCATGGCCTGAAAAGCGCGAAACAGCGCCGGCAGTTCAGCCTGTTCCATCGTGATCCGGCAGGGGCTCTCCCGCCGGGTCAAGGGCATGTAGGATACGGCATCGGCCATGACGGGGGAGGCAAAATCCACCGCCAACGTATAGGGCGGTTGCGGCTGCCAGTGCCGTATCTCATCAGACTGACAGGGCGCCGCCACCGCTTCCCCCGCCGCCGCCTCAATGCGTGAGCATGCCTCGCCTGGAGTCAACGTGCGGGCCGCCTGGCGTCCATAGGCTGTCTTGACGGCGACAGTCCGCAGCCCCGGGAACAGTTCCAGCGCCTCCGCCACAGCCGCCGCATCACCCGTCACCAGCCCCACCGGCACGTTACAGGCAAGGGCCAGGGAGATGTTCAAGCCCAACTCGCCCACCTCGCGACCGTTCAGGCACAATCGGGCGATTGTGGAGGCGCTGTAGGAATGGCTCAACAGGCCGCCGCTGCCCTGCCGGGCATGGCAGCCGGTCAAAAAGGCCAGATCCCAGCCTGCATCGATGGCGCACATCATGCCCAGGGCCTTGGGCTTGCCGCTGATCACCTCGACGCCGGGCGGCAGGTCCTCCAGGCGGAGGTTGGTCATCGCCTCATGGGCGTCGTTGACAACCACCTGCCGAGCGCCGGCCCTCTGGGCGCCCCGGACAGCCGCCGCCACCTCGGCCGTCATCCAGCGGCGGGCCTCCTCATACGCTGGTCCGGATACCAACTGGGCCGGCGATACGACCCCGGCCACCCCTTCCAGATCGGCCGATATGTAGACGCGCACGTACCCCACCTCGCCTATGTCGAATTTCCCTTACGACATCCGGTTTCGGTTGTTATGCGGCGCTGCGTCGATATCATAAAAAGGCGTCATCGGGGCTGCCAGTTTATTTGCGAAATAACCGAATGTCAAATGTCTAATAAGCCTTCGACCTTCGCAGGCTCTCCCTTATTAAAGGTTCTCCATGACACACTTGCGGCGGTGGAAAGTGGCCACCTGCCGGTACCCCACAGACCAAGCCAGGTCGCGGGCCTTGTCCAGGTCCCTGCCCACCTCATGGGCGAAGTGGGCGTCTGAACTGAGGATGATTGGGATGCCCAATTCAAAACAGCGCTCCAGCAGGACGCGCTGGGGATACATCTCGGCGACCGGCTTGTTCAGGCCGTTCGTGTTGATCTCGCAAGGCAGTCCCGCCTTGCGAATCGCCTGGAGCGCCTCCTCGGCCAGTTCCACGATGGGACGTTTGTTGCGGAAATTGAAGATCTTGATCAGATCCATGTGCCCGATAAAGCTGAAGAGCCCCTTTTCTGCCACTTCCCGCACATGGTCAAAGTATGTACGGTAGAGATCGTCCATTTCCCACCGGTCATAGCGGTCCATGAACTCGACGCAGTCGAAATCCCAGTCCTCGATCTTGTGGACCGAGCCAATGACGTAATCAAAGGGATAGCGAGACGTCATCGCCTGAAGCTCGGCATCGGCGTTCCGGATATAATCGATCTCCACCCCCAGCCGCACCTGCACGTCCGGATACTGCAGGGCTGCTTCACGGATGGCGTCGACGTCGTATTCGTCGAGGTAGCGGTCATGGTCGGCAAAACCCACCTGAGCAACGCCACGCATCCGGGCCGTCTCCAGATAGGCCGAAATCTCCTCAACCGTATGCCGTGATGTGCCATGGCCCATGGCGTGAACATGATAATCGACAAGCATGATGATACTCCTTCCAGTTTTCCGCCCACCCTCGCCCTGCCGGCGACAGGCTGGACGCCAAGACCATTTTACCAAAATTGCAATGGGACTTCAAAGCGACTCCCTGCTGGCGCAATCACCCTTTTGAAGGGCCTGCATAATATACAGGGACTTTCAAGGAGGTGATAGCCTTGCGCCGCAAGTCCTCCCTGTTTTTCGGCCTGGTCACCCTGCTCGTCGCCGCCGTCTATATCTTCCTCAACGCACCGAGCCTGCCGGCCTTCAACTTTCAGCAGCTTCCCGACGAAGGGGAACTGGTGCGGCGAGCCCTGCAGGCCAAAGGCTGGGAAACACTCACCCCAACCAGTGTCCTGCGACTGGAGATCGACGCCTCCCCCCTCGACGGAGAGGAGATCATCCTCGGCATCAACGCCGGCAAAAACAAAGGATTCTTGGCAGGCCTGCAAAAAGCTGACGGGCGTCTGATCGGCCTATCCAAAGATCTTGCATCAGTAACCCGGCTGTCGGCAGTCGACCTGCCCGGAATCGCCCAAAAGGGGATCTCCGTAGAAGAATACTATGATAACCGGACCGGCGGCTTCGAAGAGACGACCTGGAAACGCATCTTCCGCCTCGATAAAAACAACGCCTTCCAGCAGGTCTTTTCCCATGTACAGAAAAGCGAGTACTTCTGGCATGACGCCTGGGACCGGCCGGACGGCATCTACTGGCATCGTGTCAAGGAAGAAAACCATTTCTCCGTTCCGGGGCCAGGGGTGATCGTCGTAGACCGGACCGTCTCCCGCTACAAAGTCCCCGGCGATCCGAAGAAGATGCCCACCCAGTACAACCTGGAAAGTGTAGAGAAGGAAAAGGTCCGCTTCGAATGGAACGCCGCGAGCCTGCGCTTTGTCGAGACAGCGCGAGAGCCCGTTCAAAGCAAGGCGTAACCTGTTCCCTCCCGTTTCTGCGGACCATCCGCAGGGCGGGTTTTTTATTGCGTCTCAACGGTTGCGGCCATCGCATCAGCGGTTTCAGCCCATATCGTGATCACCGAAACGCCGCGCCGGGGAAGCCCCTCCGTTACAACAGCAGCTTCATTAGTAAGTGGCAAAGCAACAGTTGAGGGCTGCAAGTTTTTTACTCGACCGGAAAACGTTTTTGTGTCGCAAACATTGTATACCACGGACGGACACGCTATAATAGATAAAAATGTTTATCCCCAATTTCACATAGCGAGAGGAGCTAACCCACAATGGAGCGCGTCTTCAACTTCAACGCAGGCCCCGCCACCCTGCCCCTGGCCGTACTCGAAGAAGCCCAACGAGAAATGCTGAACTACAAAGGGACCGGCATGTCGGTCATGGAGATCAGCCACCGGTCCAAAGAATATGAAGCCATCAACAACGAAGCGGAAGCCAATATGAAGGAACTGCTCGGCCTGGGCGACAACTACCGGGTCCTCTTCCTCCAAGGCGGAGCCAGCACCCAATTCGCCATGGTGCCCATGAGCTTTCTCGGCGCCGGCCAGACGGCTGACTACATCCTCACCGGCAGTTGGTCCGAAAAGGCGCTGAAAGAAGCGCAAAAGTTTGGCCAGACCCATGTGGCCGCCACCACTCAGGAAGGCAACTACGTCCGCATCCCCAAGGCTGACGAGATCCAGTTGAGCGAGGCGCCGGCCTACATACACCTGACCTCGAACAACACCATCTTCGGCACCCAGTGGCAGAGCTTCCCCGACTTCGGCGACATCCCCCTCATCGCCGACATGTCCAGCGACATCCTCTGCAAGCCCTTTGACGCCAACAAGTTCGCCCTCATCTACGCCGGCGCCCAGAAAAACCTCGGCCCCTCCGGCGTCACCGTCGTCATCATCCGCCAGGACATGATCGAGAAGGCCTCCACCAAGCTGCCCTCCATGCTCCGTTATGACATCCATGCCAAGAACAACTCTCTCTACAACACACCGCCCAGCTTCTCCGTCTACATGGTCAACCTGGTCCTCCGCTGGCTCAAGGCCCAGGGCGGCCTGGCGGCCATGGAAAAGCAAAACGTGGAAAAAGCGGCCCTGATCTATGACGTCATCGACGGTAGCAACGGCTACTACAAAGGCCATGCCGACAAGGACAGCCGCTCCACCATGAACATCACCTTCCGCCTGCCCAACGAGGACCTGGAGAAGGCCTTCGCCAGCGAAGCGACGAAAGCCGGCCTCATCGGCCTGAAAGGCCACCGCTCCGTCGGCGGCATGCGCGCCTCCACTTACAACGCCTTGCCCCGCGAAGGCTGCCAGGCATTGGCGGACTTCATGAAGGCGTTCATGCAGAAGAACGGCTAAGCGATCTTGCGCTGATAGGGGTATACAAACGAAAAGAATGCAAGCGAACAACGGCAACACCGGTCCCACGAAAAAGGGGGCCGGTGTTCTTTTTTTCATCTTTGCTTTTTTCATACCCGGGTGACGCGTAGGGTTCGAGAGCAAGCTTGACCAAAAGAAAGGTGCATAGGAGGAAAGGTCATGCTCAAAAACTACCGCTGAGGAATGCCGGTGAGGAGGGAAAAGGATGTCGCCCTTGAACTGGCAGTGGTTCAAACAACTACTGCAGGTCGACCCGCCGACGATGAAAAAAACCTTTTCCCTCTCCCCTTATGACAAGTGGCTGGAAAAGCAGGGAAAGCGCTCAGGGGCAAAAAAACAGATCCCCACCAGCAACCTTTACGCCCCAGCCCTTTCACGACAGTTTCCTAAAGAGAAAACCGGCGGCGACAACAACAGCGATGCAAAGGGCGAGAACAGGGGAAGTGGACGCTTCAAAGGAAACGCAAGCGTCGGCGCCGCATCCTCCAAAGATGAAGCCATACCGGATAGGCTCGCCGATGTGCAGAGATGGCTGTCCCGAGAATTTACCATCCGGCTCAACCCGGACCTGCGACTGCGTCACTTGACGATCGGACTGCCGCAGCCTGTTCCAGCGCTGCTCGCCTTTTATCAGAGTCAAGTCAACAACGAACACCTGAGCGACATGGTGATCACGCCCCTGATGATGCCCTTCGACTTCACCATCGGCGACGGCGATCAAGGAAGCCCTCCCGCCTCCCCAACGAAGGATTCGCAGGCGAATGCTTCCCCGCCGAAAAATCACCTGATGAACACCCTCGCCACGCGATTTGCCACGACAGTGGGGCAGATTACACCGCTGCCGACGAAAGGAGCGGTCGTCGACGCCCTGACCAACGGTCATGTGGCGCTCTTTGTGGAGGGCCAGTCAGAAGCGCTCATGTTCGAGGCGGCATCCCTGCCGGGCCGCGGCGTGGAACAACCGGTCACCGAAGCGGTCGTGCGCGGACCCCATGAGGCCTTCAACGAAAACATCGACAGCAACATCGGCCTTTTGCGCGCCCGCCTGCGCAGTCCCCGCCTGCTCGCCGAGATGGGGCTCACGGGCCAACTGGGACAACTCCGATACAGCCTGATCTATGTGGCCGGGTTGACCCACCCGGCGCTGGTGCGGGAGATGCGGCGCCGCATCACAGCCATCGACGCTGACGCGATTCACGATATCGGACTGCTTGCCCAGTATGTAGAGGACCATCCCAACGCCTTTCTCCCCCAGCAGATGATCACAGAACGTCCCGACCGGGTGGCGGCGGCGCTGACCGACGGCGCTGTCGCCGTCCTCCTCGATCGCAGCCCCTACGCCCTCGTCGCGCCAGTCACCTTTTGGAACCTGCTGCATTCGCCGGAAGACATGTACCTGCGCTGGCCCTATGGCGCCTTCGCGCGCGTCGTCCGCTTTGTCGCCACACTGATCACCATTCTGTTGCCGGGACTCTATATCGCCGTCACATCCTACCACCCCGAAATGCTGCCGACAGAACTGATGCTCTCCACGGCGGCGGCGCGGGAACGGGTGCCCTTTCCCGTGCTGGCCGAGGTCATCTTTCTCGAATTGGCCCTTGAGTTGGTCCGCGAGTCGGGCATCCGCATCCCCAAACAGATCGGCCCCACCATCGGCATCGTCGGCGCCATCATCATCGGTCAGGCTGCCGTGGAAGCGGGCCTGATCTCGCCCGTCCTCGTGGTGCTCATGTCGGTCACCGCCCTGGCCGTCTTCATCATCCCCTCCTACGACCTGCTCTACGGCGTCCGGCTCCTGCGCCTGCTCTTCGTCCTGGCCGCCTCTCTGTGGGGGCTCTTCGGCATCGCCTTCATTTCGACGATCCTCGCCCTACACCTGTCCAGCATGAAATCCCTCGGCGTCCCGCTGCTCTCCCCGGTGGTCCCGGCCCGCCGCCACGGCGACGATGTCATCCTGCGGCCGCCCATCTTCGGCCAGTCTAAACGTCCTTCCGAAAATCGCCCCGTCGAAAAAACACGGCAGACACCCCTGCAGCGACCCTGGAATCCGGCGGCGCGCGTCAGCGTCCAAACGAAGGAATCAAAAAAGAGTCCCTCCAGGCAAGGCGATTCATCATGAAACAAGCCGAGCGCATCGGAACCGCAGAAGCCATCTTTTTGCTCTGGGTCATCCTCGACACCAACATTTTTCTGGGCCTGCCCCGTTACTTCGCCGCTGACGCCTATAGCGCCATGTATCTCATGCCTTTTTTCAGTTACCTTTTCACGGCGCCCATCCTGTGGATGATCATCCGTCTGCGGGAGTACCACCCGCAATCGATTTTCACGGAAATACCGGGCAAACTCTGGGGTCGGTGGGCATCGATCCTGCTGACGTGGATTGTGGCGATCTTCTTCACCTTTTCCACAGGAAACTATATTCGACAATTCGTCTCCCTGATCAACGACGCCATCCTCCCCTTGTCACCGGCGTCCTTCCTGATCATCCCCTTTACGTTGGCTATCGCCTTTGGCGCCTACCACGGGCCGGAATCGATCAGCCGGGCCAATTACCTTCTCCTCCCCGTCACCCTGGGCGGCTATCTCTTGCTGCTTTTGAGCGCCTATATCATCGGGGAACCGTCGCTGGCCACCCCTGTTTTTGGTCCCGGGCTGGATCAATTGCTCTGGTCGGGGCTGTATCGGGTGCCCTTTTTTCTTGAAATCGTCATCCTCACCGTCTTGTATCCTCACTTTCGCAGCAACAAACAATTCCGGCAGGTCGTCTGGCTCGGGACCTTTCTTAATATCGTATTGCTCGCGCTGGGTCTTCTCGCCTATGCGCTGAACTTCCCGGCAGCGGCGACGCAAAATGTAGGCTTTCCGGTCTTTCAGTTGGCCCGCAACATCTATTTCGGCCGCTACCTGCAACGCGTCGAGGCGCTGTTCACCTTCATCTGGGTGATCATGTCCATATTTAAACTGTCCCTCTCCCTCTACGCCGGCGCCATCACCTTTGCCAGGGGTGTCGGCGCTCCCTTCTACCAACCCTACGTGCTGCCCCTGTCGGTGCTGACGGTGGTATCCTGCTTCTTGGCGCCCGATTACATGACAGCGCTGGAGTGGGAATGGGGGATCCTGCGTTACGCATCCACGGGGCCTTTTGTGGCGTTGCTCGCCCTGCTGCTGATCACGAGCTACTGGAAGGCGAAAAAAAAGAGCGCCGCCCCGAGGGGGAAGACGCCATCGATATCCTGAGAAATCGGCCGAAGAAAAGACTCCTGCTCATCTTCAGTTGCATTCTCCTGCTCGGCGTCCTGCCGGGCTGTTGGGACAAACGGGAGCTGGACCAGTACGCCTTTGTGCTTTCCATGGGCATCGATCTGGGTGAGCATGACGAGATCGAACTGTCCGTGCGCATCGCCATCCCCTCGGGGATGGCCCAGCAGGGCGGCGCCGGCAGGGCATCCTCCCCGGCAGAGGTGTCCAAAGTCATCACCGTCACCGGCCGGACCACACCGGAAGCCATGGCCCACCTGGACAGTCAGGTGGAGCGGCAGGTGTCCTATATGCATTGCCGGACCGTCCTGATCGGCGAGAGCCTCGCCCGGCAAGGCATCGCGCCCTACCTCGATGTGTTCAACCGTTACCGCGAGTTCCGGCGATCCCTTTTTCTCTTCATCATAAAAGACGTGCCTGTCCGGGACATTTTCATGAATACAACGCCGGTGTTGGAGTACAACGTGGCCCGCTACCTGGAGAGCATCGTCGTGTCGATGGAGCGAACCGATTACGCCCCAGTCACCCGGCTCCTCGATATCAACCGGACGCTGGAACAGCACAACGTGGATTCCGTGATGACCGTTTTTACCCTAAACCCGCAGATCCTCAAGGAGAAGCAAGACACCAAGGTGAAACCGCGACCCACGCCGGAGTTCCGACGCGATGATCCCGATCCGGAAGCCGGTCAACCGGAAACGGATCCTGGCAAGTTGCACCGTTCCGGCGGCAATCCCCTCGAGTATATTGGAGCAGCCGTTTTAGTGAGTGGAAAATTGGTCGCCTACATGGATGGCGAAGAGACGCGAATTTGGTCGATGCTGGTCGGAAGATATACGACCGGTCTTTGGACTTTCCCCGATCCCTCTCAACCAGGCAAATATATCTCCCTGCGACTCAACCGCGGCGACCCCATCGAGGTGACTGTCGACGATTCGGTCCGTCCCATCCGCATCATGGTTAAGGCAGAACTGGACGGAACGGTGGTCGAGGTGAGCAGCCGAAAGCCTTACATTACACCGGAAGGCTTCCGGGAGATGGAGAGGATGGCAGACAAAGACCTCAACGACCGCGCCCTTCGCCTGGTGAAAAGGATGCAAAAAATCCCCGCCGACCCCTTCCTTTTCGTCCGCACCTTGCGCATGCGCACCCTCACGGCCAGGGAATACTGGCGTATTCCCTGGCATGACTGGTATGAGGAGGCTGAATTCATTCCAGTCATTCATGTCGAGGTGCGCCGCCCCGGCTACCAGATCCAGCCGGGCGAACCGGCTGGGAAAGAGGAGCGACTTGTTAAATGACCAAAAGCCAGGCCCTGGGCATGGTGATCGTTACCGCCATCTGCGTCTATACCGTCAACTACGGCCGCTGGCTGCAAAAGCGCGGCTATGCGGAAGCCGCCTGGTCGAGCTATCTGTTGGCCGCTGTCACCTTCCTGGCGCCAATCGCCTATATCTTGATGCGGGCGATGCAGGAGTGATTCGTTCTTATTCCTTGGCGGCGATGGCGACGCCAAGGGCTAAATCGGCTAATGGGGCGGGTCAACGGGCCAAGAGTCACATAGATTGAGGCCGGGCGCACAAGACCGATTGCTCTTTTAACCCTGACGGTTGAAGGCGGTCATGCCTGTCACCGCCGTCACGAAAGCGAAGGCGCTCAAGGCGGCCACATCGACGGCAAGGCTGTGATGGAGCATGACCGCCGCCTCTGGGATACCCCGGTAGATGACGTTTCTGAGCGCGTCAACGCCATAGGTGAGCGGGTCGATGCGCATGAGCCACTGCAGCCATGTAGGGGCGCTCTGCATGGGATACATGGCGCCGCTCAAGAAAAACATGGGCATGGTCAGGAAGTTGGAGATCAATTGGAATCCCTGCATTGACTCCATCCGCCCGGCGATGGAGATGCCCAAGAGCCCGATGGCGAAACCGGTGAGGGCGCAGATGGGCAGGACGAGAATCGCCGTGCCGATGGTGATGGGCACGCCGGCCAGCGGCGACAGGGATAAGAGCACAACGCCCTGAAAGCAGACGATGGTGCCGATGCCGAGGGCCTTGCCGACGGAGATGGCCCAGCGGGGCACGGGCGCGACGAGGATCTCTTTTAAGAAGCCGAACTCGCGGTCCCAGATGATCGAGATCCCCGAGGACATGGATGTGAACAGGACCGACATAGCGATGATGCCGGGGTAGATGAAGGTCATGTAGTTCACATCGGCCGCGCCAGGGGCGAGGCGGAAGGTCATCGAGGCGGCGATGCCTGTCCCGACGAAGGTGAGATAAAAGGTGGGCTGGAGGATCATGCCGGCCCACTGGCTTTTTTCGCGGATGAAACGGATCAGTTCGCGGTACCAGATGACGTAGATGGTTTTTAGCACATTTTCCAATGATGACACCTTCTTTTTTGATTTCCGATTTGTTTACGTAAGCGCCGATTCGTTTCCTCAAGTGCCATTGGCTTCTTCGATTTTCTACTCGCTTTTCTTCTATTCGCTTACCCTATGAATATCTCTGAGGCGTTCTGATTGATGAACTCCCCTTCCCTTTGATTGCCCTTCTACCGTCTTTTGGTTAGTATAGAGGTTAGCAATGGAAGTTAATATGAACGCGGAAGGCTTTAAAGGGGCATGCATATGGATAATATTATCACTGTTGAACACTTAGTCAAACGGTACAACGATTTTCCGGCTGTCGACGATATATCCTTCTCTGTAAAAAACGGCGAGATCTTCGGATTTCTCGGTCCCAACGGCGCCGGGAAATCGACGACCATCAAGATCCTCTGCACCTTGCTGTCCATCACCTCAGGCAGGGCCGTGTTGAACGGTTTTGATGTGGAGAAAGATCCACTGAAGGTGCGCCAGTCGATCGGTCTCGTCTTTCAGGACTTTTCCCTGGACGACCGCCTGACCGCCATGGAGAACCTCTACTTTCACGGGATGCTCTACAACGTACCCCGGCGCGTGTTGCAAGAGCGGATGGATTCGGTCCTGGAGATGGTCCAACTGACGGACCGGAAAAATGATCTGGTCAAGAAGTATTCGGGAGGCATGAAGCGACGGTTGGAGATCGCCCGGGGCCTGCTCCACTATCCCAAGGTGTTGTTTTTAGATGAGCCGACCATCGGCCTCGATCCCCAGACCCGCACCGCCATCTGGGAACATATCCTGCACCTCCGGGACAGCCTGGGGCTTTGCATCTTCCTGACGACCCACTACATGGACGAGGCGGAGAACTGCGACCGCATCGCCGTCATCGACCATGGGAAGATCATCGCCCTTGATACGCCTGCCAATTTGAAGACATCGACTGTAGGCGGCGATCGGATCACGCTGACTGCTGACGATAACGGGTTTATGGCGGAGGAATTAAAAAACCGCTTCGGCTTGGAAGCGGTCCTTCAGGACGATAGGTTGAGTTTTCAGGTCGATCAGGGTGATTCGTTTATTCCGCGACTTGTTGCGGCCTATCCCGAGCGGGTGAAGGCAATCAGCCTCCATGAGCCTACCCTGGACGATGTATTTTTGGCATTGACGGGCCGGGGGATTCGGGATGAGTTTTTAAGTGATGGGGATAGGTTTCGGCAGCGGAGGTTGAGGAGGAGACGGTAATCGCCTTTATTGAACATGCTGCCCTTAATTTGATTAGGGCAAATAAAAATCAATCGCCGCATTTTCATCAGCAGTCCAACAACTACTTATATTCTTCCTCTGACATGAAACGAAGGCATCATATCCTAGATATTCTTTGGTTTTTTGTAAGTTTTTCTCGGTTACATTAGTTTTGTATACATAATTATCTCTCCATCCACAGAAATATTTTTTCTCTGATTCTTCGACGTTTGTTTTGTAAATGGCTATTTCGTGTGATTTTGGATAATTGTTTTTGTTGGCAAATTTAGGTATGTTGTTATTAAAATGCTCAAAGAATTTATTTGTGGAGAAGGAATTACTTGGGTCATAGTTTAGATTTAATACCCTGCATAGTTCAGCATATTTTTCACCTAAAAATGTGTTGATATTAAAGCCTTTTTCCACCGTTAATTCAAAATAGAAGTTCTTTGCTTTTACTCCGAACATGAGTTTATAAGGTTCTTCATCAATAAAAAAGAAAACATCGAATACTACCCGATTGAAAGAAAATTCAAATTTGTAACGTTTAATTTGTTGTTTAATCATATCTTTATGCAGATCGACCAGCCCGGTTAATTTCATTTGAAACCGCTCCTTTTTCACACTTTTTAGTACCTTTCATCCTTGAAAATCACTTATTATTTATATGACTTCCACTAGTTCCTCCCTTCTTGTTTATAGGCTTATTATTTCATGCTAATCAAGTCACGAAAATCTTTTTGGTTGATTTTGTAGCAATTCGCCACAAATCATCCGTAAGTCTATGCTTGGGTTTATTAAGCTAACGTAGTACTGTTCTTGTGCTAAGTTGCGGAGAGATGAGGTTTAACTTGGCGGAGCACTTGTGAGAACGTCGAAAATCATATAGAAAGGAAATATACCGTCTACACCCGCTTGCTCCTGCCTGTTTTTCGGCGTATAATCGTTTTGTCACCAAAGATTGTCGCCATAGATTTTTAATGTTCAAAAAATAAACTGCACACTTGCTAGGGGTGCCGCCGCACGGCTGAGAGAGAAGGTCCCTTCTCAACCCTTTGAACCTGACCTGGGTCATACCAGCGGAGGGAAGCAATCGGAAGCGCCTAACCTATCGCTTTCTGAACGGCTTGCCCCTTGCGGCAAGCCGTTTGTTGTTGCTTTTTTGTGTTGTGGAAAGGAGTGCCCCCATGCGCGCCACTGTCAACGGCGTCCCGGTGGAACTGCCGGGCGCTACGCCCTTGCTCGCCTTTTTGGCGGAGCGCAAGCTGGACCCCGCCGTCGTCGTGATCGAATACAACGGCCAGATCCTGCACCGGGATCGCTGGCCCGACACCTGCATCAGCGACGGCGACACCCTCGAAATCCTGTCATTCGTTGGAGGAGGTTGAACCATGGATCGATTGGTCATCGGCGGGCGGGAACTGAAAAGCCGCCTATTCATCGGCAGCGGCAAATTCGCGGACGAGCGCATCATCGGCGACATCGTCGCCCAGACAGGCGTGGAGGTCGTCACGGTGGCCCTGCGGCGCGTCAGCCTCTCCGGCGACGGTGAAAACATCCTGCATTGCATCCCCAAAGAGTGTGTCCTGTTGCCCAACACCTCCGGGGCCCGGACGGCGGAAGAGGCCATCCGCATCGCCCGCCTAGCCCGCGCCGCCGGCTGCGGCAACTGGGTGAAGATTGAGGTCATCTCCGACAACAAGTACCTGCTGCCGGACAACAACGAGACGATCAAAGCGACCCGCGTCCTCGCTGAGGAGGGCTTTGTTGTCCTCCCCTACATGCACCCCGACCTCTACGCCGCCAAGGAACTGGAGCGGGCCGGAGCCGCCGCTGTCATGCCCCTCGGCGCCCCCATCGGCACTAACCGGGGCTTAAAGACGAAGGAGATCGTCCGCATCCTCATCGAGGAGTGCAGCGTCCCTGTCATCGTCGACGCCGGCATCGGCAAGCCCTCCGAAGCAGCGGAAGCCATGGAGATGGGTGCTGCCGCCTGCCTCGTCAACACGGCCATCGCCACCGCCGGCGATCCCCTCGTCATGGCGCGCGCCTTCAGCCAGGCCGTTGAGGCCGGCCGCCTCGCCTATTTGGCCCAGCCGGGCGAAACGACCGAATACGCCCGGGCTAGTTCGCCCTTGACGGGCTTTTTGGGGAGTTAAGGTCCATGCACTCTTTTTATGAACAGATCGAGGCTTACGCCAGCTTTGACTTCGCCGGTTTTCTGGAGCGCGTCACCCCACGGCAGGTCGATCTTGTCCTGAAAAAGGACTTCCTTTCTCCCCTCGACTTTTTGGCGCTGCTCTCCCCCGCCGCCTCGGAACGCTTGGAGGCGATAGCCCAAAAGGCCCACCGCCTGACGCGCCAGCACTTTGGCCGCGTCATCCAACTGTACACGCCCATCTACCTCGCCAATCACTGTGTCAACCGCTGCCTTTACTGCAACTTCAACCACCGCAACGACATCCAGCGACGGCAATTGACGGAGGCAGAGATCGAAGGGGAAGCGGAAGCCATCGCCGCCACGGGGCTGCGGCAAATCCTCCTGCTCACCGGTGAAAAACCGGGCAAGGATGCCCTCGACTACCTGATCCGCGCCGTAGACATTGTCCATCGTCACTTCACCGCCGTCGGGATTGAAGTCAACCCGATGGATGTGGAGGAATACCGCCGCCTGGCTGCAGCCGGTGTGGACAGCCTCACCATCTACCAGGAGGTCTATGACCGGGCCGTCTACGACCGCCTTCACCCCGCCGGGCCAAAAAAAGACTACCGCTGGCGTCTCGACGGGCCGCAGCGCGGTTGTCAGGCCGGCTTCCGTGCCGTCAACATCGGCGCCTTGCTGGGTCTCAACCACTGGCCGTCAGAAGCCTTTTTCACGGGTCTCCACGCCAGTTACCTGCAAAACAAATACCTCGGGACAGAGATCGGCATCGCCGTCCCCCGCATCAAGGCCGGCCCCGGCAGCTATCAGCCGGAAGCGCCCGTGGCGGACCGCGACCTCGTCCAGATCCTGCTCGCCTTCCGCCTCTTCATGCCCCGCGCCGGTATCACCTTGTCCACAAGGGAACCGGCTGAACTGCGCAACCACCTGCTCCCCCTCGGCATCACCCGCATGTCGGCTGGCTCCAACACGGCCGTCGGCGGTCACATCGACGACGAGGCCGACGAGGGCCAGTTCCGCGTCTCTGACGAGCGTTCCGTCGACGAGGTGCGCCAGATGCTGATCGCCAGGGGGTACCAGCCGGTTCACCAGGATTGGCACAGCCTGACCTAACGAACGATTTGCTCCAGCCAAAGTCAAAGCCGCCTTCTACGATATCCCATCAAAATAAACCTGGTCATTGTTGCGTATTATGAAGGAAGGTTAAGCGGGACACTCCCCATGGGGCGCCCCGCTTTTTTTCGTTCTGCCTTTTTTCTTCCTCTTTCGCTTCCTCTTTTCCGGCCTTTCGATTCAAAGGAGGATTGCACCTTTTCCTCTTTCCTCCACTACATTGAACTACAAGATAATTATTCCATTTTTGGATGACTGTCATTGTGGGAGTAAGGAGGGATTCGATGGAAGTGTTGCCGACACCGGATTGGAGCACCCTCGACCAGGGTTACTTTTCCACAGTCCTCTTCGTCCTGATTACCTCAACGGTCGAACTCGTTAAATACATGATGAAAACCCAGTCGGAAAAATTCAAAGTGCTCCTGCCCTTTGTCCTGATAGGGGCGGGTTTCCTCTGGGGCGGCCTCTTCGGCCTCTGGACAAAAGGCAGTTTATTATGGAGCAGTTTCAAGCATGGCGCCGAATACGGCATCTATGTGGCCTGTGTCTCCGGCGTATCATACGGGATGATCAAGTCCTTCCGCCAAATTCGAGATGGGATGGGGAAGAACAGCGGGAATGGGGAGCCCTACAATACTGATGACGGAAATGACCGTGGCAACGGTCAAAAGAATGGAAAGATGTAACGGTGCAAAGGCCACACTGACTTGGGGCCTTTTTCTTTTTTCTCTCATTCAAAGAAACGGCTAACCCTCAAAGGCAAGATGCTTGCTCATAATTAGTTAACCAATAAATCATATTTCCAGAAAAATTATTCCATCAAAAGAGGAATTTGTCTGATGACGCCGAAATTTTTCCATCACAAAGAGAGTTCATTTATTAAGCTATGAGAGGAGTGATACCCTCATTGTTTGGTTTGGACTATGAAGGCTTTTTCTCCTACATAACCGGACATGACCCTTATCCTTTCCAAAGCCGCTTTGCTTGCTTAGAAAGATGGCCGGATACAATTGAACTCCCAACTGGCTGCGGCAAAACAGAGACGGCAGTACTACGATGGCTCTGGAAAACCATCACAGCCACAAAATCATCCGAACAGCCTAGTCCCCACCGACTGGTCTACTGTTTGCCGATGCGTATTTTAGTTGAGCAAACGACCCAGCGAATCAGCCGTTGGCTCGATAATTACGAATCGTATATCAAAAAAAGCGGCCTTACGGGAGTTGAGAAACCTTACCTTATCACCTTGATGGGCGGAGTGGAGTACAAGCGCTGGGATATAGAGCCGGAAAAACCAGGCGTCATCATAGGTACACAGGATATGCTGTTGTCTCGGGCGTTAAACCGAGGATACGCTATCAGCCGATACCGATGGCCCATTGAGTTTGGTTTGTTAAACAATGATTGTCTCTGGGTGATGGATGAAACGCAGTTGATGGGTTCGGCAGTCACCACATCGGCTCAACTCAATGCATTTCGTAAAAACTTCAAAACCTTTGGTGACTGCCATACTGTCTGGATGTCGGCCACATTGCAACCGGATTGCTTAAAAACCGTTGACCATCCGCAACCGCCAACAGAACAACACTTCTCCTTGTCACCAGATGATTTTGCCAACGAAATCCTCTCCGAGAGAATTCACGCAGGCAAAGAAGTCAAGGAATTAAAACTGTCCGTGCCAACAAACAACGCAAAATATCCTTCTGCGCTTGCAGAGGCCATTCTACGCGTTCATCGCGAAAGACAACGAACCATTATTATCATGAACACAGTTAAGCGAGCGCAGATGTTGTACGAGTCCTTAACCGGCGTGCAACAAAAGTCAAACCGCACCAGAAAGAAGAGTGATGCTGTACAAAGCCAAATGCCCGATACCGTATTGATCCACGCCCAGATGCGCCATCCGGAACGGAACGCCGCGCTCCAGCGAATCCTGAGCTTCAAGGCTGGAGAAGAGAACTCGCCTGGACAAATGTCGCATGGACAAATCATCGTGAGCACTCAAGTGATAGAAGCGGGAATCGATATCTCATCCAGTGTGCTGATCACCGAGTTAGCCCCTTGGATGAACATTGTTCAGCGAATGGGACGCTTAAACCGGGATGGGAAAAGCCGTGATGCGCAACTGTTCTGGATCGACGTTGCTGATAAACATTCAGCGCCATACGCCCCAGAGGCAATACAGCGTTCCCGCCGTATCCTGCAAGCGATCAACGGCGAAATGGTCACCTCAACCTCCCTTCCAGAGGCGTCGCCGGAGGAAGAACTGGCGCTCGACGTGCTGCGCAAGCAAGATCTTCTCGATTTGTTTAACACGACAGCCGACTTAAGCGGAAACGACATCGACGTGTCAAGGTTTGTCCGCAACACCAAAAACGGGGATGTATTTTTTTGCTGGCGATCATTAAATCGCCAGCCCCCCAGTCCAGATATTCCCCGACCTCTTCACCAAGAATTATGTCCTGTCGTCATCCATGAAGCCCAAACATTTATTAAGGACCATGTGGGTCATGCTTGGGTATGGGATCTCCTTGACCGAGAATGGCGCTCCTACCGCCCCCATGATCTATACCCTGGACAAGTCATCCTCATCGACGCTGAAGCGGGCGGGTATGACAGGAGTCTCGGCTGGTCGCCTCAAAAAACAGAACCTGTGCCCGTTGTTCAAATAAACGACATACATCCAAATGAATCATCGGGCGATGATCATTACTCATTCCAGAAACAATGGCTCAGCTTGGCGGACCATAGCGCAGATGTCGCCCGTCATGCAACGCGGTTGTTACAGTCATTGGACCTCCCCGATCTCGAAACCTATCACCCTGACATATACGCGGCTGCTATCTGCCACGACATAGGAAAGGGCCACGAAACCTTCCAGACTACCTTGTTATCCGATCTCGGCGATTCAGAAAAGGGCGAACGTCTTGGAACCATATGGGCCAAGTCGCCCTGCCCCCCTAAACATCATCAACGGCCTCATTTCCGTCATGAATTTGCCAGCCTCTTGATGCTGTTAGCCCACGATTCCATTCAAGTTCCTAATCCTAATGGTCATGAACCCCTGTCAATTTCCGATTTATCAAGATATCTCGTGGCAAGTCATCATGGACATGTGCGAATCGGGATTCAGTCTTATCCCCTTCCTCAAAGGGAGAGAGCAAGTGGAAGGGAACACATGATCCTTGGCATTCAAGACGGAGATTCTGTCCCGCCAGTTGATTTAGGTTTTCCCTTTCCCGCCACCACCCTATCGTTAGACTGGGCAAGTCTTGGCGGTCCCGATGAAGAAAGACCGTCATGGCTGATGCGCAGCCTGACACTGTTAGATCGGCTAGGACCGTTTCGACTCGCCTTTCTGGAAGCGTTGCTTCGGGCCGCCGATATTCGCGCGAGTATGTCTGTGGAGGGAGAGACATGCAGTGTTAATGCGTGAGACACCCCTTAACGGCTGTCCTTCAGAACCGATCATTCATTACCTAAAAGCGCTGGGCGCACATCGTCTGCTTGCCAAGCAAACCGAACTGCCGGTAAAGGGCGCTTGGAAAGACGGTTGCTATCATCTTTCCGGTCTGCCGGATGAGTCATCCATCATCTCCTTTTTCTTAGATCAATACACCCCCACCCCGATCTTGGCGCCCTGGAATGGCGGCTCGGGGTTCTGGGGAGGCCCGACAGCCTCCGGAACATTAGAGACGGTCAAACAATCGAGTCATCCCCGTTTTTCCTTGTTGCGCGACGCAATCGAAACGATTCAACAGTTCATCGACCATAACCGGCTAAAAAAACCGGGCAATCTTAAGCAGAAGGATAGGGAAGCGCAAAAGCAACGAATGATCCGGTGGCTGCGCTCCTGGATGTCCGATGATTTCGCCCTGTGGTTGGATGCGCTATGCCTCTTTACCGATGATCGCTTATCTATGGCCCCATTGTTGGGAAGCGGCGGCAATGACGGCAATCTGGAGTTTTCCAATGTCTACATGCGATGCCTCGCACAAATTCTTCCATTAAATGAAGGTCCGATTGATGAAGCGTTCCGCAACAGCAGCAAAGCATGGCTGGAAAAATCACTATTTGATCGAGGCGCCCCCCGGCTCGTCGAAGACACCTCATCCGGTCAATACCATCCTGGCAGCGTCGGCGGACTCAACGGCACACAGGGCTTTTCAGCCGGGGCATTAACCAATCCATGGGACTTTGTTCTGATGATGGAAGGAATGCTTCTCTTTGCGGGCGTCGTGACTCGCCGGTTGCAGGCGCAAGGAAGACAACGGATTTCATTCCCCTTTACGGTCTACCTTTCCCAAGGTGGCGCAACAACGGTAGCCGTGAGCGAAAACCAACAATCGGAGATTTGGCTGCCTCTCTGGGAGCGTCCCGCTTACTTCCCGGAAGTGGCCCGTCTCATGGCCGAGGGGCGGATGCAGATCGGTCGACGCCAGGCTGAAACCGCTTCTGACTCTGCTCGCGCCGCCGTCGCTTACGGCGTGCAAAGAGGTTTGTCCTCCTTTGAACGCGTTGGGCTTATCGTTCGCAATGGAAAGTCACGTTTCGCCGTGCCGCTGGGACGCCTACAGATCAAAGAGCAACCAAAAATCCATTTGCTGAATCAAATCGACCCATGGGTGCAGCATTTTTTCCGGGAGATCCGCAACTCTGATGCGTCCAACCGCCTGCGAAGAGCCGGCGCTTCACTGGAAGCGGCGATATTCGCCTATGCCCAGGACGAGCACGCTGAACGCCTCCACGATCTGATGTACGCGCTATCCAATGCAGAAACAGCGTTATATTACAGCATGAAAAGCAACCGGAAGTTCCGGATTCATCCCCTGCCCTATCTATCCAAAGAGTGGTTTATGAACGCAAACGACGGCTCGCCTGAATACCGATTGGCTGCCGGAATGACATGCTTGGCAGTATGGGGGGACACCATCGAAAAACCGCGAAAAGTCATCCTTCCCACTATGCGCGAATACCTCTCTCCAGTCCGGTATATTGCAGAACAACGGCGATTGACATGGGTAAGCGATTGGCGTGAGGACGCATGGAGCCAAGGACCGCTGCCGCAAAACATTATCCACCTGTTCTTGCGCCGTTATCAAACCTATTGCCGCGTCACATCACAACGCAAAGCGCCGATCCTTGGACTATCCCTGGTTCCATTAGCCGATATCACCCGATTCATCGAAGGGGATGTTGACGATGAGAAAATTGAACGCCTCATTTTCGCTTTTTCGTTGCTCTCTCCCCAATATCAGCCGAAGTCACATGAACAAACAGGGTTATCTGATCTGGAATGGCCAATGAGCCGACTCTATGGCTTATGCAAATTACAGTACCATCACCGGCCGCTTCCGCAGACTGAACATTTAGAGGCGACTGATTCCACTGGCTTGCCGACGGATACAACCCTGCTGAAACGCTTGGTCAACGGAGATCCCGATGGCGCCGTAGACATTGCATTACGACGACTGCGAACAGCGGGACTCATCCCGCTGGCGACAGGAGGAAGCCACACCCCCTCGCGAAAGCCAGCTTTTTCCGTAAGCCGCGAGAAGTGCACGCGCTTGGGGGCCGCTCTACTGTTTCCTATCTCCGACACCGATATCCGCCGTGTGATGCATCGGGTGTTACGCCCATTGACCCGGGGATAAAAAAGATTAAGGAGGCCGTAATAATGGAAAGGTTATTTACCGCCCTTGGTAAATCTTCACGAATCCTTATGCGCGCGCCATTAAAGCCGGTACAGGGAAACCGTTTTCAGCCCACCGGGTTCCCTGAATTAGGTGCGGCAACCTATCGGATGCCCAATGGCGAAAGCATGCTGCTGGTTGAATCCCCTCAATCGGTAGCAAACCGCCTCGAAAAAGTCTGTTGGGACGACGCTGCATTGGACGTTGCCGAATCGCTGCGTGGGATGCCCTATGTCCGCATTGAAATGAACGGCGCTTATCTGGGCAGTTCATTGACGGAGGCGCATCGGCTGAATTCCCCTTACATCCTGAAAAGCAAAGACACGAGCTTCCATGATCAACTCGTCAAGGCGGTTCAAGATGCCCAAAAAGATGGCCGAAGCACACAGAAAATGGCTGCCTTCTTGTTCAGTGTCGATCCTAACTCGCTGATCCACGGAATTTTTCTGGCAAATATCAAGGAAAAAGGCAGTCTCTTTCGGTTTCCTCGGCTGTTATCCGGATTTATCGAAGCGACGAAGGTCTTACCCGTTGAAAGCGGCGGCGTAAAAATCGATCGGATTGAACCGAGCGCCAACACAAAAGAAGGATTCGGCAACGTCTTATATCCTCGCACAGAGTATACTGCCGAATCGATCACGGCCTTTTTCAATATTGATCTTGTCCTGTTGCGTTCCTACGGTCTCGGTGAAAGATCTGAACAGTTTTTGATTTCATTGGCGGTTTGGAAAATCTATAAGTTCATCAACGATGGCTTGCATCTGAGAACCGCCTGTGACTTGACGCCGGTAAACGAGAACAACGAACTGGAGTTGGACAAGCCCGCCGATTGCGACTTGCCAGCTTTTCATGCGGTTGACGCTTTCATCCGTAAACAGATCCCCAACATAGAGAACTTTGTGTCGCCCCCAGTGACCGTTGTCAACTTCATTCCACCCTCCAACTGGAAGAAGGACAACAGCGCCAACAGCGTAGCGGGCGATTCGGAATCCATTGAAACTGCCGGAGAATAACGATATGATCGGAATGGAAATCAATTTCCTTGCCGGCAAATATCACGCCACACCGTGGGGAAAGAGTTGCAATGAAGGCATCCCCGAGTGGCCACCCTCGCCGTGGCGGATTCTTCGGGCGCTAACAGCCATTTGGATGCAGACGATGCCGGAAATCACGCGCGCCGAGATGATGAGACTGTTGACTCCCCTGACAGCCCTCCCCTGCTATGTGCTCCCTCCGACATCTGTCGGTCACTCGCGACATTACATGCCTATCGTCGAGGGAAGCCAATACGGTTCCGGCTTGGTCATCGATGCCTTTGTAGCGATCGATCGCGCTACGCCTCTGCAGGTGATATGGCCGAATGTAAACTACACGCCTGCTGATCTTGAGATTTTATCTAAACTTGTTGGCAATGTTACCTACCTTGGGCGAGCCGATTCATGGACGCAATGCCGAATCATCTCGGACCTGTCTCAACCTGCGGTGAACTGTGTCCCATTGTCTGTCGGTTCTCTTCCGCTTTTCGCCCGAAGGACGGAACATTTGCGGCTGTTAACGTTGTTCGGTGTTCAAGGCGACACGCTGATCGATGTCTTGCTCCTTCAAACAGGAATAAACCGAGGCGCGAACAAGTCCATTGACCCGCCCCATGCCCGGTGGGTGACATACCTGCGTTCCACAGATACCCAAAAAACACTCCCAGTTAGAGATAGGCGCGATAAGCCCCTGGATTATGTGGCAGCCTGTTTTGCCCTCGATCGTGTACCGCTTCCGTCTGTCCTGGAGACCCTTCGGGTTGGTGAACAAACTCGTATCGCCGTTATGGGACTCTTTGGCAGACTGTTTGAAGGACGTATCTCCGTCACCCTGTCCGGCAGGGTAGACGGTCAGCCCGCCAAAGGACATCGCCATGCCTTCTATCTTCCTGTTGATACAGACGGAGACGGCTATCTTGACCACATTGTCGTCTATTCCCCGGCAGGGTTTACTGTTCAAGAATTGCTCGCCTTTGAAACCCTCAACGAGATCCCTTGGGGCGTCCATGACCACGATGGTTCTAAAACCCAGCAACGACTGCGGTTAATGCTGCTGGGTCTTTACAAGATGGGAGACCTGACGGCGAATCTGCCGCAGCTTTTTGGACCTTCCCGGCGTTGGAGATCGGCCACTCCCCTTGTGCTAACCCGACATCCCAAATGCTATCGAGACGGGCGACTAAAGTGCCACGCCAATGGAGAGCAAATCGACGGACCGGAAGATCAGATTCGCAAAGAATGGAACAAACATTATGCTGATCGCCATGAATGGGCTAATCTTGTCAGTATAAAATGCTCTTCGACCATCATGGCCCGTCCGGATCACCCTGTTCGCTGTCTTTCCTTTAAAACAATCCGTCAACGGGGAAAGGGGCACAGCGCCGGCTTATCCTACAGCCTAACGCTTGAATTTGACAATCCTGTGTCTGGTCCGCTGGCCTTTGGTTACGGCAATCACTATGGGTTGGGGATGTTTGTGCCTGATCTGGGTTAATCAGAACGTTTGATGTTTTGTCTTAGAAATGCGCGAACCTGTGGCGATCATAAAATAGCCGTAGGTTCGCGATGAAGAAAAACCCTTGTCTATTCAAAGGATTTTATTTTGTAGGAAGTGCGCTATATCTGTTTTGAGCAAATCGAAATGGGGTTCGCGCGAGAGGGGACTGAGAGCCCTTCTGTGAAAGGGTTTTTGAGGAATAGCGTTACATCCACGCCGTGAGGCGTGGCTTCGTTGAAGCACGAAACTGGAAGACGGGTGCCGGGGAACGCGCCGTTACATCCACGCCGTGAGGCGTGGCTTCGTTGAAGCGCCTTATCAATCCGCGCCTTAAGCGCCGTCATCAGTTACATCCACGCCGTGAGGCGTGGCTTCGTTGAAGCCGGGATGCCTACATCGACCAAGCGGGCGTCGTCTGTTACATCCACGCCGTGAGGCGTGGCTTCGTTGAAGCTCTCCCGACCCACACAGACTGCGCGCTCAGCGACGTTACATCCACGCCGTGAGGCGTGGCTTCGTTGAAGCTTCGCCGCGCTGCTCAAAGGCTTTCCGCTCGGCCGTTACATCCACGCCGTGAGGCGTGGCTTCGTTGAAGCATTGCCGGTGGCCGCGACGAGATCATGGTCGAGCGTTACATCCACGCCGTGAGGCGTGGCTTCGTTGAAGCGCCACAAGGCGGCCGCGCTGCCGATGCAAAGTGAGGTTACATTCACGCCGTGAGGGGTGGCTTCGTTGAAGCAACGTCAGCATTCCGACCAGCCTGAACGGTCGCGTTACATCCACGCCGTGAGGCGTGGCTTCGTTGAAGCTGCCCACAATGCGGAAAGAAGGCGCCCGAGGAAAGTTACATCCACGCCGTGAGGCGTGGCTTCGTTAAAGCTGTGCAATTGAGACAAAACGCGATGTGCCCGTCAGTTACATCCACGCTGTGAGGCGTGGCTTCGTTGAAGCCTGAAAAACGCCTTCAAGAGGGTCAGAAAATATAGTTACATCCACGCCGTGAGGCGTGGCTTCGTTGAAGCATGATGCCGGAAGCAGCCCTCCCACGCTACGGATAGTTACATCCACGCCGTGAGGTGTGGCTTCGTTGAAGCATGATGCCGGAAGCAGCCCTCCCACGCTACGGATAGTTACATCCACGCCGTGAGGTGTGGCTTCGTTGAAGCAGCGGTTTGTCCTCCCCGCGTTGTTGCGCTTTCGATTACATCCACGCCGTGAAGCGTGGCTTCGTTGAAGCTCCTCTGGCATGTCCTGTCCGCAGGTTGGGCAGGGTTACATCCACGCCGTGAGGCGTGGCTTCGTTGAAGCATTCCCAAGGGCCGGCAAAGTGCGGCGCGGATCGGGTTACATCCACGCCGTAAGGCGTGGCTTCGTTGAAGCTGCAAATGGGTCTTCGGAAAAGACCGGTCAAACAGTTACATCCACGCCGTGAGGCATGGCTTCGTTGAAGCATATATGCAAGTGCCCAATATGGATACGGCATATGATACATCCACGCCGTGAGGCGTGGCTTCGTTGATGCTCGACGATGACGCCGCCGACCT
Organism: Heliomicrobium undosum; assembly: GCF_009877425.1. NCBI lineage: Bacteria > Bacillati > Bacillota > Clostridia > Eubacteriales > Heliobacteriaceae > Heliomicrobium > Heliomicrobium undosum. The sequence continues at coordinate 95,742 of NZ_WXEY01000003.1, read as the reverse complement.
TGGGTGGCTTGGGGGTTACATCCACGCCGCAAGGCGTGGCTTCGTTGAAGCAACCTAGACAAGGTGGGTGACGCCGCAAAAGAGGGTTACATCCACGCCGTGAGGAGTGGCTTCGTTGAAGCAAGATCCACGTCCTCGGGGTATCGGCGCTTTCTTGGGTTACATCCACGCCGTGAGGCGTGGCTTCGTTGAAGCGGCGTCATAGCTCCCCGGTCAACCATCTGGAGCAGTTACATCCTCGCCGCAAGGCGTGGCTTCGTTGAAGCTCTTGGATGTCTCGGTACCGGGGATACCGGAGGAACGCTACATCCACGCCGTAAAGCGTGGCTTCTTTGAAGTGAGAATAAGCTGACTACCGTAGCTACCGGTAGGTGATTCCATCCACGCCGTATGGTGTGGCTCCGTTGAAGAATTTATTAAGCCATGCCTAGTTTTGGACAAAAAAATCCGTCCGCGTAATGAATACGCGGCTCCGTTGAGAATAACATTTTAGAAATTGTTGTAAATTGGCCTACTTTTCATTAAAAGCTTCTTTGCGATTAACAATAATGCTAAAAAAGAATGTACACAGAGGCAACAAAATAAAATGATGCGCCCAAATCAAGTACACGCCTACACGGATCGACTCATGGGAATAGAGACCATAACCCGGTCTGATACCGAACAGGCGCACTTTGGGCAAAATGGCGCTTGTGATGAAGAAAAAGAGGATGAAGTAAACAAGGGACAAGGCGACAGAAGCGGCGATTTTTCTTTTTCCTTCTCCCGGCAACACTAGCCAGTTGAAAAGGGCAAGCAACATCCATATCGCGATCATGACGACATTCAAGACCAGATTGTAGATAACATTTCTCTCAAAGGCATGAGCACCCATATAGGCGATTCCCAACAGCAACACGATGACGAGCGGGATGACGATCAGCGCCTGCTCTTTTTTTTCGTAAATGCGTTCCAACCCTTCCCCTCCTCTGATTTCTTCGACGGTTTCACAGTTTAGACGAATCTGGAGACGATTGGGTTCCCATGAAATAAAACCCATGGAGAAATCCCGAAAAAAGATTTCTCCATGGGTTCCATGCGTCCCTGTTATCCCCCTTAAACCTTACCCTTGAAGCTCCTAACGCTTCTTTCCTATACCCCTATGCTTCTCCCGCCGGCGGCGTGAAGGTCCGGTTCGCCATCTCCGCGTCAAGCATGAACAGTCCGCTCGGGTTGTTGTTGACGAAGCGGAGCTTTTTGATTACACCTGAGAACAGTGCCTCCTCCTCCACCTGTTCATCGATGAACCAGCGGAGAAAGCTGATGGTGGCGTGTTCACGCTCATCGGTGGCCAGGTCCATCAGGGTGTAGATCCGTTTTGTCACAAACCGCTCATGTTCATAGCTCTTTTCAAAGGCGTCCAGGATCGAGGCGTACTCGTTCTGCGGCTCATCAAGACCTTTGAGCACCGCCCTCCCGCCCATTTCGTTGATGAAGTCGAAGAACTTCATGGCATGGAATCGTTCCTCTTCGGCCTGGACCTTGAAGAAGTTTTCAAAGCCGTTCAGGTCCTGATCGGCGCTGTAGGCAGCCATGGCGAGGTAAAGGTGGGCCGAAAACAGTTCGTGCTTTAGTTGTTCATTTAATTCATCTTGTAGTTTTTGCGAGAACATCCTATCCGCGTACCTCCTTGCTATTTCCGGAAACCCGGCGTGTCCGAGGTGTCCGAGGTGTCCGACATGTCCGGTGTATCCGGCATGCCCGGCATATCCCCCGCGTGCCCGGCATAACCGGCGCGTCCCATTTAGTTTTTCCTGCCATCCTGTCATTACGCAAGGAGGACGCATGTTTTATTCTTTACAGGAATGGAAAAAAACGAAAAATCGCAAGGAATCCGGGATGGATATCACGAATGAAATCAATCCCGAAGGAAAGGCATAGTTAAGGGGTATCGTTAAGGGGAGTGATAATAATGAGAACCAGGATTTGGGGCTATATATCCGTCGGTATTGCCGGAATGCTCGGATTGCTGATAGTAAATTTCTTCCTCCAGCCTTTGCCACTCAGTCTAACCTCGCCGCTTCGCCTGGCCGTTTTCTTTCCTATTATTTTGAGTCCCATCGGATTGGCGGCAGGTTATGCGGGATACCGCAAAGGAAAGGATGCCTATTCAAGATGGGGGATGTTTTCCAACGGGCTGCTCTTGCTCTTCACACAAGTCTATTGGGTTTTCGGCGCCTTATTATTCGGCCCTTAACTCCGCCTTAAAACAGAAAAAAAGCCACTGACTTCGTCAGCAGCCGGCGCCCCCACATGGGTCGGTTTTTTATTTTTCCGTTATCGTTTATTCGTCCCCAGCCCGGCCAGCAGTTGACCGATCCGCCGCGGCGTCATGAACCGGCAGGCGGCGCCGATTTTTTCTGCCTCGCCGGGCATGCCGTAGACGGCGCAACTGGCCTCGTCCTGGGCGATGGTGAGGCCGCCGGCGTCACGGATAGCCTTGAGGGCGGTGGCGCCGTCTTTACCCATCCCTGTCAGCAGGATGCCCCAACTGTCAGCTCCGTACTGGCGCGCCAGCGACGCCAACAGGACGCCGACCGACGGCCGGTGGCCCTCCATCGGGGCAGATCGAGTCAAGCGCAGGCAACCGCCCCGCTCAACCTCGAGATGAAAATCTTCAGGAGCGAAATACAGCCGGCCGGGGCGCATCTTCTCTCCGTCTTCCGCCAGTTTCGCCTCGATCCGGGAAAATCCGTTCAGGTGATGAACGAAGGCTTTCATGAAGCCGGCAGCCATGTGCTGGACAGCCACAATGGGCACAGGAACATCGAATATGACTTCGCGCAGGATCTCCGTAAAGGCCGTCGGTCCGCCTGTTGAGGCGCCGATGCCGATCACAGCCGGGGCAGCGATCGGCTGCCCATGTCCCAGCGGTGATTGCATTTGGGGCTGCCGGTTACGCCGGCGAAAGACCTTGACCCCGGCCAGGACGCTGATCTTATCAATGATCTCCTTCGCCTTGTCGTTCAGTGCCTTTTCGGCCAATCCGGCCGGTTTGTCGACAAACTCGAGCGCCCCTGCCTGGAGGACCTGGAAGGTCCGTTCGGCGTTGCCGTCAACGGCGCTCATGACCATGATCGGCTTCGGGAACTCCTCCATCAGCCGGCGCGTCAATTCGAGACCATCCATCTCAGGCATGTGCAAATCGGTGCAGACCACATCCGGATCCACCATGGGGATCAAGGCCAAGGCTTGGCGCCCGTCTGTCGCCGTTGCCGCCACCTCGATGTGTTCAGCCCGGGAGAGGATCTTCTTCAGTACAAAAAGCGCCACCGGCGAATCGTCTACGAGGACCACGCGGATCTTCTTCATGCCCGCCTCCATTACTTGCTCCCGACCCCGGCTAGATGAGCCGTCTCAAGGTTTCCATCAGAAACTCCTGGTCGAAGGATGATTTGACGATATAGGCGTCAGCCCCCACATCAACGCCCCGCTGCCGTTCGGCATCACGGCTGAGGGAGGTGATCAGGATGACCGGGAGGTCTTTGAGCGACGGGGAGTGGCGGATTTTCTCGGTCAAGGCGAAACCATCCATCTCCGGCATCTCCACATCACTGAGCACGGCCTGCACATCCCGCAACTGCAGGCGCTTCCAGGCTTCGGCGCCATTGACACAGGCGACGACCTCGTAACCGCCGCTCTCCACAATGCGCTTTAGTTGCACCCGGGTGGTGATCGAGTCGTCGGCCAGCAACACCCTGGGCTTTCTCGCGGCCTGCGGAACCGGGTCGGGGATTTTTCGCCCGCCGCCCTTGCGAACGGTGCGGATCAGGTCGTGGGGGTTGAGGACCATGCAAACCTCCCCAGTCCCCAGGGTCGTCGCCCCGAGCACATTGCGCACCCGTTTGAGCAGGGGACAGAATGGCTTGACGATGACCTGGCCTTCGGTGATGAAAGCGTCAACGATCAGCGCCAGGCTGTCGGCCGTCTCGCCCGTGGAGATGACGACACAAAACCGGTGTTCGCCAGTCGGCTTCAGCGTAGGGGCGTCCAGTTCCAGCAGAGCCCACAGTTCCGCCACCGAGATGGGCTGGCCTTCGTAGCGGATCGTCGGGGCGCCGCCGCTCTTATAGATGTCGCTGGTGGAGATGCGGATCAGGTTGGTCACCCACTCCGCCGGTATACCGTAATAATAGCGCCCGGCCTTGACGACGACAATGGCCGTCGTCATCAACGAGAGGGGGAGTTTGAGGCGGAATGTGCTTCCCTCGCCGGGGGCCGAATGGATCTGCACCATGCCTTTCAGTTTTTCCACAGTGTGCTTGACCACATCCAGACCGATTCCCCGGCCGGAGATGTTGGATACGACAGAGCGGGTGGAAAAGCCGGATTCGAAAACGAGCGCCTGGATCTGTTGCGCTGTCATGGCCTCCAATTCATCCCGGCTGCGCAAGGACAGGGTCATGGCTTTGCGCCGGATGGCCGCTGCGTCGAGGCCGGCGCCGTCATCGGCCACCTCGATGCGCACATGGGTCTCCGTTTGGCTCGCCGCCAGGCGGATCGTCGCCAAATCTGGCTTGCCCAGTTCCCGCCGGCGGCTTGCCCTTTCGACGCCGTGATCGATGGCGTTTCGGATCAGGTGGACCAGCGGATCTTTCAGTTGTTCTAGGATCAACTTATCCACCAGGATGTCGTCGCCGCTGATCTCGAGGCGGATTTCCTTTCCCTGATCGCGGGCCAGGTCGCGCACGAGCCGGGGAAACTGGCCAAAGAGGATGCTCAGGGGCATGAGCCGCATGTCCCGCACCTCTTCGTGCAGGTGGTGGGCGATATAGGACAGGCGTTCCGTGTCTGTCGATAGGAGTTTGTGCAGGTCAGAGAAGTCCCGGATCAACTGGGTGAAGCGACCGCGCAACAGCGATGAAGCGACGCCGCCGCGGCCGTCATGGAGGAACGATGTTCCAATCGCCACCTCCTCCAGGGAACTGATCAAGTGCTCTAACTGCTGCGCGCGGTCCTCGATTCGCCGCTGTACGACTGTCAGTTCCCCTGTCTCTTGGAGCAGGTCATCGAGGCGGGCTGTGGCGATGCGCACCGTTTCGAAACGGGCGTCGGCGGAGCTCTCCGGTTCCCGTAAGGGGGACGGTTCGACAGGCGCCCGTCGTAATGCCTTCTGCCCCGCCGGCGTATGAGGTTCTATCAACGGATCGGTTGACGGATTTGCTTCTGCCAGGGCTTCTAGCATTATCGACGGCCTCTCATATGAATGCGACTGCGATTGGCACGCCCTGTCAGCGGGTGTATCCGATTCCCGATTCGTTGATATCACATCATCCGGAGAAACATCCAGCGCCCCATCACCGGTCACCGCCTGGTAGGCCATCTTCCGAAGACTATCGAGCCATACTTCCAGTTCCGTCACCAAGACGGGCGTGACAGGCATCTCGCCGCTTTTCACCTGATCAAAGCAGTCTTCCAACTGATGGGCGAGGCGCTCCATATCTGTCTGTTCGACCAACCGCGCTGCGCCTTTGAGGCTGTGGGCGTCCCGGTACAGTTCCGTCAGCAGGGACGGTTCGGCGCCCGCCTCTTCCAGTCGCAACAGATTGGCTTCCATGCGATCCAACCGCTCCGTCGATTCGATCTGGAACAGTTCGCGCAGTTCATCGTCGCCGATCCGCATCTGCCCCACCCTCGTCCTACACCATGTCTTTCAGCATGATCCCCACTTTGTTCAGGTTCTGCATGCCGCTCTTCGTCTGGCTGATGGCAGCCGCGGTCTCCTTAGTGCCCCGGAGGATCTCCTCCATGGCCGATGTGACGCCGGAGACAGCTTCCGATTGCTGTTGCAGATTCAGGGACACCTGCTGGATATAATGGGAGATTTCCGCCATGCTCTGGTGCAGCCCGCCGAAAGCCTCCACCGTCTGCAAGGTGAATCGTTCGGTGGCGTCCACCTTTTTCGTACCCTCTTCGGTCACCATCACCGTCGTGTTCGTGGCCTTCTGCACCTCGCCCACGATGGCGCCGATCCGCTGGGAGGCCTTTTTGCTCTGATCGGCCAGTTTGCGGATCTCGGCGGAAACGACGGCGAAACCGCGGCCATGCTCGCCGGCCCTTGCCGCTTCCACGGCGGCGTTGAGGGCGAGCATGTTGGTCTGATCAGCCAGTTCCTTGACGGTGCCGCTGATGGCGCCGATCTGGCCCACCTGTTCACTCAGGTTCAGCATCTGCACGGCGATGGAGTTGACCTTCTCCTTCAACTCCCGCATCTCCCGCGCCGTATCCTCAGCGGTTCCCATGCCGCCAACAGCCGCCTGGGCCGACAGTTGCGCATTGTCGGCGATGCGCCGCGCCTGTTGAAAGGACTGATCCGAGGAGATGCGCAATTCCTCCATCGTCGAGGTGATCTCCGCCACAGACGAAGACTGCGAGATGGCCGTCCGTTCATTTTGTTCCACCGACGCCGCCACCTCGGCTGTCGTCGTGGCGATCGTCTCAATCGTCGCCTGGATGGGCCGGGCGATGCCTGTGGAGAGATAGGCGGCCGTCAGACCGGCGATAATCATGCCGGCGACGCTGATGATGAAATAGAGACGGATCACCTTCTCATGTTCCGCTTCCGCCTGTTTGGTCAACGCCGACGACCGGGTCAGGTTGTCGTTCATCAGTTCCCGGAGCAGGCTGTAGGTCTTGTCGGTCACCGGTGTCAGCTTCTGCCGGTAGACCTTTTCCGCTTCATCGAGCTTACCGCTGTTGATCAGCGCCGCTGCCTCTGCGCCGTAGGCATGGAGCAAGCGGTGCGGCTCTTCCAGTTCTTTAAGAACACTCTTCATCTCCGGCGACATCTGCTGGTACTCGGCTGTGGTCGTATACTCGTAATACCAGGTGCCCAGTTTGCACTTCGTATGATCCAGGATCCCCGTAAAGGATTTTTCCGTCAGCAAGGATTCTTTCAGATCATTCATCCACACCAGATGGGCATTCTCCAATTCTAGCATGAACTGGGCCTCTTTTTGCTGGGTTAAGGATTCATCCTGAAATCCGATGACCCGGAAGGCGAGGTATGTATCAACGCCAAAAAGTCCAGCCAGGAATACAAAGAGCAGGGCAAATCCTCCGAAAATCTTGGCGCGCAGGTTTTTTTGTAACTTCATCCGCCGAGTCCCTCCTTTCTGCAATCATCACAGCATGCTCAACCGCTTCTTGTGCCTCTTACGGAGCCCGTAGACCTCCTGCAACTGGTTGCTTTTCTTGGAACCCGTGCCCCTCCGAAAGCTATACCTCTTCCTGGATGACCAAGTCCCCTTTGCTCAGGATGCGAGCCACATCTAGGATGGTTGCCCTCGCTTTTTCCGCGAATTGGACTTCCCCGCCGGCATACTCTTCCGGGATCGTCTGCAACGCCAGCGGCGAGAGGCGGACCTTCTCGGGGCGGATCGGGACGACATCGATCACCTCTTCTACGAGCAGTCCGGCCAGCACGCCTTCCGCCTCAACCACGACCAGTCTCCCGGTCTCCCGCGAGAGCCGTTCCTTTGCGGCGCCAATCAGTGGTCGAAGATCGAAGACGGTGATCAGCTGCCCTCGCAGCTTGCTGACACCGGCCACAAAAGGCGGCGTGCAGGGGATGGGGATCAGGGGGTCGGCCGAGGCAAACTCACGCACGAAGTGGATGTCGATCCAAAACCGCTCTTGACCGATGACGACGACAGCCCCCGTTCGCGTTCCTTCTTCTCCGCTCTTTCCCTTTCCCCGCAGCAACTCCCGCGCCCGTGTCAGCAGGATCCGGCGTTCCTCCGCCGTCCAGGATTTGGATGCTCTCGTCCCATCATCGGGAGCTTGGCCCTCTTCAAGCCGATTCGCCTCGTCGACAGCTTCCGCCAGAAGGCGGGGAAGATCGATGATGAAGCAGAGTCCCTCCCGATCAGAAAAGGTCCGTTTCATATAGGAAGGAAAGCGTGACGCCCCGCGGAAGGTGTCCGGCAGGTCGAGTTCCTCGTCAGAAAACTCGCGCATTTCGCAGCAGTCCTCGACAACGAGGCCGAAGTGTTTTCCTTCCGCCTCTAAGATCACCAACCGGTCTGTCAGGGACATGGGCCGGTCGCCACGACCCAGGCACCGGTTCAGGTCGAGCACCGGAATCACCCGACCCCGCCAGTGGAGCAAACCGACCACCGGGGAAGGATACTCCTTCGCCGGTTGCAAATAGGGCAGGTTACTGATCTGGCGCACAGCGACAGTCGGCACGGCGTAGCGTTGTCCCTGATGCGGCAGGATCATATAGGCGACGGGCGCCTTTTCGTTCCCCCTCATTGGTCATTCTCCTTCAACAGCAGGCGGACATGATCTATCTCCATGCGGGCTGGCCCGTGATCGGGCGCCAGGAACAACACCTTTTGAAAAAAGGCATGGGCGCCTGGCCAGTCGCCCTGTTCGAGTCGAATCAATCCAAGTAGGTAGTACACTTCCGGATAGAGAGGATTGACCGCGATGATAGCCCGGCAACAGGCCTCTGCCCGGTCGTGCTCGCGCCGGTTCGCAAAATCACGGGCCTTGTCCATCCACGTGTCGAGGTTACCCGGTTCCGGCGCTTCACTCCCTACAGTTGCGCTTGCCGGCTTCTGCGGCAAAGGGCCACGGGGCGGAAGCGGTGTTTGTCCCGATTGCGACGTTTGGGGCATCGCAGGAATCAGCGGTTGGAAAGGAGGCCGGTTTTGCAGCCGCTGCGCCGGTCGCGCGCCCTGTAAGGGTTGCTTGCGCGGTGCTTGTGTGATCGCAGCAGTGGAAAACCCTCGTGAGGAAGGCGCCGGCGGCGGATTCACCGGCTTTTGCCAGATATGTCCCTCCGGAAAAACGAGAGGGTCAAAAGGGAATGGCGCCTGACCCGGTTCCAGCCCGAGCAGTTCACCGTGACCGGTCAGCAAAAATCCGCCGGGATTGAGGCATCGAAAGAAGTCCGCAAGGACCTGCCGGATCGCTTCCGGACGAAAATAGATGAAGACATTGCGGCAGATGATCAGATCTGTCGACGCAACAGGCGCGAACCGGTCGGGCAGCGGCCCGTCAAGCAGGTTCAACCGGTGAAACTGAACAACGGAACGGATGGCGGGATCGACCTCCCACACCGGCCCAGCGCTTCTCCCGCGTCCAGGGTCGACCCGTCGAAAGCGCTCCTGCCGCCGTTCCGGCCCGGTGGCGCGCAGCGACCATTCGCTGTAACGCCCCGCGCGAGCGATGCGCAAGGCCTCTTCGTTGATATCGGTGCCAATGACGTCAATCATCCACCCCGGCGCCGCTCCCACCAGTTCATCGACAAGAATAGCCAGGGAATAAGCCTCTTCGCCGGTGGAACAGCCGGCGCTCCAGAGGCGAAGCACCTTCTTATCCCCCCGCTCCGCAAACAGCGCAGGCAGGATGCGCTCACGGAGCAAGGCGAACTGACCGCGATCACGGAAGAAGAAGGTCTCCCCCACGGTGACAGCGTCGATCAGCCGTCGCCATTCTTCCATCCCCGCCGACCCCTTGTCGAGAAGCAAAAGGTAGTAGCCGTCAAAATCGGCAACCCCGCAAGCCGCCATCCGCGCCTGTAGCGCCTGCAACAGGTTGTCCCGGCGGGACTGGTCGAAACGCCATCCCGTTCTCTCCGAAATCAATTGCTGGAGTTCGGCCATCCCGCAGGCCATGCAGGGTTATTCCCCCTCCCTCTCCCTCTCCCGGAATGCCCAGACTTTGACCACACGCAGCAGGTCGGCAGGGGTAAAGGGCTTAGACAGGTAGTCATTCATCCCTGCCGCCAAAAAACGCTCCCGATCGCCCTTCATCGCGTTGGCGGTGACGGCGATCACGGGAAGACCTTCCCAACGGGGGTTTGCCCGGATCCGGGCCACTGTTTCAATGCCGCTCATCCCCGGCATCTGCTCGTCCATCAGGATCAGGTCGAAGCGCTCTTCCTCCAGGGCGGCCAGCGCCTCTTTGCCGTTGGCCGCCTCGCGCAGCGTATAGCCCCAACGGCGGATCCATGCGCCGATAATCGTCCGGTTAAAGACATCGTCATCGACGAGCAGGATGTGGACGCCTCTTGCGTCGTCCACGGCGCTCTCCCCTAGACCCATATCTCCCTCGCTCACATCCTCATCGAACAGGTCATGCTGCGGCGCGGCAACGCCAAAGGGCAAAGTGACATAAAAAGTGCTGCCTTTTCCCAGATCGCTTTCCACCCAGACGCGACCACCCATGTTCTCCACCAGTTGACGGACGATCGCCAGGCCCAATCCGCTCCCGCCGAAGCGGCGTGTGGACGAACTGTCCACCTGATAAAACTTTTCAAAAACCGCTTCCAGCCGATCGGGGTCGATGCCGATCCCAGTATCCCGCACAAAGAACCGCAGGGAGATATGGCGGTGATCCTGTTTAAGGATATCGAACCCCAGGGTGACCTCCCCGGCGTCGGTGAATTTGACGGCGTTGCTCAATAGATTCACCAGGACCTGGGCCAGCCGGTTAGCGTCGCCGACGAGGGTTTCCGGCGCTCCCGCCGGGATCTGGTACTTTAGTTGCAGCGCCTTGTCACTCGCCTTGACCGATAAGAGATCGACGGCGCTCCGCAGCACCGAGACGAGGGAAAAAGGTTGGTGTTCCACGGCCAGTTGTCCCGACTCAATCTTCGAAATATCCAGGACGTCCTCCAGCAGCCGCATCAACGACTGGGCCGCCGATCTCACCATGCCCAGATACTTCGACTGTTCGGCGTTCAATTCCGTCGCCAGAGTAAGGTCGACAAAACCGAGGATCGCGTTCATCGGCGTGCGGATCTCATGGGACATGTTGGCCAGGAACTCCGATTTGGCCCGGTTGGCTACAACGGCCATCTCCCGGGAAACCTTCAATTCCTCCTTGGCGAGCTTCAGTTCCCGGATGAGCCCCTTAATTTGGTGAACGCGCAGTTCCTGGCGGGTGATATCGGTGATTTGAATCAGCACATACCGCCGGTTGCCGATGCGCGCAGGCTGAACCTGCATGTTCTGACGTATGTACGGCAGGAGCGACCCATCAGCCGGCGGGAAGAAGTACCGGTGAAAGGCGCCGGAAAAAAAACGGTTCTGTCCGTCAAAAAAAGCGCGCTCAAAGATGGGGCGAAAGACATTGTGGTTGAAGCGCGGGAAGAGTTCCACCAGCTTTTTCCCTCGCACCTCGTCGGCTTTTTTTCCTGTCAACCGTTCCAACCAGACGTTCCAAACGAGGATCCGGTACTCTTCGTCAAGAACGGCAATGCCCATGTCGGCATTCGCCAGGGCATGGGCTCGCAGTTCGGCGATTTGTCCGTTGATCTGTTCTGCAGGCTGCTCCGCAGCATGTTCTGCAGTCCCTTGGGCCGTCTGCTCTGCATTCTGTTCAGCCATACAACTCCACCAGCAATTCGTCAATTTTCCCCAGCAGTTGAGCAGCGGAATCGAGGCACAACATGACGAAAATGGCGCCTTCAATCCGAGTGTCGCCCACAACAAAGGTGTTGCGGATGACGAGGGTGTAGTAGCCGCTACAGAGAACGGGGCGTTGTTCTCCTTCACGGAGATAGAGGAACTCCACCTCCGGCAGGGAGTACTCGATGCGCGTCTCCAGCAGGTTGCCCAGGCTGCCCACGATCACGTTGAGCAACACGTTGCCGACTTCCTTCATAGCGTCTGTGTCTGTCTCGGAAAAGCCGTTGTCACCAGGTTCTCCGCTGAACAGCAGTTCTTCGCCGAGAAGGAGATTGACGAGCAGTTTCCCCTTCTCTCTCGGAAAGACCAGTCGCGCGACGCCGTTGCACCCGATCTCGAAGCGCAACACCGAAGAGACCACATGTCCGGTCAGGTATCCGGAGAGCCGTTCTCCCTCCTCCGTCTCCTGAAGGTTTTGCAAGAGGTAGACCTCTGGAACCTCCAAGCGCACCTTTTGATTCACCATCTCCGAGAGGACACTGCCTGCTTGTCCGATGGTGACATTCATAAACTCTCTGAGGGCGTCCTGCTGAAGCGGCGACAGCATCGGTCATGCCCCCTTGATCAATTGGGCTACCTGTTCCGCCTTTTCGCGGGTGATCGGTTTGTGCAAAAAGGTCCAGGCCCCCAGTTCACGCACCTCGACCTCGATAAACTTCTGGATATCGGCTGTCAGGACGATTACCCGGGCCTCAGGGTTGACCTCTTTGATCTTTTTCAATACCTCTTGCCCGTTCATGCCCGGCATAAGCAGGTCAAGCAGTGTCACATCCGGCTTTTCCTCTACAAACTTCTCGAGACCCGCCACGCCGTCTCCTGCTGTGATGAAGTCAGCCTCTGGAAGGTTATCACGCAAAAGCTTGACGATTTGGGTCCGATAGACGATGGAATCATCGACAACCAGGATTTTCATTGGGATCCCTCCCGGGGTTGTATTCAATATATCATTCTTTTTTTTAATCGCTTATCCTGCCGGATCGTGAAAAAAACGCGTTGGACCCACGCTTCCGCAGCCTTTGTCTTATCCGCTTTTGTTGATCGAAAGGTCTTGTCGTTGGGTGACTGAAGTGCCCTTACCGAGACACCCTTTTTTCGCTCCGTTGCCAGAAAAGCCGGTTGTCGCGGATCGCCGTCTCCACTTGGCCCTGTTGGTGCAGAAAAGTCAGATAGGCCTGGATGGAGGACCGGTAGAGGAAAAAGCTCCCCACAGAGGCGACCTCCTTGCCGGCGCGCGGGCAGAGTTCGGCCACAAGCGTCTCCAATTCGCAAGGCTCTTCCAGCAGGGCGTATACATCGTCGACCAGTGCCATCACCTGCTGCTCGTTGACCTGAAGGACCTCTTCGAGGGCGTCCCGATCGAGGGGCGCGCCGTGGCAGGGGAGCACGGTGGCGTATGTAGAGCGGCGGATACGCGAGAGGGAGGCCAGGTACTTTTCGATGTCCACGTTGAAAGGAATCCCGTGCAATTCCAACACATCGGGACCAAGAAAGGCGTCTCCCGCATAGAGGACATCGCCGCAGGCGACGCCGATCTGCCCGCCGGTGTGGCCGGCGAGGTCTATCAGGGTCAGTTCGGGGCCTGCCGCCCGGCCCGGCCAGGGAAAGGCGCCGGGCTTTAGCCCGGCGGTGACGGTGGAAGCGGGCGCGACGAGAAACTTGTTGTTGATTTCTCGCCAAGGGGCGACGCCGCCGATCAAGAAGTAGGCCATGAAGATCGGATGCTTGACAAAATCCCGCTCCAGATCGGGCGCATAGACGGGGCAACCGAACTGTTCGACGATGGCGCTGTTGCCGCCGATGTGATCGGCATGGGTATGGGTGTTGATGATCGCCACGATCCGCCAGCCGGCTTCCTTGGCCAGCCGGCAGATCCGCTTCCCCGACTGGGCCTCCAGGCCCGTGTCGATGATCACCGCCTCACCCTCGTAGACGATGGCGCCGATGTTCACCCGCGCCGGTAGGTACCATGTTTCAGCGGCTGCGCTGTTGCGTAACGGGACGAAATTCATTCCCGCGCACCACCGGGAAAAGGCTGTCCAAATCGTTCGCTAAATGCCATATCCGCCAAGGGCAATCGTTCTGTTTCGGCAGCCGGAACAGGTTCTGCCGCATAACCCACAGTCAACAGCGCGGCCACCTGCATCGATTCAGGCACACCCAGGATCGCCTTGACCTTGCTTTCTTCAAAACCGGTCATCCAGCAAGTGTCCAGTCCCAAATCTTTGGCGGCAAGGGTCAGGTAGGCGATGGCGATGTTGCTGTTCAGTGCCGCGACAGTCCGGCGGACCTGAGCGTTATCGCGCAAGGGGATTCGCCGTTCCAGAAAACTCTCCCGCATCGGCGCCGGCAACGCCGGGTTCGTGGCATAGGCCTCCATCTTGGCCACCATGCGGTCACAGGCTGCCGGATCAGCCAAGCAGACAAGTACAACCGGCGCCTGGGCCACCTGGCTTTGCCCGCTGGCGGCTTCCTTCAGCGCCTCCCGTAGCGCGGCATCGGTGACGACGATAAACTTCCAGGGTTGCAGGTTCATAGCGCTTGGCGCGCGGCGGGCGCTCTCCAGCATTTGTTGCAGCGCCTCTACGGGAACAGGATCAATTTTATAGACCCGGACGGCCCGGCGCTGTTGGATGGCTTCCCTGACACGCATGGAAAATTCCCCTCTCAAGAAAATCGTCAGTTTTGTCCATTATACGACAATCTCACAAGCAACCAAAGCCTCCTGCCCACCGACAAGACAGGGGAAGTCGGGAGTTTTTTTTACGTTTTTTCAGCAGGATTGTTTTCGACCGTTGAAGAAGTAGTTGGGCACTTTCAGGACCTCAGTCCCATAGGTCCCATCGTTTTCAATCTCATAGATTCCCGAGGATGATATCCCCAATTCAGGTACTGGGGAGGTTGCATGTTTGATAGCCATCGGTCAGTTGGCCCAGGCCGGTCATCTGCGAGAGTTTGAAGCCGACGAGGTGATCTTCCAGGAAGGCGACGCCGGTCAGGAGATGTACATCGTCCTCACCGGCCAGGTGGAGGTGTTCATCCACTCCGTGGACGGCTTTCCCATCGCCGTCGCCACCTTGGGGCCGGGAGATTTTTTTGGCGAAATGTCTCTTTTGGAAGAACTGCCCCGGAGCGCTTCCATCCGCGCCCTGGAGAAGGTGATCCTGCTCGCCATCAACCAGGGCAACTTTGAATCCATCTTCTCCCGTCAGCCGAAGCTGGTCTTCAAAATCATGAAAGGGATGAGTTCCCGCATCCGGCAGCTCAACGAGGAACTGCGCCACCTCAAACAGGGCCGGCGTACCCATCCCGAAGCGCCCTCCCCATCCACCGTTGCAACATCGCCGACGGTTGGAGCAGCCTCCGCTACCGGACCGTCCAAAGGGCAGCCTCTCGCCGCCGCATCCTCTGGCGCAGCGGGCTCCCCTGCCGCCACAGGTTCTCCTGCCGGTCGGGCCGCTTCCTCTGCCGGCCCCGTTGGTCCCTCTGCCGGCGCTGCCAATCCCTCTGCCGGCCCCGCGACTTCCTCCGCAGGTGTTGCCACCCCCTCCGCAGGCGCTGCCCCCGGCGCGCCGCTTTCGCCGGCGGCAGCCGGTTCCGGCCTGTTCCCCGAAGGCCACCGCCAATACAGCGCCTCCACCACCGTCAAGGATGACGCCTACCTCTTTGACAAAAAAACCGCCTGCCCGATCTGCAACCACAATTTTGACATCAAAGCCATCCGCTCATCGAAACAGAAACTGAAGAGCGTCGACCCTGATTTTCGCCAGCGTTTTGAAGACTTCGAACCGCTCTGGTACATGATCTGGGTCTGCCCCAACTGCTACTACGCCAACTTCAATTTCGAGTACAGTCAACTGACGGAAATGGTCAAAAAGCGTTTCCGGACGAATCCGGTGCGCCTCTCCTTCCCCCGCCTCGGTTTCCAGTACAGCCACCCCCGGACGGTCGATCAGGTCTTTACCGCCTACTACCTGACCCTCTTCTTCCTCCAGTCGGGCATGCCCGATCCCTCGCGGATCGCCAAGGTATGGCTGCGCATCTCCTGGCTCTATGATGACGTGGGCGACCAGGCCATGTCCCAGTTCGCCGCCCAAAAGGCGCTGGAGTTCTTCCGTCAGACCTACTACGGGACGAGCCGGAGCACATCGGTCGATCAGGACCAGCGCCTCTCTATCCTGTTGGGTGAACTGTCCATGCGAAACAACGATTACGAAGAAGCGATGAAATTCTTCCGCGGCGGCATCGCCCGCAGAGGCGGCAACTCCTCCTTAAACCGCCAGGCTTCTGACCGCTATCAGGATGCGAAGAAAATCGTGGCCGATATCAAGGCGGCCCAGGGAGAAACGGAAGAGCCCGCCACAGAGGAAGGCGACCCGTAACTATAAGGCCCATCATACATACTTGCCCGAACGAAAGTGAGCCCTGCGACCGATCTATTGTTGGTCGCAGGGCTCTTTGTCGTCGCGCCTAGTGAATTCCTCGCGTATACTGCATCGAAAAGGTTTTGATTTTGCAGTGATGGTGGGAATGGGGTGCGATCCGTGGAATGGGCGCTTCAGGCGCATGATCTGCGTCTCCTGCAAGAACCGTGGCAAGGGTTGCCTCCGGAAGCGTCAGCGATTCGTGAGACGGTCACCGCTTTTCCGGGATTCAGCGGTTTTGGCCGGCTCTATTTCGGTTCCGAAGTCTGTGAAAAAGCGCTTCCATCGCCGGATTTGCTCCGTGCGGCGGTGGAAGCAGCCAGTGCAGCGGCCATGGATTTTTCCCTGATCACCCCTTATGTCACGGAGCCGGGGCTGGAGCGGACTCTTTTGTTATTGGAAGAATTAAAAATCCTCCGCCCAAATTGCGAAGTGATCGTCAACGACTGGGGAACGCTGCACCTGCTTTTCTGTCAGTATCCCCACTTCACGCCCGTCTTGGGCAGGCTGATGAACAAACTGGTCCGCGATCCGCGCATGCCCCTATCTTCTCCGATCACAGCCGATTTCCGGCGCTGCGGCCTCGCTGCGCCTCCCATGCAGTCGTTGCTGCGCCGTTACGGTGTCCGGCGCATTGAAGTCGACCTTCTCCCGCAAGGGTTTGATGAACAGATGGGTCATTGGGGCTATGCCCTTTCCATGTATATCCCCTTCGGCTGCATCGCCACCGGCCGGATCTGTTTATTCGAGTCTTTGGGGAAGCAGAAAGACGAGAAATTTCAGGCTTCCCCTTCCCCTTGTCCCCGACATTGTCAAAACTACTGGATGGAATTATACGATATCTCGCACCAGGTTCCCATTAGCGAACGCTGGGTCCTCATCCAAAAAGGCAACAGCGTCTTTTACCGGCAAGAAGCCCCCTTGATCCGGGAAGGGCTGGAGCAAGCCTTGGCAACGGGCATCGATCGCATCGTCTTTCAGCCCGAACCGATGTAGCGGGAGGGGTCAACCGTGAACATCCTCGCCCCCATTCGCAGTCTGGAGGAAACGGCGCCGTTGATCGCCGCCGGCGCCCAAGAACTGTATTGCGGGATGCAACCCGGCCCATGGTTAAAGCGCTCCGGACGCCATCAATGGATCAACCGCCGGGAACCGGGAAAGGGCAACCTGGACAGCCCGGCAGCGCTCCAGGCATTGGTCGACCAATCCCACCGGCTGGGGGTTCCCGTCTTCCTCGCCCTGAATCAGACAACCTATGCGCCGGAGATGTATCCTGACCTGATCACGCTCCTCAAAGAAGTATCTGGCGGAACCTGCGGCAGCATCGACGCCGTCATTGCCGCTGATCCGGGGCTGATCATCGCCATCAAGGAAGCCCTTCCCGATCTGCCAATCCATGTCAGCAGTATGGCCGCCGTGCTGAACCGTTCTGCCGCCCTCTTTTTCCGCTCCCTCGGTGTCTCCCGGATCATCTTCCCCCGTTACCTTCCCCTCTCCTCCATGGAAGGGATCATCCAAGCCGCCGGACCGGACATGGAGTACGAAGCGTTCCTCTTGAACGACGGCTGCGTCTTCGAGGAGAGTTTCTGCCACGCCTGTCACGCCTTTGGCGGCGCTTTCTGTCATAACCCCATCTGGTTTTATCGATTGGTTCGCACAAAGGGGGAACTGTCTGAAGCAGAGCGGCGCGCTTTCGAAGGCCACCTGGACGATTACCGCGATTGGATCCGCCATGGCATCAAAAACAGCGGTGTTGAGTTAAGCCCCTCCGGCATCCCCACAGGGATGTGCGGACTCTGCGCCTTGCCGGCGCTCAGGTCCCTGGGCGTAACATCCCTGAAAATCGTCGGGCGCGAGAGCTCCTTAGAGAAAAAGACAGCCAGCGTGCATCTGGTCAAGGGTGTCCTTGACCTGCTGGATTCGCCTGCTCCCCTGGACATAGCGGACTTTCAGGCAAAAGCAAAGGCATCGCGGGGGACCTGTTTCGGTCGCTACACCTGCTACTACCGCGATGTTTGATCCGCAGCCACAGTTTGCAATTCAATAATCATATGGGATCCTCTTTTTATTGATTGTGATTTCAATTACAATCAATTTGTGCAGATTCCTTTCGGTGAACGCCCTGGTCTTTCTTCCTTTTAAATGCCCTGGTCATTAAAAGAAACATGATTGAGCAATCACGATGAAGGAATCTGACAACACATTGATGAAGGAGGATTCCTGTGCGCAATGGAACATTGAAGGCGCTGCAACTGATCGACCACGACTTTGAAGACCTGGAACTCTGGTATCCTGTGCTGCGACTGCGCGAGGCCGGTGTGACCGTCCATCTGGCCGGGGAAAAAGCCGGCGAGAAGTACATCGGCAAATACGGCGTGCCGGCGGTGGCAGACCTGTCCTTTGACGACATCGACGCCGATGACTACGACGCCCTGCTCGTCCCCGGCGGTTGGGCGCCCGACAAGCTCCGCCGCTTCCCCGCCGTCCTCGAACTGGTCCGCCGCATGGATGCCCAGAAAAAACCGATCGGCCAGATCTGCCATGCCGGCTGGGTATTGATCTCCGCCAAGATCCTGCAAGGCCGGCGGGTCACCAGCACCCCCGGCATCCGCGACGACATGGAAAACGCCGGGGCCGTCTGGTTCGACGAACCGGCTGTCGTGGACGGCCACCTCGTATCGAGCCGCCGCCCGCCCGATCTGCCCCAGTACATGCAGGCCTTTTTGGAAGTGCTGTATAAGGGTATCTAGGGGAACTACAGGTTTCCCTTCAACCTGCCAGGTATCGTGATTAGAAAAGCCCCGCTCGCTTCGTTTTCCATAACGAAGCGCAGCAGGGCTTTTCCCATATCTTGCTTGAAAGGCGCATGACCTTGACCGTTTCACTGCAAAATGAAAGGTACCGATTCGACAATTTACAGAAAGCGCATCCAACCGCTTCCCGGTGACGGAAGCGTTCCCTTCCTCTCCGGCTGGCGCTGGATCCATACGCCCGGCCACACCCCCGGCCATGTCTCCCTCTTTCGCGACCATGACCGGGTGCTCATCGCCGGCGACGCCTTCACCACCGTCAAACAGGAATCGGCCCTCGCCGTTCTGGATCAGGAAAAAGAGGTTCATGGCCCGCCCGCCTATTTCACGACAGACTGGACGGCAGCCAAGGAATCAGTACGTCGACTGGAAGCGTTGCATCCGTCAGTCGTCATCACCGGTCACGGCCTACCCCTGCGCGGAGAGAAACTGGCCGGTGAACTGGGGCGGCTGGCCCATGACTTCGACCACCTGGCCGTTCCGCCGGAAGGGCGGTATGTGCCCGAGCATCCGCAACTATAGGAAGCCCAGACAAGACTTCCGCAGGCCTTTTGCGGAAGATAACTCTAAGCGACCTGGAAAGGGACCAGGAAAAGGGCCGCCGACCTATGTCAGCGTCGACATAAGGCAGCGGCCCTTCCTATGGCCGTTTCTATTTCTCCTTCTTTAACTCCGGATAGGCTTGTTTCAATTTCTCGATCACATCAGGATTGGTGATCTCCACCGGCTTGGTGTCCGGATTGTCGCCGAGGTCGTCATAACGGATGGCCCCAAAGCTGTGGTCGCGGACGAAGTGGCCCCGGGCATCGGTGGGATTCTTCCACATGATTTCATCGAGATTGATCTCATCGGTGTGGCACTTGGCGCAGAGCGCCTCGGCGCTGTTTGCTTTCAAGAGATGCCCTTCGGCGTTGGCCCGGTGGGCCGTATGGCAGACGGTGCAATCCTGCATCGTCTCATCCTGAGCGTGCTTGCTCGCCTTGAAGAAGCGGGGGCCATAGTGATTCTGGGCGACGAGTTTCCCGTTCACCTCTTGCGGTTTTCCTTCGCCGTGACAGTTGAGGCAGGCCTCGCTGCTCGCCGAGATGGTGCCCTTCTTCTCCTTCGCCGCCACATGGTCGGCCCCGGGTCCATGGCAAGATTCGCAACTGATGCCGCTGCGCAAATCAGGCTCATTTTGCTTGAGACCTGGGCTGTGGCAGTCAATGCAGGTGTAACTGAAGGCGCCCCAGTCGGTCATGCCGTCAGAATTAAAATCGCCTTGTATAGCGGGGCGCAGCGACCACTTGCCCTCCGCCTCGGGATGCAAGGAAGCGACGATGAAGTAGGGATTGTTGCGGCTTCCGTAGAAGTTCGCTTCCTTCGGCGCTTCTGCGATCAGATAGTGATCCATCATGACGCCTTTGATTAAATCGCTTTTCAAATCAAAACGATACGAATAGGGAAAGTCCTTTAATATCGTGTTGATGACCTCGATCGACTCCACAGGCTCGACCAGGGGATAGTCGGAGAGGCTTTTAAAAGCCTTTGCATGGGAGGTTTTTAGAAAACCCTGGTGCTGCTTGCTGTGGCATTCCTTGCAGGTCTGATCGCCCACATACTTCTTGTCTTTCGATTCAGCGACGGCCGGCGTGGCCCCCGGGTGCATCGAATACACACCAATGACCGCACCAAATAACGAGAAAAGCAGCAGGACAGTCCACTTGACGGAACGGGTCAATCGGTTCCCTCCTTGTTTTCGTTTTAGCGCCAGTTCACCTTTTAAACGGCGCAACAGATGCCATATTCTTTTACCAGACTAGAGGTAATTCCTCTATAATCGGCCAAGTGTTTTTTGGTACTTACTCACTGTGAGACCTTTAATACAAATAGGGATATTATTTCTATGCAGGTCAACTTTCGACAAAAAATATGTCCCTGTTGCGTTATCATGTTGTATTGAATCAGTCCGATACACAAGGGGACGTTATATGGTGAAGAAAAG
Organism: Heliomicrobium undosum; assembly: GCF_009877425.1. Lineage (NCBI taxonomy): Bacteria > Bacillati > Bacillota > Clostridia > Eubacteriales > Heliobacteriaceae > Heliomicrobium > Heliomicrobium undosum. The sequence goes on along the minus strand of NZ_WXEY01000003.1, from coordinate 75,065 downwards.
ACGGTTGAAAAAAAGAATTCCTTGCATCTTCGGCAATCATCAAAGAGAGGCCTCTGAAGCCTTGTTGGACGTATGGATGCACAACCCCCATGTGTGTTATGCGCTCCTCGATCGAGACTTCCGCTTCATCCGTGTCAATGAAGCCTACGCCAAGGCCGATGGCAAAGAAGTATCGTTTTTTCCGGGCAAGAACCATTTTGACCTTTACCCGTCAGAGGCAAAATCGATTTTCGAGCAGGTCGTGGCAACAAAGCAAGTCTATGCGACTTTTTCCCGTCCCTTCACCTACGCATCCCATCCGGAACGCGGCGTCACCTACTGGGATTGGACTTTGACGCCGCTGCTTGATAAAAAAGGTGAAGTGGCGCGACTGCTATTCGTACTGATCGACCGGACAGCACGTTTCCACACGGAGCAAATCATCACCAACTTCTTTTCTCTCTCCACCGACATTTTCCTGATCATCTCCCGCGACGGTTCCATCGTCAGAAACAACGGAAAACTGCGCCTTTTTCTCGGCATCGCCGATGAGCGCGTCGCTTTCGACACCGTATTCTCCGTCGTCCCCTATGTACACCCCGATTACAACGAAAAGGCTCGGCAAACCTTCGGCCGGGCTTTTCAGGGAGAGACACTCCGAGAAGTCGAGGTGTCCTATATCTGCGCCGACGGCGCCATCCGCTGGATATCGTGGTCGCTCAGTCCTCAGATCGAGCGAGGCATTGTCTACTGTGTGGGACGGGACATCACCGAAAGAAAACGCATCGAACGGGAACTGGCAGAGTCGAACGAGAACCTGTCCACCATCCTGTCCAGCATTACGCACATGTGTTTCGCCGTCGATGCGGAGTGGCGACTCACCTATTTAAATGACGAGGCAGAGAAAATCTTTGGAAAGCCGCGCGCAGACCTATTGGGAAAAGGCCTGTGGGATTTGTACCCTTCTGTGATCGACACTGTTTTCTACAGGGAATACCACCGGGCAGTCACAGAAAAAAGCCCCCACAGTTTCGAGGCCTACTCGAGCCTGTTCAAACGCTGGTTCGGTGTCCGTCTCTACCCGACCAGCAATGGGCTGCTAATCTACTCCCGAGATATTACGGAACAAAAGGAACTGCTCAATGAAATGGCGCGCCTTGACCGCCTGAACCTGATCGGCCAGATGGCCGGCGGGATCGGCCACGAGATCCGCAACCCCATGACGACGGTGCGCGGCTTCCTGCAGCTCCTCGGTTCCAAGCACCCCGAAAGCAACGCTTATTTTGAATTGATGATTTCCGAACTCGACCGGGCGAACGCGATCATCACTGAGTTCTTGTCACTGTCGAAGACGAAACCGGGAAACCAGCAGTTACGGGATTTGAACCGATTGATCGAGACCATCTTCCCCATGCTCCAGGCGCACGCCTTCCGAAACGACAAAGAGGTGCTGTTGGAACTGACGCCCCTGCCGGAAGTGCTCATCGATGAGAAAGAGATTCTACAGGTCCTGCTCAACCTGGTGCAAAACGCCTTGGATGTCACTCAAGCAGGCGGCAAGGTGACGGTCCAGACCGTTCTTCGAGAACCGCAGTATGTCACCCTGGCCGTCTCGGACTGCGGACCGGGAATCGCGCCGGACATCGTCGATCGGATCGGCACCCCCTTTTTCACGACCAAAGCCGAAGGCACCGGTTTGGGGCTTGCCGTTTCGTACAACATCATCAACCGGCATGGCGGAAGAATCGAATTCGATACCAGTCCTCTGGGGACGACCTTTTCCGTGCATCTTCCGGCGTAATTCCTATCCGGCCCTGGCGATTCCAGGGCTTTTCTATTTCTTCCAGAGGAAGTCCACTCATCGACGGTGAATTCAAATGGAACAGAATGCCGTAATCATAACGGTAACGGGGGGCGCCCGATGCTGCGAAACTTCACCATCAGCCAACGTATCTACATCCTGACAACCCTAATCACCTTATCCCTGTTCATCATAGGCAGTGGGCTCTGGTGGGGGATCGGACACATCGCCGACATCAATGTCGGAAAGGCCCAAGACTCGATGCTGGCAGACCAGAAAGAAAAATTGCGCATGGCCGTCCATTCCATGGCCGAATTGCTGGGACAAATCGTGAAGGACGAGCCGTCGGAAGAACGGCAAAGAGAGCTGATCCGGAAGGCCGTCGCCCCTGTCCGTTTTAACGATGACGGGTCGGGCTATTATTTTGTCTACGATGATGCCGGGGGGAGCGTGGTCCATCCGCAAAGTCCGGAATTCCAGGGCACAAACCGTCTCGACGACCGGGATCCGGCCGGCAAAGCCTACATCCGCGAGTTATTGGAAAACAGCCGCACCGGCGGATTTGTCACCTATACCTTCAAAAAACCGGACAAGGGCTATGGCCAAAAACTCGCCTTCGCCCATCCGATCCCCGGCACCCGGTACTGGGTCGCATCGGGACTGGACATCGAGGACATCAACGCCAAGCGCGCCTTCATCAGCGGGCAGAATGACAAGGTGTCCCGCTCGATCTCCCTCGCCGTCACCGGCGCCTTGCTCGTCTTTTACCTCCTGCTCATCCTGCCTTTTTTGCGACACATGATCCGCAGCGTCATTGAACCGCTCCGCCGGATCACCCAGGCGACGCGGGCGATCGCCGCCGGCAATCTGGATATCACCGTCGAGGTGGCGGGAAAGGACGAACTCTCCCAACTGGGGACCACCTTTAACGACATGACGAAAAACCTGGCCGCAGCCAGGGCATCGCTGACGGCCCAGCAGGAACAATTGGAAGAACTGGTGGCGCAGCGGACGGAGGAACTCTCGGACAGCCTCCGCCAGTTGGAAGGGGCGAACGAGCAGATCGTCGAGAGCATCCACTACGCCCGGACCATCCAGCAAGCCATCCTTCCCCCCTCACGGGTGATTGCGGAGCGGCTCCGCGATCACATGGTTATCTGGCTGCCGAAAGACATCATCGCCGGCGATATCTACTGGTTTCATGCCGAGGAACAGGGCTTCCTCGTCGCGGTGGTCGATTGCACCGGACACGGCGTGCCGGGCGGGGTCATGACCATGATCGCAGCGACCACATTGGGGCGGGTTGTCAACGAGATCGGCCCGGCCGATCCGGGGCGCATCCTCGGCGAGATGAACCGGCTCGTCCGGCATACCCTGTCGCAGCACATGGAAGAGACGGAATCCAACGACGGCCTGGACATCGGTCTCTGCTACGTCTCTCCGGAGGGGCGGCTCACCTTTGCCGGCGCCAGGCTCTCCCTCTACATCGTCTCCGGCTCGGGATTAGAAGCGGAAGCAAGGGAAATCCGCGGCAACCGTGAGAGCATTGGCTACAAGACCTCGCGAACCGGTACGGTGTTCGCCAACCATGACATCGATATTGCGCCGGATATGCGCTTTTATATGACGACCGATGGCTTGCGTGACCAGGTGGGCGGCGTAAAGGGAATTCCCTTTGGCAAAACCCGGCTGCTGCAACTCCTCCAATCGTTGCAGGATCTCCCCATGGCGGCGCAAAAGGAAGCGATTCTTGAAGCATTCGCACAGTACAGGGGCAAGCAGACCCAGCGGGATGATGTGACCATGTTTGGCTTTCGGCTGTAGTTTCGCCTCCACTTGCGGCAATCTGAAAGAGAGGAACAGCGGATGAGTTTCCACTTGCATCATTTTCATGAGGAGATCAAAAAGGAAGGCATCATCTTTTGCTACAGCGGCCCCATCTCGCAAGCGACGATAGAGGGCATCGGTCAGACGCTGCGCCTGAATATGGAACTGGAAGAAGCCGGTTTTACGACGTCACAGAAGGTCTTCTCCATCTTCGTCGAACAGATGCAAAACGTCTTGAATCATTCCGTGGAAACGGTGAAGCACAGCATCGACCCCGACCAAGAACTGCGCGTCGGCATCCTCATCATCGGCCACGAAGAGGGCCACTTCTACATCTATTGCGGCAACCGCGTCAACAACAGCGATGTGGATCGACTGCGCGAGAAGATCGAGTTCCTGCGTCGCCTCGATAAGGAAGAACTGAAAGCCTTGTACAAAATGACGCGCCAGCAGAAAAAAGCCGAGCCAGAGCGCAAGGGCGCCGGACTCGGCCTGATCGAGATGGCCCGCCGAGCCGGCAAGCCGATCGAGTATTCTTTTTACCGGATCGATGAAGCCCATTCTTTCTTCTGCTTGAAAGTGGTTGCGTAAAATCTACATGGTTAAGTCATGCATGTTAAGTCATGCATGATGCGTAAAAGCAAAAATGGTTACATAAAGGAGCGAACGTTTTCATGGAAAAGCTTCTTATAGAAAAAACGCACTCCTCGCCCCATATCTTTTTTGATTCCGATGCCCATGTTCTGACGATCGAGGGGGAATCCTTCCCGGAAAACACGGCCAAGTTCTACGCGCCAGTCTTTCGGTGGCTGCAGCAGTATATCGCGGAATTACAGGATGAAGCGGCGCGCATGGAAATCGACATCGTCTACTTCAACAGCAGCACATCCAAGATCCTGTTGGACATGTTTCATTTGCTTGACGAAGCGGTGGCCAAGGGAAAGAACATCACCGTCCACTGGCGCTGCCGCGATGAAAACGAAATGGCCATCGAATGCGGGGAAGAGTTTAAAGAAGATCTGCGCAACCTGCCTTTTCATATCATCACTTACTCCGATAACGGAGAGTCGTAACCAACTCGATTGCTTGTCATCGAGGACGATTCAATAGGGTTCTGGTTGCTATTGCGTGATTATTCATAAATATTATTACAACAGCAAGCAGCAAGCAGGGAGTTGGATGGTGTGGGCGATTCTTCAGCTAAAAAAGACTACCTGGAATCCATGACGAGATATCAATTTTTATTCGAACACGCGAGGGATATCATTCTCTTTGTATCCTTAGACGGCGCCATCCTGGAGGCAAACAAAGCGGCAGAAATCGAGTACGGATATACGAGAGACGAGCTATTGCGCTTCAATATCCGTGACTTGCGCGCCCCCCAAACAGTTGATTTGCTAAACGAACAAATGAAGTTAGCCGCAAGCGAAACAGGGATCCTTTTCGAGACGGTGCATCGCAGAAAAGACGGCCGCTGTTTTCCCGTAGAGGTGAGTTCCAAGATCGCCTTGCCCGGCCTCTCACCGGTGTTGTTAAGCATCATTCGAAACATATCCGAAAGAAAGCAATTGGAGCGTCAAATCACTGAAAAGAATCAACAAATCACCGATTACCTCGCTAACCTTGAGCAAACAAATCAAGATCTGCTGATCGCCAATCAACTGAAGTCCCAGTTTCTTGCAAACTTTTCACATGAGTTGCGCACCCCACTGAACGCCATCGTCGGCTTCGCAGACATCCTCTATCAGGATGACTTCAGCACCTGCGAGGAGCGGAGGCCGCTCATCGACATCATCATCAAAAACAGTGAGCAACTGCTCTTGTTGATTCACGATGTTTTTGAAATGGCCAAAATCGATTCCGGCGAAAGCCTTGTGAAGGAGACAACGGTGTTTTCCCTTTCCCAACTGCTTCACGAGATTTATCAACAACATGTTTACCGGATTCGGAAGAAGCCGCTTGCCTTTCATGTGTTGCAGCCCGCTGCCGAAATTCAGATCCAAGGGGACTATCATCAGTTAATCAAGGTCATCGGGCGCATCATCGATAATGCGATGAAATACACCGAATCAGGTTCTATCACCGTAAGCGCCGTTGTTGAACCGGAATTTGCCAAGATACTGATTGCAGATACCGGCATCGGCATTGAAAAAGAGAATATCACGAAATTATTCAGCAAGTTTACACAAATCGACGGATCGAGCACCCGCATTCAAGGGGGTACGGGATTAGGATTGGTCATTGCGAAAGCGATCATTGAACAAATGGGCGGAACGATTGCGTTGCATAGCGACGGTTTAGGAAAAGGGACGGTTGTGACTTTGGCGCTGAAACGCGCATTCTAGATTTGGAATTTATTGGACATTTATAGATATGAAAAAAGGCCACAGTTCGTGGCCTTTTTTCATATCCCGCTAACCTGTTAATTTCCCTTGTCTTTTTGGATATCCACCTTGAGTTGTTGAAGCTGCTTTGCAAGCTCTTGATCGACCGCTTTGTCGATGGCCTGCTTTTGGCTTTCAATGATGGAGGATTTTTCATGTTCCATCTGTGTTTGGACGGCGTTCACCTGATCATCGAGTGTCGCTGTGGCCTGGTCCACCTTCGTCTTGGTATAGGCTTGTAACTCTTGGTTGATTTCATTTTTCGTGCGGTCGATGTATTGGTTCAACTTGTTGCGAGCTTCCGCTTCTTTATTCGCGATGGCTTCCGTCGCCGACTGTGTGTGCCCCGGTAAGATGCTGCTCCATACGCTGCGGATCACTTGCAGGATCTCGGTATCTGCCGAAACCGCGTAAACGGCGGTTCCAATACTCCCTACCAGGACGGCCGTTACAATGCCAACTGTAAGTTTTTTTAGAATAGTCAAACTAAATCCCCCCGAATTTTCGTTGATGGTCACGTTTAAACGTATTCGAATCGCATTCGTTTTTTTGGGGGGAATCTGAGGCGAACCTGATTTTTTAACCAGGGCTGTCCTATTGAAGATTAGACCGTAAACTGGCGGAGGCTTGCCTGCAACTCCATCGCCAGGCGAGAAAGGCTGTGACTGGAAGCGGCGATCTCTTCCATCGTCGCGGAGTGCTCTTGGGTCGCTGCGGAGACGGTTTGGGCCTGCTTCGTCGTGTCATTGCTGATTTTGGCGATATCACGAACAGAATCGGCGATCTGCTGACTTCCGCCAGTCACATGCTGGATGGCCGTGGATATTTCTCGGGTTTTTCCGGAAACCTGGGAGATCAATGTGGCAATCTCGAGCGGGTTGGCGATCACCCGGGAGATCATCCATCCAATCGCCAAGGAAACGATGACTGCCACGACGGTAATGGCGATGATCATCATTTTCGCCGCATCGCTACCGGCAAGGGCTTGCTTATTTTCCTCGTCCGCCTTTTTGCTCTTATACTCCGCCAACTCATTGAGCGATGCGTTCACTTCCATCATGAGGGGAACCGCGTTTTTGGAGAACTCAGCGTAGGCGGTGCTTTTCTGTCCACTGACGGCCAAACTCAATGCTTTTTCATGCTGAACACCATAGGCGTCCAGTTTCTTGCGAATGAGCGTGAGCTTTTGAGACTCAAAAGCATCGAGGTGGGTCGTTAAGCACGTTGTAAGCTGCTATTGTGTCCAACGAGTGAACGTGGCGTGAACGTTTGTCATCGGCGAAAAAAAGCCAAAGATGTTTGTCTCGGGCTGTCATTTGTTCGCGCATATCACAATATGCATTAAGGAATAGGGTGTTTGTTCGGTAAAAACTTTCCACTAAAGACTATTATCGCCATTACGGAATCTTCTACGATTTGGAAAGGAGCTTGCCGATGGCTGGGAAGATCAAGATGATGATCGATCAGGTGATTTCTGCTAAAGGCAAAGGGAATCCCATCTTAATGAAAAGCGCGATGCTGAAGTTCAAATTAAATGGCATTGATCCGGACAGATATTCCCTCTCTTCGCCCGATGAACATACCGTCATCGAAAAAGTGAAAAAAATCGCCCACTCACTCGGTGTCGCTATCTAAATTGAAGGGGGGTTATTTTATGAAACATATTGTATCGACGTACACGCTCAAATCATCCATCGCCGATGCCGTCAGTGAGATCCGCGGCGCAATCACTCCCGATATGCCATCTCCGAAACTGCTTATTTTCTTCGCCTCTTCGAACCATGATATGGCCTCCATCGCGAAGGAAATGGAACGCGCCTTTCCTTCCGCTATCGTCATTGGCTGCACCACAGCAGGCGAACTTGCCTCCGGGAAGGTGCTGGCAAACTCGATCGTCGCGGGCGCCTTTGATGATGTGGCCGTCCAGGACGCGCATCTCTCTGTCATCGAAAACCTCTCTGCCGGCGTTGATCTCACACCCGTTTTTGCCAGTGCCGAAGCTCATTTCCAAGCACCCTTGCTCGAATTGGACTTCAAACAATATGTGGGCATAATTCTTGTAGACGGCCTCAGCAAAGCCGAAGAATCCCTGATGGATGCCTTGCTCGGCCATACAAGCTTCTCCATCGTCGGCGGTTCAGCCGGAGATGACGGCAAATTCGAATCAACCCTGATTGCGGCCAACGGCAAGGTATACCACAACGCAGCGGTCCTGCTCATTCTGAAGTCCGGCCTTCCTTTTGAAATCGTAAAAACCCAGAGTTTCCGCATCACCGAGCACGTTCTGACAGCGAACAAGGTCGATGAAGCTAACCGCACCGTCCTCGAATTCAATGGCAAGCCCGCCGCGATTGCCTATCGCGAAGCCCTCGGCATTCCTGGCTCAGCCACATTAGAAGAGCGATTCATGAAAAACCCTGTGGGCATCGTGTTCGATAATGAACCTTTTGTTCGCAGTCCCCAAAAACTGAATGGCGACGCCATGGTGTTCTACTGCAACATTCAAGAGGGCACCGTGCTTCATATCCTCGAAAGCCAAGATATCATCGCGGATACAACCCAGACGCTCAAAGACGCCCAAGCCCAGCTCGGCGCCATCCAAGGCATGATTCAATTTAACTGCATCCTGAGGACACTTGAATTGACGCAAAAAGGCTTGGCTGATCGATATGGCCAACTGTTCTCGCCAGCGCCTCTGGTCGGATTCACCACCTATGGAGAACAACTCTTCGGGCACATCAATCAAACGGCCACGATGCTCCTGTTTGGAACTCCGGCAAGTTGATTTTCGCTCCTGGTCGGCGTGAGAAAACAGCAGCCGTATGCGCTTATGGCATACGGCTGCTGCCTTTTTGTGCAACCGACTCGTCTTCGCCTTCCGCAATCTCTTGATCAAATCCTTGTATCTTGCGGGCGATAAAATCATCGTACTCTGTCAATCGATGGGTTAGCTCGTCAAGCAGTTCTTCCCCTGTAAAGCCTTTCGTTAGCGTTTTGCGAATAATTTGCTTGATATCCTGCTCTCGAACGCTCTCCGGGGGCATCATCACCAGCTTGAGATATATTCAAGAGTATCTTCAAAAAGCGCTAAAATGTATACGCAGAAGACAGCCATTCGCAAAGGCGATGTCGGGAGGATTTTTCTTCCCATTACGAGAAAAATATGCTTTAACGCCCATAAATGTCCCTCCCTCGCTCTACATGATGAGTTGAACGTAAGCTTCACGATTTGCAGAACTATCGCAGGAACTGTCGGAGGTTTCTATGAACGATTTGATGCAGCGACTGGAAGCGTACAGGGTAGAACAAAAGATCACTTCCAAAGGGAAACTCGCTGTTGTGTTGTTTGTATCCAGACTAGCCAGGGAAAAAGGGCTTCCCCTTGATGCGAACGAGCTGATCACGGACAAGGGTCAGGTGCATGGTTTAGGCAAGGCGGTTGTCCAGAAGATCCTGGCCGATTACGGGATCACGCGCGTCCTGGCGAAAGAAGGCGGTCGAACGAGCCGCGGCAGCATGGATACGATACGACGGTATGTGAAGTTTCTAAATGATTTGCATCAGGAGAACCTTGCCGATACGGAGGCGATCGAAGCCTGGTGGATTCAGCAAGTACCGAAATATGTCTCCGTTGAAACGGTTCCCCCCTTGGTATTGAAATATGATGCGGGAAAATCCCTGCGCTCAATGATCCGGGACTTGCTGGAGCAAGCGGAAAAGCGACAACGAGACCATCCCGGATCGGTCTATGCCAGCGCCGTCCTCCAACATCTGATTGCAACGACCGTCAAGCTCGCCCTTCCGAATGCTGAGATTGCCCAGTCTTTCTCCATTGCCGATGAGCAACCAGGCCGAAGCGGCGACCTTCTCATCGGTCATGTGTCACTCCACGTCTCCACATCCCCCAGCGAGGCGTTGATCCGAACATGCAAGGCTGAATTGGATTCGGGAAAAAGGCCGATCATTATCACGGTTTCCCGGCAAGCCCCCGTGGCCGAAGCGTTGGCGGAGTACATGGGTTTGGAAGAGCGAATTGACATCTGGGATGTCGAGCAGTTTATTTCAGCGAATTTGCACGAAATCAATCAATTTGAACCATCTCGATATAATGCATCTTTGAACAACTTCGTTACCGAGTACAACAACATGGTTCTCGGGTACGAGACAGATATCCGTATCCGTTTTAAAAACCGTTAATCACGTTAATCATGTTAATCGCGTTCATCGCGTTCATCGATGGCTGGAATCGGCAATAGAAAAAACCGCGCAGGGAGTGCTTTCCGATGAAACCACTATTGGACATCATCCACAGCGAGCTGACCGATGATTGGAGCGAAAAAAACAAGCAAGCCTTTCTGTCCCTCTTTGGCGCCAACGGCGGCCGCTACCCGGACAAAGCGAGAAAGTCAGTGGAAGTCCGCGCGCCCGGTTTCAACAAGGGCTCGACCGGCGTGCCTTTTTCCGGCCTTATTCATCCATCCAATCCTGATTCCGGCGCGTACGGCGGGATGAGTTTTGTCCTCTTCCCGGTGGAAGACGCGCCTTGCCTGGTGGCACTCGTGGTAGGCACGCAGGGATTAAGCCCCGATGAAGAGGTGCTGTCCCGGCCCGGTCACGGGCGCAAGGTGGCGGCCATCTGCCGCTGGCTCAACCGCTCGGTCGGCAAGGGGCAGATGGTGGCCTGGGCCAAGCAGGAGCCGGTCCGCACCGACTTGGACGTGCCCGAAGGCATCCGCAGGATGTTTCCGGCCTACCGGTCCGTCTTTGACCGCTACGGCAAGGTGATTTACGGTTTTTATGCGCCGACGACAGAGCATCAGGAAACGGAAAGGGCGCTCAAGGCCTTTTTGGATCTCTTTTTCTCCGAACGAGGGCAGTATCCCTTAAAGGCGGCGGAAGCCGAGGCGGAGCGGATTCGCGGCGACTACTTTGCCCATCTCATGCCCGATGCCGCTGAGGAGGAAGTCCGGCAGTTGCTGGCCGAGCGCCGCTTTGTCATCCTCCAGGGACCGCCGGGAACAGGCAAGACGCGGATGGCCCTGCGCCTGAAAGAGGAGGCCTATGACGGACGCGGCATGACCGTCCAGTTTCACGCCAACACAACCTATGAACAATTCGTCGGCGGCCTCGCGCCGGTGGAGTCCGACGGAGCCATCGGCCTTCAGTTTGCGCCCCGGAAAGGTTTTCTCATGGAGGCGGCGGAGACGGCCCAGGGGGCCTTCGCGAACGGGGAAAAGCCGTTCCTGTTGCATATCGATGAGATCAACCGGGCCGATTTGGCCAAAGTCCTCGGTGAGGCGATTTATCTGCTGGAAGCGCAAGCGGAGACGCCGCGCCGGCTCTCTCTCCCCTACGATTTCGGCGCGCCTTTTGGCCGGGAACTGTCGCTCCCCGAGAATCTACATATCCTCGGCACGATGAACAGCGCCGACCGGAGCATCGCCATCGTCGATGTGGCCGTGCGCCGGCGCTTCGCCTTTGTGAAGCTCTGGCCGCAGTACCGCGTCGTCGAGAGCCAGTCCGGTCCGCTGATGAAAAAAGCCTTCATCGATCTCCTGTCCATCTTCGTCGAGTACGCCAGTGACGACGCCTTGGCCCTCGTGCCCGGTCACTCCTATTTTCTTGAAGCGGATGATCAGCGGGCGGCGCAAAAACTGCGCACCAACCTGGCGCCGCTGTTGGAGGAGTATCTGGCCCAGGGCTATGTGGCCGGTTTTGAAGAGGCCATCCGTTCCTATCTACAATGGGTGGAGAGCCTATGAGCCGGACGGGCGCTCGGGCCGGCAAATCGCCCCTGCGGCCGGTGGAGGCCGGCGATAAGGTCTGTTTTGCCGTCGATGATTCGTCAGCAGTGCGGCTTCCCGCTGATTTTTTGCTGCGCGGGGGCGCGCCACGCGATCCGCAACCGATGACGGCGCGCCTGGCCCACCAGTTCGTGCGCATCAACCAGGGGCTGCTCCGCAACTTTGGCATCAGCGCCGATGTAGGCTACGATGGCGGGGAGGTGGAACTGCGCCTGCAAACGGGCAGCCGCGTGGGCGCGATCCCGCTGTTGTCGCCCACCAGCGGCAAGCCCGACTACGGCCTGGTGGTGCAGCCCCGCTTTGACTGGCCCGGCATCGGTCCCATGCTGGCCCGGATGGGCTGGCGCGTCATTCCCGAACCGCTGCGCCTGCCCATGCTTCCCCGCTCTGACCGGAAGGTGCCGCCGTGGGTGCTGTCGACGATGGTGCTCTTTCGCATTCGCGCCATGTTGGAACGGCTACAACGGCGGTTTACGATCGGCGAAGCGGAACTGACGGCGCCAAGGGGGACCGTCGACTGGGGGCGCTACGCCCGGACCAAAGTGCCCACCGGTCGATGGTTGGAGGTCCCTTGCCGCTTTCCGGACTTGCGCGATGATGCCGCGTTGTTGGGCGCCCTGCATTTTACCCTGCGCCGTCAACTGGCCAGCCTGGAGAGCCAGCGGGCCACGGGGACGGTGGTGCTTCCGCTGATCGCCCTCTGCCAGTGCCTGCTCGATCGGGTGCGTCATGTGCCGCCCCGCCGTCCGACCGACCGCGACCGGTTGCTCTGGCTGCGTGCACCCTTGCAGACCGAAGTCTTTCGCGACGGACTGCGGGCGATGGAGTGGACCATCGATGAACGGGGACTGGCCGGTCTCGCCGAACATACCGGTCTTCCCTGGGTGATGTCGATGGATGCCTTTTTTGAAGCCTGGTGCGAATATGTGGTGACGGAATTGGCGCGCTACTACGGGGGGCGGGTCCGTGCCGGCCGGCTACGGGAGACGGTGACACCGCTGCTCTGGGAACCGCCCTTTACCGGCTCGCAGCGCTTTTTGATGCCCGATCTGGTATTGGAGCGGGACGATGAGACAATCATCATTGACGCCAAGTACAAGAGCCACTGGGAAGAGTTGAACCAAGAACGCTGGTTTGACCTGGAGACCACCGTTCGGGAGCGCCACCGGAACGACTTGTTGCAGGTGCTTGCTTATACAACGTCTTATACAACGAAGCGAGTGACCGCCTGCCTGCTCTATCCCTGCCGGAAGGCGACGTGGGACTCGTTGCGGCAGCGAGGTCGACTCGTTCATCAGGCCGGGTTGCATGCAGGGGTTCGGGAGGTGCGGTTGTTGCTGGCGGCAGTGCCGTTTGATGCGGAGGTGGATGGGGTGGTTGGGGAGATTGGGAGGGCGGTTATACAACATTAGGATGCGAAGACTATTTAATTAACAATCGTAGTCATTCGGTTTCCCTTAACTTAATTTCATTTATGTCCAAACGAAAAACAGTTTGTCGATGTGACAAACTGTTTTGCTTACGACCGTAATTAAATCTTTCAATCAAAAAACGGACCCATAAGAAGAAAAAGACCTACCGTCTAGAGAGTAGTTTTTCTGCATAATCATCTGTACTCAAACCATTCTTGCTTTGATTTATACTTTGTAAGCTTATACTCCGCTTCGAATAAAGAACGCTGGATTTCTTTTATGTTACTATTAGTTGGTGCCTCAAAACCAAACGCACTTGTTTCTTGGATAGTAGGGACAAAAAATGCTTCAACTAAATTGCTTACTTTATTATTAGTAGTTTTGTCCCAAAACCTTGCTTCAAGTCTGATATCATATTTTAAGTCTTTATATTTACACTGAATAAGCTTTGTATCCGCCAAATCCTGGCACAAAAGTAATATCTCTTCGGTACGAGATATGAATTTTTGCATTTTTTCATAAATATTTTTGTCTACGTCAATAATATTTCCATCTTTTTTTCTCAATTCTGAAGTCAAAATTTATTTAACACCTCAATAAGTTTATTTCGATTGACCGGAGTAACTGAGTTAAGATTCATCTCTTTTTCTAATCCCGAACTTAAATCCCAGTAACTGATAGTTTCTAATGTAGTCGGCCAAGTACCTTCTAATCTAAACTCATTAATAAGTCCAAGAAGAACAGCCACCTCATCTTTCATGTTATTTGGTGCTCCAAACGTTGGAATAGATATATTATTTTTACTTCTATCAATAACGTACGGAAAAGGGATTTCTATGCCACGGCGGTTGCTATTCAAATAACTAGCGTCTATTACTATAGTCCCTCTAAAAAAAAGGCTTTTAATTATGTAATTCGGGTCATGACTTTTAGCAATTCCGTCAAAATTGGTGACAAACTTAACAGCGAGGGCATTGTTTTTTTCTCTCGATAGGTAATCAATGAATGGACGATATGATTTTTTCATATATACTTCATCAATTAGAGCGAGTGCATCTCGAATAGCAAAGGCGTATCGTCTACTTCTATCGGAATCTGTACTTTCTGGATATCTAAAAAACATTCTAAAGTAGTGGTATATTGAATTTAATCTCACTTACATCCTCCTTATGCTTAAACCTTAGAACTTATTACTCTCTTTAAAGTTAGTTCATATAACCCAAATTTTTCGTCACCACATGTATTCTACTTCTATCTACCAACACTTCTATTAAGAATTATATCTCTTGCTTTATTAAAACCTTGATTTGACGTTAAGCCACTAAAAATTGACCCTACTTGCCAATCATCTGATCTAACTTTTGAGCAAGATATTATTTTCGAAAAACGTTCTACAGTAGCATCTCCATAACCAAGTTCAATAATTAAATCATGCAATATTTTATGTATTGCATTAACACCCGTTGTTTTTTGCAAATAGTATCCTTGGTCGTAGAACGTTTTTGAATACTCAAACATATCTTCATTAATAGCTTCTTTGAAACAATTTCCCCATTTTTGCCTAACAATATCCCATGCTTTATTTATAAAATTTGCTAACTCTTCAGCCTTTATTTCAGCAAAGTTTATTAATATGTCTTTTTCTTCAAGATGTATATAGTCTTCCCTCTTTACAAACCCCTCAGCAATAATATTTATAGATTCGACAAAAGCGCGTACTCCAATAATTCCTGATGAACTCAAGTCATTATTAAAATCAAATTGAATAGCTTTGTGCCATACAGAATTAGTAGTTTTTTCGTTAAGGTAAAACGCTGTTTTTACAGATATATGTTCTGATATATTTTCAATTTCTTTTTGATTAATTAATTCATAATTGTAATTCGCTAATAAGGTTAGGTCTGTTTTAATGCGTTTTGCAAAAGAATTTATATCTCTAAAAACATCTACTTCTACATCCCTTTTATTAGGCTCAGTTACTAAAACTATTACGTTTAATAAAAAATCATTTAATTCAGTTTTAATCTTAGCAGCTTCTTCAAGGCCTTTAATTCTATGCTGACCATCTACTATACGAAACTCTTTTTCATCAGTACGTATTGCAAGTTTCCATTTGTATCCATCTTCTATTAATAGACTATAAATATAATCGCTATTTGCACTAAGTATAATAGAAGTGGGTAGAAGAAGGTTGTCCTCTAAAATTTTTTTCTTTATGTTACTATAATGCCGTCGATTTAGTTTTCTTTGATATCCATAAATATCTTCTCCGTATACCAAAACTTTACTAATTTTATTAATAACATCAAATGGTAAAACACAGCTTAAGTACTCTTGATTATTTTGTCTGTATTTGAATACTGAAGTAATATATTCTTTCATTGATTTACCTCCCATATCCTAAGTCAATTAAACTGCTAATTAAATCACTGTTTAGAGTTAATACTTCATTGTAAAGAATATGTTTGATGTTCTTTTTATTATTGACTCTCTGAATTTCTTTATTCATTTCATTAAAAAAAGTAATAAACTCTATATCACAGGCCTCCGTCACATGTTCAGTACACGTTTTTAAATCGCCTTTAAATAAATTAGTAGCCACTACCGCCAATATATAATTTCTGTTCTCTATAATATCAGCGTGTCTGCACATAAGTTCTGTTATTATAGAATTATACTCAACAATGATGTCATACTTGTCTACATCAAGAAAGATTTCTTCCGACTTCACATATTTAATAAGCCAAATTACAAGTTCATTCAAATTGACATCATGTTTCTTTTTTAACGAAACATTAATGTAGCTAATAAATAAAGAGTTGATAAAATTGTTAATAACATCAACATACGTTTTTTCAATAATTTGAGTATTGCTTTTTATTTTAATCCATTCTAAGTAAATGTTTTCTAATACCATTATGTCAAAAGAACTATTTCTTAAGTTTATGAAGGATGTCAGCGGTTCAGAATTATCACAAAAAGTTAGATAACTAAAATCTAAATCATCGGTCAGGATTTCTTGATTTCCAAATTCTTTAAATGTATTTTCATATAAATAAAGTAATAAGCTAATTAGTTTATCAAAGCTATACGGCACTTTTAAAAGCTGTTTAAACCGTTCCCCATACGTAGTGTGTATTTTATCCATAAAGATTATTTTTTTTGCATTTTCATGATAATTTCTATTGGCTTCCCTTAAAGACAACAATAAGCGTTCTATTTCATCAAGAAGATTTCCGACATGATTCATCGTTATTTGAACTGTGCCTTTTGTTGGGTAGTGTGAATAATTTTTATAGAAAATACCGTGATCGATATCCCCCCAAGCTGACTCAATTTTACTTTTTATCTGCAGCTCAAAACCATATTTCTCTCTAAATACTCCTTTGATATTAAAAATAGGTAAACCATTTTGCATTTTCTTAGGCTGCTTTTCCAGATCTTTGAACGTAATATCTTGTAGTTCAAGCTTATGTTCTTTTATTAATTCGTATACTGATTTACAATCCTTTTTTAATTCTGTAATAATCTTAACGCCGATTATGTCTTCAAAGTTCAAAAGATAATTAATGATTTCTTGTTTTTTTTCCTCAATATCACTAATATTACTAAGACTATATTTTTCTATCACTTGAAGACCAATGCTTTTACGAATAAACTTCTCAAATAAACTGTAATCTTCTTTTATCCTAGCACCAAAATCATAATAGGCAACCTCATGAACGGAGTTCTGATATACTAATTCATATTGTTTATCGTACCTATTCAAAATACTTTTTAATTCCGATATAATATCTTTTTGTACATTAGTTAACTCTGTAATACAGTTTTCTTGAAAGACCTTTGTAATTCCTTCAATTATTTCTATTTTGTTACTGAAGTCCACTGCTGAACACCTCTTTAAACCTATTCGCTACCAACAAAATAACTCCTTTCTAAGATCATTCTTCTAAATACTTCGACACAAACCGTGCTTTTCCTTTTTATTGGTTTCATGTTATTTTATTCCCAACGAGTTCGCAAATTTTCGAACATACATTCCAATCACAAACAATACTAAAGAGGGACTACTCATATAGGTAGTCCCTCTTACCATTTAATTAATACTCATTCGGCAGCATCTTCAACTGCGCCAAACTAAACACTGGCCCATCGAGACAAACAAAGCAACTCCCGATGTTGCACCGCCCGCACTTCCCGATGCCGCACTTCATGCGCATTTCCAGGGTGGTGATGACGTTCTCCGGCTTGAAACCCAGCTTGTTGAGAACGCCCAGGGTGAATTTAATCATGATCGGCGGGCCACAGAGGATGCAGACCGTGTTCTCCGGGCTCGGGTGCAACTGCTCGATGAAGGCGGGGACGAAGCCCACGTTCCCCTTCCAGTTGTCGTCGCCCTTATCGACGGTGACGGAGACCTTGAAGTCGGGCACTTTCGGCCAGGTCTCGAAGAGGTCGTATTTGAAGACCAGGTCGTCATAGGTGCGGGCGCCGTAGATCAGGTGCAGGTTACCGTAGTCCTCCCGGTGGTCCACACAGTAGCGGACGACAGAGCGGACGGGCGCGAGGCCGATGCCGCCGCCGATGAAGAGGACGTTCTTCCCTTTCATCGCTTCCATGTCGAAACCGTTGCCGTAAGGCCCCCGGATGCCGACGGTCTGGCCTTCGCAGATTTCGTGGAGTTGCTCCGTGAGCAGGCCCACTTTTTTTATGGAGATTTGCAGGTGGTCGGGCGCGTCGGTGGCTGAGAACATGGCCTCGCCGACACCGGCCAGGGAGAGCATGGCCAGCTGGCCCGGCCCGGTGCGAAAGGGCGCGACCGGCTGGCCGTCTTCGCCGATGGTGGAGACGCAGAAGGTCTTCACATCAGATGTCTCTTCGATGATCCGGGTCACCCGCGCCTTCATGGGCACCAGCGGGTTGATGCGTTTCACATCGTCCAATGTCGCCACAGGCTGGGGATTCGCGGCGTTCACGTTATTCGTCGGATTAGCCATCGATCTTCGCCTCCCTCACCTGCTGGATCACGTCGGTGATCTCCAGGTTGACGGGGCATTTGGCGATGCAGCGCCCGCAACCGGTGCATTGGAGTTTGCCGTAACGTTCGGGGAAGTAGCGGAGTTTATGCATGAAGCGCTGGCGGACGCGCTCCTTTTTCGAGGGGCGCGGGTTGTGGCCGCCGGCCATCAAGGCGTACTCGGCGTACATGCAGGTGTCCCAGCACTTGATTTTGACGCCGCAGTGGGCGTTGCGCTTCTTGTCAGAGATGTCGAAGCAGTGGCAGGTGGGGCAGATATAGGCGCAGGCGCCGCAGTTGAGGCACTTGCGGCTGAAGGCGTCCCAGAGGGGATGGTCGAACATGTGTTGCAGCTTCTCGGTGATGCCCTCGGCGTCGACCTTCAGGACGAAGTCGCCTGTCGGCAGGGGGGCTTTGTTCGATTCGACGAGCAGGCCGGCGGCTGCCAGGGCGCTCACCAGCGCCTCCCCTTTGGCCGTCCGGGCCACGATGCCGTAGGCGTCGCCCAGGTCGAAAAGCTGGGCGTCCGAGGCTTCATGCTCGGCCGGGTTGACGCCCATGGCATAGCAGAAGCAGTCCGGGCCGGGGGTGACGCAACCCAGGGTGACCAGGGTGGCCTCCTCCCGCTTCTTGGCGTAGTAGTCGTCCACATAGCCGCGGGTCAGGAAGACATCGTCGAGGCAGAGGATGCCCTGCATGTCACAGGAGCGCAGACCGAAGAGGATCTGGGGGCCCACCGACGGGTCGACAGGCGTGAACTCGCCGTCGATGCCGTAGGCGCTGTATTCATAGATCTTTTCCGTCGCCGGAAAGAGAGCTTCCTTGGGGCTCATGACAGTGTTGGCGCCGAGTTGGACCTCCCGGTCGGGGCCGTAGGGCGCGAAGCGGGAGACGCTGGCGACGACCGAGGGGACCCAGAGGGTGGCTTGCTTCGCCAGGGTGTCCAGTACCGCCGTCAGTTTGTCTTTGGGAAAGGCTTTCAACAATGCTGCACCTGCCTTCCGTTTACCTTAGAAGAACGCATCGCTGCGAAAAATCGTTACATAAACTCTTCCGGGTCATCGAGCTTGAAGGCGCCCAGCGGCGGCTTTTCCTCCGGCTTGACGCCGGCGTCATAGGGGCCGAAGAGTTCGTTCAGGTCGCCGATCAGCTTGCGGTTCATGGCCATGATCGGGATGTCCATGGGGCAGACGCGCTCACACTCGCCGCATTCGACACAGCGGCCGGCGACGTGCATGGCCCGGGTGATGCCGAAAAAGGCGTTGTCCGTCGGCGTGGCCGCCTTGTTGACCCAGTTCTTTTTATCGGAATCGAAGATGCACTCGCGGCAGTTGCAGGCCGGGCAGATGTTGCGGCAGGCGTAGCAGCGGATGCACTTTTCGTTTTGGGCTTGCCAGAAGGCGGAGCGCTCGTCGGGGCTCATCTTCTCGATGGCCTCCACCTGGGCGAAGCGGTCCGCCTGTTTGCTGCCGACGCCGCGCCCTTTCGCGGCCTCAGCGGTCGCGCCGGAGGGCGCGGCGCTGGGCTCGGTCGTGACGGTGACCCCGCCGATGGTCCGGTCAGCCAGGACCGGGTTCGGGTAGCGGCATTCGAGGCACTTGGCCAGGAGGGGCAGTTCCTGCGCCTGGCGGTGGTCGGTGACCGCGCCTTTGTCGCCCATCCCCGGGCAGGGGACTCCGATGACGAGGACGTTTTCGCGCTTTAATTGGTTGTCCTGGACGAGGCGGACGATGCCGCGGCTGTCACAGCCCTTGACGAAGATGGCGATCTTGTCCTGGCTGTCGCGAAAATCCAAGAGCAGGCCCGTCAGGTTGTTGACGGCGAATTCGTCATAACAGAGCTGGTCGGCTTCTTCCGGCTTCGTGATGAAGACCGGCGGGGTCAGGTACCAGCGGCTGCCCTTGGTCCAGCCGAAGACACCCTTCACTTCGCCGGAGGCGAGCAGGTCCCGGGCGAGGTCGCCCATCTCCTGGGTCAGTTTCGCGTTAATTTCGCGCATGTTGTCGCTCATACCTCCTCCCTCAGCTTCCGGTTCGGCCCGAGGGCCTTCACCTCTTCCGCCATCTGGGTGACCACGTCGCGGAACTTGGGCGCTTCCGCCCCCGAGATCCAGCGGGCCTGGAAGCGGCGCGGGTCGATGCCGGAGAATTCGAGGAGTCGCTGGAAGAGCAGGAAGCGGCGGCGGGTGAAGTAGTTGCCGGTGGCGTAGTGGCAGTCGCCAGGATGGCAGCCGGCCACGAGGACGCCGTCAGCGCCTTTTTGAAAGGCCCGCAGCACGAACTGGGGGTTGGCCCGGCCCGAGCAGGGGACCCGGACAAGTTTCACGTTCGGGGGGTATTGCATCCGCGAGAGGCCGGCCAGGTCGGCGCCGGCGTAGGTGCACCAGTTGCAGGCGAAGCCGACGATGTTGGGCTCCCAATTGGGATCGGGTTGCCCCGCCGCGTTCACTTTTTTCTCATCTACCGCTGACACAGGGCATCCACCTCCGCGAGAATTTGGTCGTTGCTGAAGCCCTTGAGGTTCATGGCGCTGGAGGGGCAGGCGACGGAGCAAGCGCCGCAACCCTGGCAGAGGCCCTGGTTGACGCTGGAGACCTGGCGCTCGCGCGTGCCGCCGTGGACCCGCTCGCTGATCCTCTTCAGTTCAATCGCCTTGTAGGGGCAGATGGAGACGCAGAGGCCGCAGCCGGAGCAGTAGGCTTCGTCACAGCGGGCCGTCTGGGCTTCCGCCGTCAGTTCCTTTTTCGAGAGGAGGCCCGCCGCCTTGACGGCTGCCGCCGAGGCTTGGGCGACCGAGTCGGGGATGTCTTTCGGCCCCTGGCAAGCGCCGGCGAGGAAGATGCCGGCCGTGTGGGTCTCCACCGGGCGGAGCTTGGGATGGGCTTCCGTGAACCAGCCGTGCTGGTCATAGGAGATGCCGAGGGTGCGGGCCAGGTCTTTGGCGTCCTGCTGCGGATCCATGCCGGCGGCCAGGACGACCAGGTCGGCCTCGATTTCGACGGGACGGCCGAGCAGGGAGTCTTCGCCGCGCACGATCAATTTGTCGCCGACCTGGAAGATCTTCGAGACGCGGCCCCGGACGTACTGGGCGTCATACTCGTTCTGGGCGCGGGTGTAGAACTCTTCGTAGTTCTTGCCGGCCGTGCGCACATCCATATAGAAGATGTAGGACTTGGACGTCGGGATCTTCTCTTTGATCAGCGTGGCGTGCTTGGCCACGTACATGCAACAGGCCCGGGAGCAGTAGGAGCGGCCCTTCGCCTCGTCGCGGGAGCCGACACACTTGATGAAGACGATTTTTTCAGGAACTTTGCCGTCAGAGGGGCGCTTGATCTTGCCCATGGTGGGGCCGGAGGCGTTCATCAGGCGCTCTAAGTGCAGGCCCGTGATCACGTCGGGGATGCGGCCGGCGCCGTACTCCTCATACTTGGAGATATCGAACTGTTCAAAACCGGTGGCGACGACGATAGAGCCGAAACGCTCGACGATGAGCTCGTCTTTTTGTTCAAAGTCGACGGCGCCGGTGGGGCAGACTTTTTTGCAGACGCCGCACTTGCCCTCTACAAGGAAGCGGCAGTTTTTCGCGTCGATGACGGGCTTGTTCGGCACCGCCTGGGGGAAGGGCACATAGATGGCCTTGCGCGTGCCCAGGTTCATCTCAAACTCCGAGGCGACCTTTTTCGGGCACTTTTCCGAGCAGAGGCCGCAGCCGGTGCATTTGTCCACGTCCACATAGCGGGCCTTCTTGCGGATGGTCACATCGAAGTTGCCGACGAAGCCGTCGACGGCCTGCACCTCGGCATAGGTGACGATCTCGATGTTGGGGTGCTGGGCCGCCTCGACCATCTTCGGCGTCAGGATGCAGGCCGAGCAGTCGAGGGTCGGGAAGGTCTTGTCGACCTGGGCCATTTTGCCGCCCATGGAGTGCTCCCGGTCTAACAGGGTCACCGGGTAGCCGGCGTCGGCGATGTCGATGGCCGCTTGGATGCCGGCGATGCCGGCGCCGATGACGAGGGCCCGCTTGGTCACGGGGATGGTCGTCGAAAAGAGGGGCTCGTTTTGGGCCACCTTGGCGACGCCCATGCGGGTAATGTCGATGGACTTGTCAGTCCCCTTCGTCTTGTCGGCGTGGACCCAAGAGCACTGCTCCCGGATGTTGACCTGTTCCACCATATAAGGGTTCATGCCGGCCCGCTCGGCGCACTTGCGGAAGGTCGGCTCGTGCATGCGCGGGGAGCAGGCGGCGACGACGTAGCCGTCCAGGTTGTGTTCGCGGATGGCCTCCTGGATCATCACCTGGCCCGGTTCGGCGCACATATACTTGTAGTCGCAGGCGAAGACGACGCCGGGAAAATCTTTGGCGGTTTCGGCGACTTTGGCGCAGTCAACCGTGTTGGCGATGTTGGTGCCGCAATGACAGACGAAAACCCCGATTCGTTTCACGCCGTTTCCCTCCTCACCGCTCCGCCGGGGCCGGGGCAGCCGGTTTTTTGATCAGGGCCGTCGCCTCTGTAAAGTGGCGGTTGATGCCCAGTTCTTCCGCAGGCAGGCCGAAGGCCGCGCCCATCAGTTCCGTAAAATAGTAGATCGGCAGGCCGAGTTCCATGCCGAGGACCTTCTCCGCCTCTTTCTGGCGCATATCCAGGTTGGAGGTGCAGAGCGGGCAGGGTGTGGCAATGCAGTCGGCGCCGGCTAACTTTGCATATTTGAGCACTTGGGCGGTCATGCCCACCGCCGCGTAGGGGCGGGTGATGGCGAGGCTGCCGCCGCAGCACTCGGTCTTGTAGGCCCAGTCGACGGGGGTCGCGCCCAAGGCGCTTATCAGGCGGTCCATCATCATCGGGTTTTCCGGGCTGTCGATGGCCAGTTCGGCGGGCTTCACCAGCAGGCAGCCGTAGTAGCAGGCGACTTTCAGGCCGTTGAGGGGCTTGACGACGGCCTTCTGGAGCGTCTCGGGATCCAGGTCGTTGGCGAAGACCTCCAAGAGCGCCCGGGCCTTGGCCGTGCCTTTGATCTCCATCTCGATGACCTCGGCCACTTCGCGGCGCTCCGCTTCGTCAGCGACGGCCCGTTCGGAGGCCTTCATCCGCTGGTAGCAGGCGGCGCAAGGGATGGCGATATCGGTGAGCCCCGCTTGCTCGGCCAGGGCGAGGTTGCGCGCCGGCAAGGCGATGCTGAGCAGGTGGTCGCGGTTGTGGGCCGACGAGGCGCCACAGCAGTTCCAGTCCGGGATTTCGACGAGTTCGATGCCGAGGCGGCGGGCGACGGCTTTCGTCGACAGGCCGTATTCGATGCCGGTGCCGCTGGCGGAGCAGCCGGGGTAGAGTCCGTATCTCACTTGTTGCCACCTCGCTTCTTCTTGACGTTGGCGAAGATGCGGGCCACCGCGTCCGGGTTCTGATTTTTATGGGGCAGGATGCTCAGCTTGCCCTGGCTTAAGAGGCCCGGCGCATGAATAGCGTCCTTGAAGATTTGGCGGGAGAGGATGTTGAAGCGGGCCATCAGCCCCACCTCGTGCAGGCGTCCATTGCTCTGCACCGATTGCAGGAACAGGTCGTGGAAGAGGTCAGCCTCCTGGTCGGAAACGAGGCCCTGGTTTTTCGCTTCGATGCGCAACGCCTCCATCACCTTGGCTGGGTCGACCTGGCGCGGGCAGCGGCTGGAGCAGGTCTCACAGCCGGCGCAGGCCCAGATGCTGTAGGTGTGAAGGGCTTCCTGAATGAGGCCTGCCTGGACCATCCGGATGATCTGGCGGACAGTGTGTTCCATGGCGAACGCCGCCGGGCATCCCGCTGAACACTTGCCGCACTGGTAGCAAAGGGAGATGTCCGCGCCATAGGCCTCTTTCAAGCGGTCACGAAAGCCCTGGCTGGACACCACCGTCGTGGAGAGTTGGACCGGTCCCATAAAACGACCTCCCGTCGGTTTGAAGAATGAGCCACATAAAAAAAACCAGGCGGACTCGCCTTGTATACATAATACATGCGAGTTGCTGGAACCGAAGCTCTTGACAAAGGTGACACTTCAGTGATGACACTTGTTTGATGGTTGATTCGATGCTCGGCGCAGTTTTCCCTCTAATCTGAAAGTAATCTTTTTCACTAAGTCGGTGATGCATTATATGTGGGCACTCGGTATCACAATACCTTCATTTTATACCATGTCTATAGTAGAAACAAGAATGCCGATTGCATCTTTTGGATGTCCCTTATTTCCAATCGACAGTCCGTCCATGCAGCGCTCTGCGGTGACGCAACACGCCTGAAAAAAACAAAAAGCTCGGCTCCCACTTTGGGAGACAAGCTTTTTGAGAGTTTTCGGTGAGTTCACCGAGGTTCTATCAATTCCGGCGCGTTTTTTTAGGCTGAGTTCCAATTAGGTGACTTCCCGGTTTCCCCCAGCGTTTACTTCTTTAAAAACGTCGCTTCAATGATGTCGACGAGGCCGGCGGCGTCGTTGATATCCAGGCAGGGGACGCCGATGTCAAAGGGGGTGTCCGAGGCGATAGCCACCAACTCCTCGGGGCTGCATAGCAGTTCCCGTTTCATGCAGGCGCGATAGACCTCGATCTTCCGTTTGTTGCCGCGCTTGTACCCTTCGGTGAGGATGAGGTCCACATCGACAATGCGGGAAATCACCTCGTCGAGAGACAGTTCCCGCCTTGTTTTTTCGATCATGGCCACCTTGTCAGGCGATGCGATGACAACCACATCGGCGCCGGCCTGGGCATGGCGCCAGGTGTCCTTGCCGGGCTTGTCGATGTCAAAGCCGTGCACGTCATGCTTGATCGTCGCGATCCGGTAGCCCCGGCGTTTCAGTTCCGGCAGCAGTTTTTCCAGCAGCGTCGTCTTGCCCGAGTCGGAGGTGCCGACGATGGATAGCACAGGGATGGTCTGCATGTTCGCGTTCTTCCCTTCTGATATGTAGTCGGGCGTCGGTATTACGCTAGGGATTGCCTTCGGTGTGTGATTACCTTCGGCGTGTCGATTCGCTTTAAATCAATTTGGTGCGGGCAAACCCCGCTTCGGCAGCCAGTACACAGTCATTTCCCGCCCTTCCGGCCAAGCATGGGCGCCGGCGGGGACCTCGACCAGGCAGTTGCTTTCCAAAAAAGAGCGCATGCCGCCGCACTTCTGGTTTTCCAGCAGGCTAACCCAAAGCCGTCCCTCCCGCTCTTCCGCCTTCGCCCATAGAAAGCCGCGCAGTCCCTTGCGTTTTTCCCAGGGAGTCGCCAGGAGAGCCGTCGACCGGGGTAAGCTCCATGTACGCCCCGACAACCGGGCGATGACGGGCGCCACCAGCAACAAGAAGAGGATGACCGCCCCCGCCGGGTTGCCTGACAAGCCGATCAAGAGCCGCTTTTCCGTAACGGCGGCGACGGCGGGCGCGCCGGGTCGCAGCGCCACCTTCCAGAAGAGCATCTCGGCGCCCATGTCGTGGAGGGCATCCTTGACCACATCGTAATCGCCGGCGGAAACGCCGCCGGTCGAGAGGATCATATCCACACCTGCGGCGAGACCGGCGCAAACGGCGGCGGCGACAGCCTCCCGCCGATCAGTCGCTGTCCCGAGCAGGACCGGCTCGCCCCCCGCCTCTCTGACGAGCGCCGCCAGCGCGTAGACGTTGGTGGGCCGGATTTTGCCCTGTGGCGGCCTTCCCTCGCCTTCCCAGAGTTCATCGCCTGTGGCAAAAAGTCCGATGCGCGGCTTTCGTCGCACAAGTACGGGGTCGTGACCCAGGGCGGCCAGCAGGCCCATCTCCGGCGCGCCGATGACCGTTCCCGCCGGGAGCGCCAATTCGCCCTGCCGGTACTCTTCGCCGCTGGGGGCGATGCCGTTTCCGGCTGTGACCGGCTGCCGGAAGGCGACGATGCCGCTCTCCGGTCCGGCGGCAGTCCACTCGTGACCGATGACGGCGTCGGCCCCCTCCGGCAGCGGCGCGCCGGTCATCACCTTGATCGTCCTCCCGGCCGTGATGGGCTGAGTCGCCTGGTAGCCGGCAGGAACCTCCTCTTGCAAAACCAGATAGACCGGCTCCGCCGGCGTCGCTCCGGCAAGGTCGGATGATAACAGGGCGTAACCGTCCAGGGCCGACCGGTCAAAGGCGGGAAGGGCTGTCTCCGCACGGATCGATTCGGCGATCGTCCGATCCTGGGCGTCGATCAGGGGCACGGCTTCTGCCGGAAGCGGCGCCGTCTTTTCGATGAGCAATGCCCGCGCTTCCTCCAGCGGGATCAGCACCTGGCCGTAGCGTCCGGCCTTACGCGCTTCTTCTTCCCTCACGGTTCACCCTCCTCCCCTCCGGTGATGCGCCAGGGATGGCTGTAGACGTTCATGCGTTTGCCCCGCACAAATCCCACGACGGTCATCCCCAACTGCTCGCCCAACCGGACAGCCAGGTCCGTCGGCGCCGAACGGGAGGCGATCAGGGGGATTCCCATCTTGGCCACCTTCAGCAGGATTTCCGATGAGATTCGGCCTGATGTGAGAAACAGTTTATCCGCTGTGGCGATCTTTTCGCGAAAACAGGCGCCGGCGATCTTGTCGGCGGCGTTATGGCGGCCGATGTCCTCGCGGTAGAGCAGAATCCGGTCGCCGTCACAGAGGGCTGCCGAATGGACGCCGCCCGTTTCGCGATAAAGGCCGGAGAGCGCCTGCATCTCGGCCATGCGGGCCAGGATTTGGTCTGCCGTGACGGCGGTCCCGGCAGCCTCGAGGCTGCGGGCGTGGCGGGCGTCGGTGACATCGTAGAAGGTCATGCCTTTGCCGCAACCGGTGGTGATGTAGCGCTTCATGAAGGTCTTGCCGGCTGTCAGGGCGCTCTCCGCTTCCACAAAGACCTGCCCGTTTTCATAGTCTCCCCGCAGGCCTTTCATTTGTTCCGCCCGCTGGAGAAAGCCCTCGGCGGCCAGAAAGCCGATCGCCAGGTCTTCCATATGTTCCGGGCTGGCCAGCAGGGTGACCAGTTCCTCGCCGTTGAGATAGAGGGTCAGCGGCCATTCCCGGACGAGCAATTCTTCCTGCTCCGCTCGTCCCTCCCCTTTCGTTGCGCCGGCCAAGATAGGCCCCGTCCAATCCGACCCGGTCACGCGCAAGGCCATGACTCGCTCGACCCGTCGATCCGCCTTTTCATCGACTCCTCTGCCGGTAAAAGGCATGGAAAGAGGCCCTTCCCGAGGCGACTGTTCTTCTTGTTTCAACCGTTCCTCTTGTTCCAACCGTTCCTCTCGTTCCATCCGTTCCGCCCCCTTCACCTCACCTTGTCCCTGCGTCCCGGTCCTCAGCCACCCCTTGGGCGGCCTCCAGATCAGCCGGTGTGTTGACATTGAAAAAAAACCGTTCGGGATCCCCCCATTGGCTCAACAGGGCTTCTCCGGCATAGCGGACGCGAACCTGGGGGTAGAAGGAGATGATCTTGCGGATGTTCCCACGCAGACAAGCCTCGATAGGGTTGATGCATGTTTTTGCGTAGACGGCGAAGAGTGGCTGCAGGTAGTCGCGCCATTGGGGAACGACCACGTCATAACCGGGCGCCAGTTCGAGCAGGGCTCGGGCCAGCGGCGCCTCAACAAAGGGCATGTCACAGGCGACGACGATATTGTTCCGGCAGTGGGAGGCGCTCAGGCCGGCATGGATGCCGCTCAAGGGTCCCTGGTCCGGGATGATGTCGCCTGTCAGCCGGACACCCAAGTGCCTATAATCGTCGGGGCAATTGGTCACGACGATGATCTCTGCCGTCACCGGCCTCAGTTTCTCGATGATCTGGGCAATGATGGCCTTCCCGTTGACGGCGACGAAAGCCTTGTTGCGGCCCATCCGGGAATTGCGTCCACCCGATAGGATGATGGCCGCTGCATCCATGATTCTTCCACTCCTCATCCCTTTCAAAAGGGATAAAGCTCCGGAGACCGCCGAAAACTAACAGCGGCGCGTGACAAACGGGAAGGGAGGCGGCGTATGGCGCGTCGTAGACCCGTCATGTCAGAGCAGCTCAAGTATGAACTAGCCCGGGAACTCGGCTTCGCCGATGTTGTGGAACGGGAAGGTTGGGGCGGCGTCACCACACGGAACGCCGGCAGCCTCGTCCGCGCCGCGATCGAACGGGCCGAACGCTCTGTGGCGACTCCCCACGCTTGACCGTCACGCGCCGGCCAGAGTGGAACACCAATTCCGCTCTGGCTTTGCCTTGTTTGCTCGACCGGAGAGGAGGAAGACGGCGAAGTGAAAAAGCACTGGCGCAACCTTACCTGGGCGCTGCCGTTCCTCTTGGCGGTCCTCGTCATATCGGTTCCCGCCTTGCGCCATCAAGTGTCTGTCGCCGTTAGGCTCCTGATGGAGGCCAACCTCGCGGAACTGAGGACCTTCGTCCTTTCCTTCGGCCTGGCCGCGCCCCTCGTTACCTTTTGCTTGATGTTGCTGCAAGCCTTTATCTCGCCGATTCCCTCGGTGGTCATCTTTTTGCTCAACGCCGCCCTCTTCGGCAACGCCTGGGGCTTGCTCCTCTCCTGGATCAGTTCCCTCGCCTCGGCCCTGCTCTGTTTCGGCTTGGCGCGGCGGCTCGGTCGGCCTTTCGTGTCCCAGTTTGTCCGCGAAGGCTTTTTGTCACGCATCGATGACTACCTATACGAGTACGGGCGGGCCGCCGTCCTTTTTTCCCGGGTGCTGCCTTTCATACCCTTTGATTTCACTTCATATGCCTTCGGCCTCACCCGCGTGGGCTGGTGGACCTTTGCCTGGGGAACGGCCATCGGCCAGACACCGGCCATCCTCTTTTACACCTTTTTGGGACACCAGGCCTTACACCCGCTCCAGTACGCCCTCTACTTCGGGCTCTGGATCTTGTCATTGATGGCGCTCACGCCGCTCCTCGGCAACTGGTTAACCCGCGCCGACGGCTCGCCCAGGCCCATGCCGGAAAAAGAAGAGGCGAAATAAGCGCCCAGGCCGAGGGAGAGCACTGATAGCAGAACGGCGCTCACTAGGGCTAGGTCGTACTGGCCGGGGTTGAAGAGATAGGGATAGATATCCCAGCGGTAATCGGCAAAGTCGTTGAAAAACACCCAGGCGGTCACGGCAGCCCAGACCCGCCGGGAGTAGCGCAGTCGCGGCCAGAACAAGAGCGCCTGAAGGGCCATGCCCAGGTGGGACAGGCCGAGCATCCAGTTCTCAAAGGTGGCTCCGGCGGTAAGGGCCGCGTCGATGTTGATGATCACCGCCCAGAGTCCGTACTTGACCAGCACGACTGGCGCCAGGCACTCCAGCCAGGGCCAGCGGATGCCCAGGAGCAGCAACGCCAGCAGGAGGGTGAAATCTCCCGAGGCGAGGGGGCTGTCCGGCACGAGCGGCCAGTAGCGCAGAGGCGTCTCCGCCAGTTGCATGCGGTACCACCAGAAGCCATAGAGGGTGCCCACGAGGTTGACGGCAACCAACGCCGTCATCGCCGTCGAGGAAAAGATCCAGGAAACCAGGGGATGGTCCTGCCATTTGCGTTGGTTTGTCATCTTTTCAATCATCGTTTCTATCATCGCTCCCCCCTCAGTCGATGCTAAACCGTTCCACCCGGAGCAATCGCTTATAATCATCAAAAAGAACGACGCTGCCCCGGCGCTCATCTTTCGGCTTTCCCACAGAGCCGACGCCGATGATGTAGCGGCTCTTCGCCTCGAGGGTATAGAGGCCCGTCTCCGGCAGCCTAACCGTCTCTACGTCGCCGTCGTCCCGGCTGGCAAAGGCGGTGACCCGGTGCTCATGGCCGTGAAAACAGATGGAAAAATCACGGACCCGGAAGTTTCGCCAGGCCGCTTCCTCTCCGTTCACCCGTTCATGGAGAGGATCGCGGGGACCGCCGTGGACGAAGAGCAGGTCGCCTTCCATGATTTCCTCCGGCCAGGCCGCATAATAATCCCAGAGCGAAGCTGCGATCTCGGGCGGCCGCCTGTGGGCCAACATGTAGGCGTCACAATTTCCGCGCACCGCCAGCGCGCCCTCAGCCGCCAAGGCCTGCAAGCACTCGGGCATGCCTTCGATGTCACGATATCCTGGAACGTCGCCGAGAAAAACGATGCGGTCTACATCCTGCAGCAGGCGCAACGCCTTTTGCAAGGCCTCCGGTTTTCCGTGAACATCGGCGAGGATTCCGTATCGCATGGTCCACTCTCCTTCCCGGCTGAAGGCCTACAGGTCGGCAAAGGGGTCCTGGCTCTCCCCATGGACGATCACCTGGATAGCCGCCTTTTCCCGAGACGCCGTCTCTTTGATGTAGGCGGCCAGCACTTCCAGAACAGGCCGTTCCGTGGCGAAATGACCGGCGTCAAGGACGTCGAGCCCCAGGGACTGGGCCGACTGGGCTTCATGATACTTCATGTCGCCCGTGACCAGCACCTGAGCGCCCTTGAAATGGGCGCGGGCGATGACCGATGCGCCGGAACCGCCGCAGACGGCGATCTTCTCGATGAGCCGTCCCTTGTCGGCGCCGGTCCAGCGGACCCGAGTGATGGCAAGGCTCTGTTTGATCCGATCGGCCAATGCTTCTATCGTCACCGGTTGGCGCAAACGGCCGATGCGGCCGAGGCCGGTTTTTTCGCCGGTATTGAGCAAGGGGTAGAGGTCGTAGGCGACCTCTTCGTAGGGGTGGGCCTTTAACATTGCCTTGATGACCCGGTTCAAGGCTTTTTTGGGGACGATCGTCTCTAAACGAAGTTCTTCCACCTCTTCGAGGACGCCTTTGGCGCCGATAAAGGGATTCGTGCCTTCGAGGGGCAAAAAGGTTCCCCGCCCGGCGCTGCGAAAGCTGCAATGGGAGTAGTTTCCGATATGTCCGGCGCCGGCTTCGCCCATGGCCTGGCGGACCGCCGCCTCATGCTCGACAGGGACGAAGACGACGATCTTGACCAGTTCCTCCTGTTTGTCGTCAAAGAGCGGTTCTGCCGCCTCAAGGCCGAGTCGCTGCGCCAGGATGTCGTTGACGCCTCCCCGGGCCGAATCCAGGTTGGTATGGGCGGCGTAGACCTGCAGATCATGGTCGATGATGGCCTTGAGTAGCCGTCCCTGCGGCTGGTCCCAGCGCAATGTCCGGATCGGTTTAAACAACAAGGGGTGGTGGGACAGGATCATCTGGCAGCCCTGTTCCGCCGCCGCCTGGACCACCTTTTCGTCTACATCAAGGGCGACATAGATCCTCTCCACGGGGCGAGAGGGATCGCCCAACTGGAGCCCCACATTATCCCAGTCTTCCGCCAGCCCCTTCGGGGCCAGACGTTCAATCCACTCGATTATCCGCGCGCAGGCGATAGCCATGCCCTCACCCTTTCCAACGCCTTGATGCGTGATTCGATCCGCTCCAGTTTCGCCTCGTCCGGCTGCCGCGCCTTGGCGATGCCCGCCAGCGCCCGCCTTTCACGCTCGATCCGCTTTTCCACGACCGGGAGCAGCAGCGGGTGTTTCCGCGCCAGGAGCAGGGGGCCGAGATCCCAGTAGAGTTCCTCGACTGCTGCGTTCTCTTCGGAGCCGAAGATGGCTTTTCGGGTATCGTTATCTGCTTCCGCCGGCTCCAGCACGATCACTTCATAGATGCGCGGCCCTTCGGCCACCAGATCCTCATCGATGATCCGCCATCCCCGGTGATGGAGCCAGCGACGCAGTTCGCCGGCGCCTTCCAGCGGCTGCAGGATGAGACGGCTCACACCGGCCAACTTGCCGGCGGCGTCTCCCTCCGTTAAGATGGTCTGCATGGTTCCGCCGCCCATGCCGGCGATGACGATGGCGACGACCTCACGGGGTTGCAACGGCGCGAGCCCGTCGCCCGCCCGGATGTCGACCCTGTCTTTGACGCCGTAGGCGGCCACGTGCAGGCGCGCCGCTTCCAGCGGACCGGGATGGACATCAACCCCTACCGCATAAGGGACGATGCCGGTTTTAACCAGGTGGACGGGGATATAGGCGTGATCGGTGCCGATGTCGGCGATGGGCTGACCTGGCGGCGCTGCCGCCGCCAACCGCTGCAAACGAGGGCTCAGTTCCAACAGAATCCATCCTTCGCGATCGTCATTTCTTATCAGTTGCTTTTCAAAA
This sequence comes from Heliomicrobium undosum, assembly GCF_009877425.1. NCBI lineage: Bacteria > Bacillati > Bacillota > Clostridia > Eubacteriales > Heliobacteriaceae > Heliomicrobium > Heliomicrobium undosum. The sequence goes on along the minus strand of NZ_WXEY01000003.1, from coordinate 42,773 downwards.
AAACAAAAACCCGTCTGCCGGTCAGGCAAACGGGCGATTTGCATATGTGGTGGGCCCACCAGGGATCGAACCTGGGACCAACCGGTTATGAGCCGGCCGCTCTACCGCTGAGCTATAGGCCCGTTCGACATCCCCAGAGGGGATGCCATAAAAAAGCGTCTATTCGATTATACGCGAAGACCAAGCCTCGGTCAATGATCCATTTTCCGCCAGTCGAGTCGTCAGTCCAGATAGTCCTTCAACTTCTTGCTCCGGCTGGGGTGGCGGAGCTTGCGCAGCGCCTTGGCCTCGATCTGGCGGATCCGCTCGCGGGTGACGCCGAACTCCTGGCCCACCTCTTCGAGGGTGCGGGAGCGACCGTCATCGAGTCCGAAGCGCAGGCGGAGCACCTTCATCTCCCGCGCCGTCAGTGTCTCCAGCACCTCTTCCAACTGCTCCTTGAGCAGGATGAAGGAGGCGGCCTCCGCCGGGGCCGGGGCGTCCTGGTCTTCGATGAAATCGCCCAGGTGGGAATCCTCTTCTTCACCGATGGGCGTTTCCAGGGAGACGGGCTCCTGGGCGATCTTCATGATCTCCCGCACCCGCTCGACGGGAATGTCCATCTCCTTGGCGATCTCCTCAGGCAACGGCTCCCTGCCGTACTCCTGAAGGAGTTGACGGGAGACGCGGATCAATTTGTTGATCGTCTCCACCATGTGGACGGGGATGCGGATCGTCCGCGCCTGGTCGGCGATGGCCCGCGTGATGGCCTGCCGGATCCACCAGGTGGCGTAGGTGGAGAACTTGTACCCTTTGCGGTAATCAAACTTCTCGACCGCCTTGATCAAGCCCAGGTTGCCTTCCTGGATCAGGTCGAGGAACAGCATGCCGCGGCCCACGTAGCGCTTGGCGATGGAAACAACAAGCCGCAGGTTGGCTTCGGCGAGACGGCGCTTGGCCGCCTCATCGCCTTCCTCCATCCGCTTGGCCAGGTCGATTTCCTCTTCCGCCGACAGCAGGGGCACCCGCCCGATCTCTTTGAGGTACATGCGGACAGGGTCGTCAATGCCCACACCTTCCGGCACGGACAAGTCGACTTCAATCTCTTCCTCTTCCCGGATGATTGGTTCTTCGGCCTTATCCAAGGATTCCGACTCGGTGTTCTCCGGCACCACATCGATTCCCATGTTGCCCAATTGCTCGTAGATATCATCGACTTGGTCTGCCGTCATCTCGACACCTTGCAGCGCGTCCATGATCTCCTGGTAGGTGAGGACCCCTTTTTTCTTCCCTTTGGCAATCAGGTCTTTTACTTTTTGTACTTGTTCTACCTGTTCTTCTTTCTGCTCTTCCTTCATCCGTGGTTCCCCCCCTTGTACCAGGGCCGTTGATCCAATCGACCGCCAAAAGGCATGGCGCCCTGTCTGCGCGCCGCCCGGTTGCGGGCTTGCTGTAACTTCGCTAGGCGTGGCAGCAAACGCTGCATCGCCTCCATTTCACCGCTCCGGGAGAAGGCGTCCACCTGGCTCTCCAGGCTGGCGATTTCTTCTGTCAACCATCCATAACGCAGTGTGTTGATGCAATCTTCTATCACCGGTTCCCGGCAGAGGATGTCCTCCACCAACAGCGCGCTCAGGTATCCCTTCGCGTTGTTCGTAGACAGACGTTCAGCCACCCGTCCGGTCAGGGAACCTCCGCCGCCTTCGTCAGATACAGCCGTCAAGGCGGCAAGGATTTCACCCAAGGGTTCCTCGGCGCGGGGGATTTCCTCGCCCAACCGTTCAAAGACCCAGCGGACCCGGTCCGGATCCTCGATCATCCAGTAAAGGAGATAGCGCCAGGCCTGTTCTTTTCGGTTTGCACTATGTTGTCGTCGCTCCGCCCCGCTCTCTGGCCCCGCAGTGGCGCCATCGACCGCCCCGGCATCGCCGGGCGCTGTGAACGCCGCCTGTGTCCCGGGATCCCCGGCACTCCAGGCAGGGGCAGAAGCAGAAATAGTATGTCTAATATTTTCCTTTCTCATCCCCGGCGCCCTGGCATTCCGGGCGTGTCCCCGGATCTCCTCCATCACCGCCGCCTCGGAGAGCCGCAACTCCCGGGCCAGCCACTGGATATTGGCCTCCTGTTCGACGGCGCTGGGCATGGCCAGCAAGAGGGATGTCAGTTCGCGAACAACGGACGCCTTGCCGGCGGCGGACGATAGGTCCTGCGCGGCGGCGGCGCGGGAATAGCAAAAGTTGAAAAAGGGCGGCGCCTGTTCCGCCGCCAGCCAAAAGCTGTCGGCGCCATGGCGCTGCAGGTACTCGTCAGGGTCCTTGCCTTCCGGCAGGGTCAGCACATGGATTTGCGCCCCCAGAGCGGTCAGGATCTCGCCGGCCTTCACCGTCGCTTCCATGCCGGCCCGGTCGCTGTCATAGCAGATCAGCACCCGCGGCCCGTAGCGGAGGAGCAATCGACCTTGCTCCGTCGTCATGGCTGTGCCAAGGCTGGCCACAGCCTGGCGGATGCCATGCTGGTGACAGGCGATGACATCCATGTACCCCTCGACCAGCACGGCCACCCCTTTTTCCCGGATGGCGGGACCGGCCTTGTTCAGGCCGTAGAGGTGCTGCCCCTTTTTGTAAAGGGGCGTTTCCGGCGAGTTGAGATACTTGGGAACCTCATCGTCTAAGACGCGGCCGCCGAAGGCGACCGGACGCCCTTGGGCGTCGAATATGGGAAAGATGATCCGGTTGCGGAAGCGGTCGTAGTGGCCCTCTCCCCCCTGGCGGGGCACGATCAGGCCGAACCGCTCCAATTCTTCCGGATTGTATCCTTCTTGCTGCAATCGGGTGGCGAGAAACTCCCAGCCAGGCGGGGCAAAGCCGAGTCCGAAATCGACGGCCACGCTGTCGCTCACGCCCCGGCGGCTCAGGTACTCCCGGGCCGGACGGGCCCGGCCGTCCTCTCGGAGACATTGGAAGTACAGTTCGACCGCTCGCTTGTGCAACGCCCGCCCGCGCTCGACAGCGGTACGCTGGGCCTGCTGGGTGGGCGTCAGTTTCTGTTCCGGGAGGGTGACGCCGGCGCGTTCCGCCAATTTTTTGAGGGTTTCGGGAAAGGTCAGGTTCTCACGGAGCATGACAAAGGTAAAGACATCGCCACCCGTGCCGCAACCGAAGCAATGAAAATATTGCTTATCCCGCGATACGGTAAAAGACGGTGTCTTTTCGGAGTGAAAGGGGCAGAGCCCGGCATACCGCCCGCCCTGCCGTTTCAGCGCCACGTAATCCGCCACAATTTCGACAATATCCAAACGATGGCGAATCTCATCGACGATCTGGGGATCTCGCAAAAACCATCACCCCATCATGCATTCGCCGTCTGGCGCTTAAATCCTTCTTCTTCCGCTTTGCGACAGCCTGAAATCCTTTCTTGTTATTCGCGGCGAAGTTGACATTTCCTCCAGAAATCCGACACTTTTTTGACGGTTCCTATGCGCCGGTTCCAGATCCTCTATATTATACCTACCCTCTGGGGGTTCTAATCCCAGCGACTGAGCCACGGTGAGGGCAGGAATAGTCGTTCATAGACCTTGACGGCAAAGCGATCGGTCATGCCTGAGATGTAATCGGCGACAGCACGTTCCATCCCCTGCGTTTCGATCATGTCCTGGTACTCCTGGGGCATAGCGCGCGGGTTGTACTTGAAGTAGCGGAACAGGGAAAAGATCAGTTCCTTCGCCTTGCTCTCTTCCGCCTTGGCCCGCGAACCGATATAGACCTCGTTGAACATGAAGCGCCGCAACTTGAGCGTCGCCTCTTCCACCTCCGGGCTGAGCCGGATCTCGGGCTGGTCCCAGGAGGCCTCCACCATGTCCATGACCATCCGGTTGATCCGGGAGCGGTGATTTCCCCCGAGGACATGGATGCAGTCTGCCGGCAGGTCGTCTTGGCTGATGATGCCGCCCCGGATGGCGTCGTCGATGTCATGGTTGATGTAGGCGAAGCGGTCGGCCCAGCGGACGATCTGCCCCTCGAGGGTGGCCGGTTTGCCGCTGCTGGAATGGTTGACGATGCCGTCGCGAACCTCCCAGGTCAGGTTTAATCCCACCCCTTGTTCCAACGTGTCGACGACACGCAGGCTCTGCCGGGCGTGGGAGAACCCCTCTTTCAGCGTCTTGTCGAGGGCGTCTTCGCCGGCATGACCAAAGGGGGTGTGGCCAAGGTCATGACCGAGGGCGATCGCTTCCGTCAGATCCTCATTGAGCCCCAGCGCCCGGGCGATGGTCCGGGCGATTTGTGACACCTCCAGGGTGTGGGTGAGGCGGGTGCGGAAGTGATCCCCTTCCGGCGAGATGAAGACCTGGGTCTTATGCTTCAGCCGACGGAAGGACTTTGAGTGGATGATCCGGTCGCGGTCGCGTTGGAAAGCGGTCCGCATGGCGCATTCCTCTTCCGGTTTCATCCGCCCCTTGCTGCGGGCGCTCTTGGCCGCATGGGGAGATAAGAGGTTCTCTTCCCGCCGTTCCAGTTCTTCCCGAAGAATCATGGTCCCACCTCACTCAACCGGGGTTTCCTTACCCCAGACTCCGACCAATCAGCAAATTCCGTCAACCCCTGGGCAGCCCTTTTTGCAGCCGTTCAACTTTTTTTCGCGGCGGCGGTTACAGCCTTTTCGTGGCAGTCGTTCAACCCTTTTTGAGAGAACGCTCGCGAGCCGCCTCGACAACCCGCCGACCGAGGATCCGCGCCCGCTTGAGCCCGTCGGCATCTGTGGCAGCCGGTTTTTGGGCCGAGGCGCCGAAGTGACCGCAGTCATTCTCAAGATAACCGTCGCCGACAAGGGTCATACCCTGTACGAGCATCATGTCATGGATCGCCCGCACCGTTGTCTCCTGGCCGCCGAAGCGCGCCGCGCCGCAGGTGACGGCGCCGCCGGGTTTGCCGATCCAAGCCTTATGCCCACGGACCTGGCGGGTCTTATCAAAAAAGGCCTTCAATTGGGCGCTCACCGTTCCGAAATAGACGGGGCTGCCGATAATCACGCCATCCGCGCCGGTGATCTCGGCGTAGGCCTTCTCCAGGGCGGTTCCCTGAAAGCAGGCGGCGGTGCAAGGCGTCGAACAGGCGGTGCAAAAGGGCCAGCGGGCGTCGGCCAGCGCCTCGGCGGCCTCGACCCGGATCACCTCTGCGCCAGCCTTCGCGATCTCCTCCGCCGCGGCATCGAGCAGCGCCGCCGTATTCCCTGTCCGGTTAGGGCTTCCGTTGACCAGAACGATCTTCATAAAGAACCGTTTCCCCTTTCGCATTTCACTTATAATAACTAATACCACCTAACCCCCTCGATTCCCTTCCGGAGGGGACAAGGAAAAAAGCCGGGCCTTTGTTCCCGGCTTTTTCTTTAGATGATGATGCAGATCAGACCGCCGTTGCCTTCGTTGACGATGCGCTGTAACGTCTCCTGCAACTTGCCCTGAACGTTTTCCGGCATCCGTTGGAGCTTGTTTTGGACGCCCTCCCGGACCAGGTCGTGCAGCGATTTTCCGAATATGTTGGATTCCCAGATCTTCTGGGGATTCTCCTCGAACTCTTCGAGGATGTAGCGGACCAGTTCCTCGCACTGCTTCTCCGTTCCGATGATGGGGGTGATCTCGGTGGTGATGTCGGCGCGGATGATGTGCAGCGACGGCGCGCTCGCTTTCAATTTGACGCCGAAGCGGTTCCCCTGTTTGATCAGTTCCGGCTCTTCCAGGTACATCTCTTCGAGGCTCGGGTTGACGACGCCGTATCCGTTCTGGCGCACATCCTCCAGTGCCGTCGACACCTTGTCATACTCGCGCTTGGCTTTGGACAGTTCCTTCATCAGCCGCAGCAGGTCATGCTCGCCGGTGATGGTGAAGCCGCTCTCTTCCTGGAGCACTGTGTAGAACATGTTGTCCGGCGCCGTCATTTCGATGGAGGCTGCGCCGGTCCCCAGGTTCATCTGCTGCAGGAAGACCTCTTCGACGAAATCGTACTCGCCCAGGGTCTCGACGGCGATGTCGATGTCGCGGAGCCGCTTCACTTGCGAGATCGTCTCCCGGACGGCGCTTTCGAATTTCTGCCGCAGCGGGTGTTTGACATCCAACTCCTCGATCCAGAGGGGCAGGTTGATGTTCACCTCGGTCACCGGGAACTCGTAGAGCGCTTCTTCGAGGAGCTTCAGGATGTCATCCTGGTTCAGTTCCGACACGTTCAGCGGCAAAACGGGCACCTGGTACTGGCCTTCGAGGGTGTAGGCCAGTTCCGCCGTCTCCCGCGAATGGGGCCGCATGGAGTTCAGGATGACGACAAAGGGCTTGTGCAGTTCCCGCAGTTCTTCAATCACCCGTTCCTCCGCTTCCATATAGGAATCGCGGGGCAGGTCGGTGATCGAGCCGTCGGTGGTGATGACGAGGCCGATGGTGGAGTGATCAGCGATCACCTTGCGCGTGCCGATCTCGGCTGCGTCCTGGAAAGGCATCTCCGCCTCCGCCCAGGGCGTCATGACCATCCGCGGCCCTTCCTCTTCCTCGTAGCCGAGGGCGCCTTCGACGGTGTAGCCGACACAGTCGACCATGCGGATCCGCATCTTGAGGCCGTTTTTGACGCCGATCTCCACCGCCTCATTGGGGATGAACTTCGGCTCCGTCGTCATAATCGTGCGCCCGGCGCCGGACTGCGGGAGCTCGTCGCGAGCCCGCTCCTTGTCATGGATGTTTTTGATGTTGGGCAACACGAGATGTTCCATAAATCGTTTGATAAAGGTGGACTTACCCGTGCGGACCGGGCCTACCACCCCGATATAGATGTCGCCTCCGGTGCGGTCACTGATATCACGGAAAATATCCAGTTTCTCCATCGCGGTTTTCCCCTCCTTATCGGACTGTTTTGCCCTGGCCGCTCGGTTGGGTCTACACCCCAAATATTTCCGTTGACAGGCCTTAACGCTAAAATTTATATGAGCCCATGCGTGTCCGTATGACTGTCAATGGCGGGGAAAACCGTATGCTGCCGCAAAGTCGAAAAACCTCTGCCAGAGGCCCCATTTGTATGGTTATGTTTCGGGGTTACGGGCTAGAACGAAAAAGAGCAGCACGAAAAAAAAGGCGCCCCCAGCTTCTCCCGCCGGTCGGGAGAACGCTGCGGGCGCCCCATCTGCCTATGTCTACACGAGCGTGTTTCACGGCTTTTACATCAGTCGATTTACCGCCCTGGCGACGGGGGCCAGTTCCTTCATCAACACCTCGAATCCCTCGGGATCAAGCGACTGGGGTCCGTCACAGAGCGCCCTGCAAGGCTCGGGATGAACCTCCACCAGCAGCCCGTCAGCGCCGGCGGCGACGGCGGCCTTTGACATGGACTTGACCAGACGCGATGCGCCGGTGGCATGACTGGGATCGACCAGGATGGGAAGATGAGAAAGCTCTTTCACCAGAGGGATGGCGCTCAGATCGAGGGTGTTGCGGGTCGCTGTTTCATAGGTGCGGATCCCCCGCTCACAGAGGATGACCTGGCTGTTTCCTTCCGAGAGGATGTATTCGGCGGCCATGAGCCACTCCTCGATGGTTGCCGATAGACCCCGCTTGAGGATGACGGGGATGCGGGCCCGACCGACCGCCTGGAGGAGACGGAAATTCTGCATGTTGCGCGCCCCGATCTGGACCATGTCGAGGTACTGGCTGGCCAATTCAAGGCTGGCCTCATCGATGACCTCGCTGACCGTGGGCAGACCGGCGAAACGGCCGGCGATGCGCATGATCTTCAGCCCCTCCTCCTCGAGTCCTTGGAAGGCGTAGGGCGATGTGCGCGGCTTGAAAGCGCCGCCGCGCAGGATCTTGCCGCCGCAGCGGCGCACCTCTTCGGCGGCCCGCATGACCTGTTCGACGCTCTCGATGGCGCAGGGACCGCCGATGACGGTGACGGCGTCGCCGCCAATAGCGACATCCTTGACATGAACGATTGTATTCTCTTCCTTCGCCTCCCGGCTGACCAGCTTGTAGGGGCGGCGGATGGGCACTACTTTTTCCACGCCTGCCAGTGTTTCCAAACCTAAGGAGGCGATGGCCTGGCGGTCGCCGACGGCGCCGATGACGATGCGGTTGACCCCGGTGATCATGTGGCCGGCGAAGCCGTACTCAGCGAGGATCTTATTGACTTTTTCGATTTGCGTCTGGGTGGCGTTGGGGGTCATGACGATGACCATGGGCGATTCCTCCTCTTTTTTGTCCCATTTAGGGGTCTTAATGAAACAAGGTTAGCCGTGCGAGGTGTGGGGTGGAGGGGCGCATTGGCCTGCGAGCTAAGGGCTGCGCGGCGGCTCACTCCGTTGCTCCGCTGGTCGCGCCAAAGGCTCTGGGGCTTTTCTGCATGTCGATGGCGCTCCCGACGCTGCGCAACTGCGCTCGCTGTTCGCCGCTCCGCCCAAACCGCTCGCAGACCAATGCGCCCCGGTTCCCCCTTCGGGCAACTCCCTCTGGGGCAACTCCCTCTGGGGCAACTCCCTTGGGCTTACCCCTTTTGGGTTAGCCCGTTGGGGTTAACCCTGTGAAAACAAAAAACCCGTAGCTGTCCCTTCCATAGGGACGAATGCTACGGGGCATCCGCGGTACCACCCTGGTTGACCGCACGAAAAAACGCGCGGCCCGCTCATTTAGAATAAGAGTACGGGAGAAACGAAACCGTTTAACTGCATAGGGTCAGGGATGAAACGGCGTGAGCAGCTTTTGGCTGAATCGGCTCTATCGGGCTAAACGGAACCGTCCGAACCAGCCCATCGCCAGAAACGCTGGTAAAAACAAAAAACGCCTTTCATCCCTTCAGGGACGAAAAGCGTTGTGCTCTCGCGTTACCACCCTGGTTGATCCTGCTTTTCCAAGGAAAAGACGGATCCACCTCCATGCAGAGTACGGGAACGTCGTTCCGATACTCCCTTCCTTGTAACGTCGGAAGTCTACGGCCTGACCTACGCGCCACGGCAACCAGGGGTTGCGGCGGTTTCAGCCGGCAGCTCCAGAGGGAACTTCAGTCTGTCATGCCATGAAAACGCTCTCAGTCTATGGCGTTTCCTCCCTGTAAGGCTGGGGCCGACCTACTTTTCTCTGTCATCGCTGATGCCATATTGAAGTTGAACTTACTCTACCATATGTTTTTTGGCAATGCAAGGGGATTGCCAAAATTAAATTTCCAGACTTTATTTTTTCCGGTCGGCTAATTCCAGCCCTCGACGCCTTCTTCCACCTCATGGGTCTTCAGACGGCCCATCAGGGTTCCGACGGCGTCAGCCGGAGAAGCGCCTTCAAAGAGCACGCGGTAACATTCTTCGGTGATCGGCATCTCGACACCCTTTTCCCGTGCTATCTGGTAGGCGGCGCGGGTTGTGCGGACGCCTTCCACGGTCTGGCCGACCAGGGCCAGCGACTCTTCCACCGACTTGCCCTTGCCCAGGAAACTGCCGAAGCGCATGTTCCGGGAGTGCTTGCTCGTGCAGGTGACGACGAGGTCACCGAGACCGGCCAGGCCGGCGAAGGTCGTTTCCCGGGCGCCCATGGCCGTGCCCAGGCGGATGATCTCGGCCAGACCGCGAGTGACGAGGGCGGCCTTCGTATTGTCGCCGAAACCGAGACCTTCGGCGACGCCGCAGGCCAGGGCGATGATGTTCTTCAAGGAACCGCCCAGTTCCAGACCGAGCAGGTCGGGGTTGGTATAGACGCGGAAATTGGGACGCATCAGCAGGTCCTGGGCCTGTTCGGCCACCGCCCGCTGTTCCGCCGACACGACGACCGTGGTGGGGATGTCCCGGGCCACCTCTTCGGCATGGCTGGGACCGGAGAGGACGACGACCCGATCAGCCAATTCCTTGGGCAGTTCTTCCCGCAGGATCTCCGAGGGCCGCTTCAGCGTCTCCGGTTCGATCCCCTTGGCGGTGCTGATGATCAGCACATCGCCCTGCACTCTTTCACGGATCAGCGCCGCCGTCTCCCGAAGGGCCGACGATGGAACGGCGAGCACAATCGTGGCGGCGTCTTTGAGGACCTCGTCCACATCGGCATGGGCGCGAACCTTGGCCGGCAAGAGAACGCCCGGCAGATAGCGGCGATTTTCCCGGTAGCTGTTGATATCCTTGGCCAGATCAACCCGGCGGGACCAGAGGTACACCTGTTTCCCCTGCTGCACCAGCAGGCGTCCCAGCGCGGTGCCCCAACTGCCGGCGCCGAGTACAGCGACTTTTTCCGATTGCATCTTGTGAATTTACCCCCTCGTCTATCTTTGCGTCATCTTTATTTATGTTGCTTGCGCGTGATGGGATTTTCTGTTCCCGCCAGCAGTCTGCGGATGTTGGAGGTGTGCCGGTAGATGACAAAAAGGGCTGTGACCAGAGCAAATAACTGGTAAGGAACCGGTTTGTCTAGAAAAAACATCAGCAACGGCAGCAACGCCGCCGCCGTCAGCGAACCGACGGAAACGTATTTTGTGAGAAACACCGCCAGCCCAAAGGCCAGCAGACAAATCAGCGTCACGTCGGGAACAAGCAATAGCACCACACCGGCGGCGCTGGCGACGCCCTTGCCGCCCTTGAATTTCATAAAGGGAGAAAAGGTGTGCCCCAGAATGGCGGCCAACCCGGCGATGACCGCCATCGTTTCGCCGTTGGCCAGTCCCAGCCAGGCGGCCAAGGCCCCTTTTCCCGCATCAAGGATGAGCGTCAAGGCGCCAAAGCCGGCCCCCAGCACCCGGAAGGCGTTGGTGGCGCCCACGTTGCCGCTGCCGTGTTGGCGGATGTCGATGCCGCGCAGTCTCCCGACAAGATAAGCAAAAGGGATCGACCCGAGGAAAAAAGCGAGCACAATCAGCCCAAGCGATGATGCGTTGATTATCGGGTTGATCATTGTGTTCATGGCTGCTCGGGTCCTTTCTAGTCCTTTTCCTTCTCGCGCTCACGGATGATGATCCGCATCGGGACGCCTTCAAAGCCGAAGGTCTCCCGGAAGCGGTTCTCCACATGGCGGCGATAGGAAAAATGGAACAAGTCTTCATCATTGACGAAAAAGACAAAGGTGGGCGGTTTTACCCCGGTTTGGGTCACAAAAAGGATCTTCAACCGCCGTCCCCGGTCTGTCGGCGCCGGCGTGACCCGCTGAATATCAGCCAGGAGTTCATTGATGACCGACGTGCTGATGCGGCGGGTGGCCTGTTCAGCGACGAAGTCGACCAGTTCCAGTATCTTCGGCAAACGCTGTTTCGTCAAGGCTGACACGTAGATCGTCGGAGCGTAGGCGAGAAAGCCCATTTCCGACCGGACGACCTTGTCGAAACGGTTCATCGTCTTGTCATCTTTGGGGACGAGGTCCCACTTGTTCAGGACGAGGACACAGGCCTTGCCCGCTTCATGGGCGTAGCCGGCGATCTTCTTATCCTGCTCGGTCACGCCCTGGGAGGCGTCGATGACCATGAGCACCACGTCGCTGCGATCGATGGCCCGCAAAGAGCGCATCACGCTGTAGCGCTCCACCGCCTCATCGATCTTCCCTTTGCGGCGCATGCCGGCCGTATCGATGAGGATGTAGCGCTTGTTGTCGCGGTCGAAAGCCGTGTCGATGGCGTCGCGCGTCGTTCCCGGGATGTCGGAAACGATGACCCGCTCCTGTCCCAGGATGGCGTTGACGAGAGACGACTTACCCACGTTCGGCCGCCCGATGACGGCGATCTTGATCGCATCCGGGTCCTCATCGTCGCCGTTGTTCTCCGGCAGGACAGCCACGACGGCGTCTAACAGGTCGCCCGTGTTCATGCCGTGGGAGGCCGAGATGGGGATGGGTTCTCCCAGGCCGAGGGAGTAAAAATCGAAATACCGCTCCCGTTGAGAGAAATCTTCGATCTTGTTGACAACGAGAAAGACAGGCTTCTTCGCCTTCCGTAAAATCGTGGCGACAGCCTCATCGTCAGCGGTGATCCCGCTCCGGCCATCGACCAGGAACAGGATGACGTCCGCCTCTTCCATGGCCGCTTCGGCCTGTTTATGGATGATCGCCGAAAAGGGATTTTCGCGATCGCCGAAGTCCAATCCGCCCGTGTCAACGACAGTGAATTCTCGATCCAGCCAGTTGGCGTCTCGGTACAAGCGGTCCCGGGTCACCCCAGGCTGGTCTTCTACAATAGCCACCCTGCCTCCGGTCAACCGGTTAAAGAGCGTCGATTTTCCCACATTCGGCCGCCCGACGATGGCCACAATCGGTTTTGCCATGGTTCCTCACCTTCTTCCCCGCTGATTCTCTCCGGGAAAAAGCGCCTCAAAGAGGGCGCCCCCGTCCGTATCTATGACCTCTACCGAGACGCCGTCAAGCGCCTCGGCGATGGCTTCCGCCGTTTCATCATCAAGGGTGACATCGCCCTCGGCCCGGAACATCACCGAAGGGAGCAGCACCCGATCGCCTTTTCGCGGCGGGTCGCCCAAACCGCGCAACGCGTCGATCACATCGCGCGCCGTCAGCAAACCGGCCACCGTGACGGTGGGGCCGAAGAACTTGTTCGACACGCCGATCAGCCGGATGCGCTCACGCGCATCAGTCAGCAGGTTGTCCAAAAAACGCTGTCCCGATAGGCCGGTAATGATAAAGGTGTGCGCACCCCTGCCCGGCAGGCTTCCTCCGCCGAGGGAATTTCCTTCCACGGCGCCCCCTGTTCCCCCTGACCGCTCGGCCGCCTCTTGCCAGTCTTCCCAAAAAAGGCGACAGAGTCCAACCCCATTTTCCAGTTGGGCAAAATCCTCATACACCTCAGCCGGTGGAAAGGGGATCCCGGCCAGGAGGTAAAACTCGTCAGCCGCAAAAAAAACCGATTCGCCCCGCTCCGCCAAGGCTCGCTCCTGCCAGGCGCCCACCTGATGGACGACCGTCTCCGCCTCGCCCGGTGTAAAGGGCCGGAGCGGGAACAGCCCCTCGCGGTGGCTCGTCAAACCGACAGGCACAACAGCAACACTGGCCAGCCCGTACCCGAGAGACCAGAGATCGGCCAGCGACTTTTCCAGCACAGCGCCATCGTTGAGGCCGGGGCAGCAGACGATCTGGGTGTGGACCTGGATCCTCGCCTCAGCCAACCGGCGCAAGCGATCCATGATCTCGCCGGCTCGGCGGTGCCGGAGCAACCGTTGGCGCGCCTCGGGGTCGGTCGCCTGCACAGAGATGTAGAGGGGGCTCAAGCGCAACGAGAGCAGGCGCTGAAAGTCCTCCTCCGAAAGATTGGTCAAGGTGATGAAATTGCCATGCCAGAAGGAATGGCGGTAATCGTCGTCTTTGGCATAGAGGGTAGGGCGCATCCCCGGCGGCATCTGGTCGACAAAACAAAAAAGACAGCGGTTCTGGCAACGCCGCAGGCCATCGAAGGCGGCCTCGGAAAAGCGGATGCCCAGATCGTCGTCCTCGTCCTTGTTCAACTCAATCTGCCGGATTTCCCCAGTAGCTTTGTCGAGGATCTCCAGACTGACGCAGGCGTCTCGAATATAAAAGCCATAATCCAACACGTCGTGGATGGCATGACCGTTGACAGCCACAATCCGGTCCCCCCGCCGCAGCCCGATACGGCTTGCCAGACCCGCCGGATCCAGGTCCTCAATCAAGCCGCCGACAGGTTTCACGGCCTAGGCCCCCTTATGTCCGTGATTCTTCTATCCATTATGACGGACTGGCACTCTTTCGTCAAGGAATCGGGTTCCAGCGCTGCCGCCAATCCCCTCGCCAGGGCGATGGATTCGCTGGCGATAAAGCTTTCAGGCAGCAGCACATCGACAGACCGGGGAGAGAGATGTTGACCCAGGCGACGCCCGGTGAGCAGGATCGGCGGACGATCCCCCTCTTGAATCGTTTGCTGCCAGCGGAGGGCAAAACCGAGGTTGGACCGGAGGCGGGGATGTCCTCGTTCCACAACCAGTTGCGCCTTGTGGCGGTCATGATCTGTCCCCCTCCATCCCCCCGCCGGGGACTGCCGGATCCGCACGATCGCTGCCGGCGACGCCATGGACGCCTCGCGAATGGACCGGGACGAACCGGCTTCTAGCCCGTCAGACAGGGTAACCCGGTAGCCCGCCTGTTCCAGCGCCCTCTCCCAGACAGCGGCGTGTCCATCGTCAAGGCCCGGTGTCAGCAGCGCGATGACCCCTTTTGCGCCATCCTGCGGCAAAAGCACACTCACAGGACAAAGCGCCCTATCCAGCACCGGGTCGGAAACTTCGCCGAGGGAAGCGGCGGTCGCAAAATTTCCATCGACCCGCCAGTACCTGCCCTGTGTATCGACCAGGCCGTCGCCCTTCTGCCAGGGCCAGCGGCAATCGCCCAGCCTTTCGCCGCTGTCAGCGACAACCGGTCGCCAGGATGCGCCTGCCGGAAGGGAGAACCGCTCCCCGCCGGATCGTTGAAAAAGCAGCCATGCCAGCGCGGCGAAAAGGCATAGGAAGAGAAAACCCGACACCAGCGAAGGCGCCGCGAAGAGCATGCCGCCGGCGCCGATGCCCTTATTCCGGCGGTCCATCATCCTGCTTCGGCTGCTTCAGTTCGCCCTGGCGGCTCTCGACACGCCGGAACAGGGGGATCGTCCGGGACAACCAGCGCATCCGCTCCACGCCGGCCTCCCGCAGTTTTTCCGGTTTCCACTCTCCTACCCGTTCCGACAGGGACGTAAGCAAGAAGATGAAAAAAGCCGACAGGACGATCCGGTCGTAGACGATGCCGCTCCCGAGGATGCCGGCCTTTTCGATGGGCGTCATCCCCCAGTGTTCATTGATAAACGGTCCGACCGTTTCTGCCAACACCGAACCGAGCAGCACCGCTGCAAGAGCGCCTCGGACCTCCACAGCGACCGTCGCGGCCCCTACTGCCCCCAGCAGGGTGAACAACCAGTGCCCGTCCCAAAGAAAGTGGTCCGATTCAACCCCCAGCACCTGCATCCCGATCAATCCCGACAGGGCGACGGTGGCGATGGCGAGCCAGAGCCGGCGCGCCTGCAAGGTCGTCTTTCCGATCAAGGCGAAGCCGAAGATGAGGGGAATGGCGATCCCACCGACGTTGATCCCCTCCCAAGGAAGATCCCAGCCGAGGGGAAGGTCCACAAAGAGAGCCAGCCACCAGAGCAGAAGCGCCAACAGGAGGGTTTTTCCCGAGAAACGAAGCCTCCGAACGATCCCATCACCCATTCCGAAGAAAAGAAGAATCATGGACAACAAAATCAACATGGCGCCGATCGGGTAACGCGGCAAAACGCTCACCTCCTCCCCTAGGTTGCCCGGGGAGGCGCGGTAACGATTCACAACTGAAAGCGTTTGCTGACGAGGCGCAACGCTTCACTCATCTGAAAGAGGTTGCCGATCGTATCGGTCACTTGATCGGTCCCCTCCTGCTGTTCCTGGCTGGCGGCGGCCACCTCCTCCGTTCCGGCGGCTGCTTCTTCGGAAAAACACTGCAGCTTTTCCACCGATTCGAGGATGTTTCGATTGCCTTGTTCCAAGTGATTCATCTGCAAAACGATCTGATTCACCTGCGTCACCAGACCTTCCGCTTTCACGCCGACGCCTGCGATTAACGCTGCCACCTGTTCCACCGTATGGCGTTCTTTCTCTGTGATCTCCCTGAGCGCCTCGGCGCTTCTCGCCACTTGAGCGATCTGCACACCGAGCGCCTCGACAGCCTTCGCTACTTTTTCCGCCTCCTCTGACGAGCGTTCCGCCAGCTTCCTCACTTCCCCAGAGACGACGGCAAAGCCGCGACCTGCTTCCCCTGCATGGGCCGCCTCGATGGCAGCGTTGAGCGCCAGCAGGTTTGTTTCTCCGGCAACAGCCGCAATAGTATCGACAAAAGTGTGAATCACCTGAGATCCGGCCAGCAGTTCCTTCACCGTCGCGCCGATGGCGCTGGCGGCTTCATGATTCATCCGGTTGACTGCCGTCAAGTCAGCCACCGCCTGCCGCCCCTGGCGGACCAACGCCAGGCTTTCCTGGGCGGCTTGATTCATCGCATCGGAGGCATCTTTCGTCGCGGCGACATCCATCCCGGCCCCCTGAACCGTCTCTACCTGCCGCTGCAGGTCGCCGGCCTGGCTCGCCGCCGCCGCCGCCACATGCTGGACTGCCCGGGCGATCTCCTCAGCCGAGCGGCTGATGTCATGACCGGCGCGGTCCAAATCCTTCGCCAACCCGTTGATGCCATCTGCCGAAGACTGTACCTGTTCGACAAGCGATCGAAGCCCCCTTTGCATGGTGTTGAGAGAACGGGTCAAGTCCCCCAGTTCATCCTGGCGATCACTTGACAGGGCTACCCGCAGATCGCCCTCGGCCAACTGGGCCATGGCGCTTTCCAGGCGCAGGATCGGTCCTGTGATTCTCCGTGAGTACAGCACGCCGACAATCAGCGCCAGGACCAGGAAGCCGAATGCGACGCCTCCGGACGCCCCCACCATGGAATTGCGGGCCTGCACCGCAGCGCTCCTGTCCTGTTCGAGCAGCAGGTGGGCAAGCAGCCTGCCGTTGTTGTCCATGATCGGCTTCACCATATATGCACGATCGCCCCGCAGGAGGCTCCTGGCTTCCTTCGCCTGTACATCAAGATCGGAAATTACGCCCATCGGATCGAAGGCCGATGTGGAGGCTGCCGATTTCCCCTCTTCGATGAGAGAGAAGTCAAGGCCCGTCAGCGCCTTGAGCAGAACCAGTTCATCTTTCATCAGCACCCCCGCTTGCAGGGTGCCGACGAGTTGCCCTTCATATCGAACCGGCACGACGCTGCGGATGCCCAGACCGGAGTTGCCTCGATCGATGCCATTGATTTTTTCGCCGGTGATTGCCTTGCCGATCAGGGCGTCTTTACTCTTATCATCGCCGAATTTTGTCGGATTGTGAGCCCGGTAGACCACCTTGCCCGCGAGGTCGCCCGCTTCCAGGACGTCGAATTTCATCCGTTCTTTCGTATAAGCAAAGAGGCGGGCCAAGTAAAGCCCTATCCGTTCCCGGTCTCCGCTCGCAAAAGCAGCCCCCAACTCAGGGTTTTCGGCCATCAGTTCCAAGGAGTTCTACAACTCGACGCCCAGGTTTTTCACCTGGTTTTCAACCTGCTTTTCCGAGATGGCCAGGTAATCGTCTTCCTGTGTCTGCAAGGCCGCCGTGGCTTTGAAGACCAGCCACAGCGCGCCGGTAAACAAGGGAAGCAACATGGCGAGAATGAGCGCTCCCGTAATCTGTTGCCGCAACCCCAAGCGCATTCCATTATTTCCTCCTCTGTCTGCACGTCTCAACTAACTCCATAATAAGGTCAGTGGAAAATTCGGTAAATAACGAATATTTGTAATTTACATATTTTTAAAAAACATTGTAATCCATTGTGCGCTTTCGTAAAAAACTTTCATGCCCCGCAAAAAAAAGAAGCCCCGGCGATTCGCCGAAGCTCTTGTTTCCAACAGGATTTCGCATCTTTTGTCTGCTGTGCCTCACTCTTCGCCGGACCGTCGCGCCCAGAATGCCGCCGGAACGCCCCGCAGGTCGAGCCAGTCGCGGAGCGCGCCGGTCAAGAGACAGGGACGGTTGCGCAAATCGGCGACGCGGGAAGAGCCGGTCAATGCCAGGTTGACTTGGAGGGCGTGACGGAAGCTGTCGATCCAGCCTTGGGCCGCCTTGTCGCCCTCGGCGTTCCCTGACGGACTGAAAGCGCCCGGACTGCCGCCGAGCAGACCTTTGAGCGGCGCGCCGGCGATGCCGACCAGCGAGGCGCCCATGGACAGCGCCTTAGCGGCCTCCCAGCCGTCGCGGATACCGCCGCTGGCGATGACTGTCGCCTTGTCGCCGGACGGCTGCCTGCTTTCAACAGTCCAGACCGTTTCCGCTAGGCTGGCCGCTGTCGGGATGCCCCAGGACTCAAAGGCAGGGATGCTTTGCCCTTGGCGGCGGAGTTCGATAGCCACGAAGTTGGTGCCCCCGGCGCCGCCCACATCAATGCAGCGGACGCCAAGGTCGAGGAGACGCTTCGCCGTCTCCATCGAGATGCCGGCGCCGACCTCTTTGACGATGAGCGGCACGGGGCAATGGCGGACCAGTTCGGCGATGTTCCCGGACCAGTGGCGGAAATCTCGGTCCCCTTCCGCCATGGCCAGTTCCTGCGCCGGGTTCAAGTGCACCTGCAGCCCGTCGGCTTCCAGCATGTTGACCGCTTCCAGCGCTTTTTCGGCCGGCGTGTTCGGGTTGACATTGGCGAAGACGACGCCGTCAGGGTTTTCGTCGCGCATCACCCGGTAGGAATCGCGCAGCCGGGGATCGCGCAACGCCGCCGCCTGGGAACCGACGGCGACGGCCACGCCGTTGCGGGCGGCCAGTCGCGCCAGGCGGCGGTTGATCTCCGTCACCAGCGATGTTCCTCCCGTGATGGCGTTGATCAGCAACGGCATGGTCAGCCTTTTGCCCATCCACGGTACGGACAGATCGACGGCGCGAAAATCAACCGTCGGAAGGGCGTCATGGAGGAGCCGCACGTCGTTAAATCCGTTCGAGAGGGGACCGTCGTCCAGGGCGAGGGCTTGCCGGATGTGATCAAGTTTGCGTTGCTGGCGAATGTCCAAAAAATGTTCCCCCTAGAATATCGCCCAAATGCCTATTCAGAATCCTTGGCGGCGCCAGGCTTGCGTGACAGGGCCACTTTGCCGGTGCGGACCATCTCGACGATGCCGTGGTCAGCCAGGACCTCGCAAAGGGCGTCGATCTTCGTCTCTTCGCCGGTCAGTTCGATGACCATCGTCTCTCGGTTCACATCGACGATCTTGGCGCGGAAGATCTCGACGATGTCAACGATGTCAGAACGGGTCTCCGGTCGGGCCTTCACCTTGATCAGCGCCAGTTCCCGCTCGATCAAGGGTTCCGCCGTCAGCTCCACGATTTTGATCACGTCGACCAGTTTGGAGAGCTGGTTGACCACCTGCTCCAGGTTGCGGTTGTCGCCTTCCACCACGATGGTGATGCGGGTGACGTCGGCTTCTTCCGTATAGCCGGCGGTGATGCTCTCAATATTGAAGGCCCGCCGGGCGATGAGGCCGGCGATGTGCACCAGCACGCCGGGGCGGTTTTCGACCAGCACAGCGATCGTATGGCGCATATCACTTTACCTCCCCGTTGATCATCTGGTCCAAGGGCGCGCCGGCCGGGACCATGGGCAGCACGTTCTCATCGGCGCAGACGCGGATATCCATAACGACCGGACCTTCCGTCGCCAGCGCTTTGGCGATGACTTCCGGCAATTCTTCCGGCGTCTCGGCCCGCAGCCCCGTGGCGCCGAAGGCCTCAGCCAGTCGCACATAATCGGTGCCGCCGTTGGCAAAACGGGTGTAAGAGTAGCGCTGGTTGAAGAACAGCTTCTGCCACTGGCGCACCATGCCGAGGACGTTGTTGTTGAGAATGGCCACCTTGAGCGGCAACTGGTGCTCTACAGCAGTGGCCAGTTCCTGACAGTTCATCAGGAAGGAACCGTCGCCGCTGATCAGCACCACCGGTTCATTCGGTTGCCCCATCTGAGCGCCGATGGCCGCCGGCAGGCCGTAGCCCATCGTGCCCAGTCCACCGGAGGTGATAAAGGAGCGCGGCCGCTGGAAGCGGCAGTACTGGGCCGCCCACATCTGGTGCTGGCCTACGTCGGTGACGATGACGGCCTCACTCTTCGTCTGGCGGTCGATTTCCTCGATCACCGACTGCGGTTTGATCACGTCGTCGCTCTTCTGGTAGCTCAGGGGCGCTTCTTCGCTCCAGCGGGTCACCTGAAGGCGCCAGTCCTCCCATCGTCTTCCGCCTTCGCCGCCCAGATCGGCCATGGCGCTTTCCAGCGCGGCCAGGCTCCAGCGCAGGTCCCCCACGACGGCCAGATCAGCGACAACGTTTTTGTTCACTTCCGCCCGGTCGATGTCAAAGTGGGCGATGCGCGCATTGGCGGCGAACCGCGCCAGCAGGCCCGTCACCCGGTCATCGAAGCGAACGCCGATGCCGACGAGGAGGTCGCATTCCATGACAGCCCGGTTGGCCGCCACGGTGCCGTGCATCCCCACCATGCCCAGGAACAAGGGGTCGGTAACGGGGATAGCCCCCAGTCCCATCAGGGAACCGATCACGGGGATCCGGTGTGTCTCCACGACCCGCCGCAACAGCGGCGCCGCTTCGGCGTTGATGACACCGCCGCCGACGAAAAAGAGGGGCTTTTTCGCCTCGGCCAGCGCCTGCGCAACCGCCTCCACCTCTGCGGGCTTGCCTTCCGCCTGCGGTTTGTAGCCGCGCAGTTGGACCGTCTCGGGGTACTCAAAATCGATCGTCGTCGTCATCAGGCACTTGGGCACATCGATGACGACCGGTCCCGGACGGCCCGTCCGGGCGATGTAGAAGGCCTCCTTGATCACCCGGGGCAGGTCTTTGGCGTTCTTGACCAGGTAGTTGTGCTTGGTGATCGGGGCCGTGATCCCGGTGATGTCCGCCTCCTGAAAGGAGTCCTTGCCGATGACGGAAAGGGGAACCTGGCCAGTGATGCAGACCATAGGCACAGAATCCATATAGGCGGTGGCGATGCCGGTGATCAGGTTCGTCGCCCCCGGCCCCGAAGTGGCGAAACAGACGCCCACCTTCCCCGTAGCCCGGGCATACCCGTCAGCGGCATGGGCGGCGCCCTGTTCGTGCCGGGTCAGAACATGCCGGAGTTTGCAGTCATAGAGGGCATCATAGAGCGGAAGCACCTGCCCGCCCGGATACCCGAAAATCAGTTCCACCCCTTCCTTCTCAAGACTGGTGACGATGGCTTGCGCTCCGGTCATCTTCATCCCTGACACCTCATCTTTCAGTTATTCCTTGTTGATAAATAGAAAACCCCCGCCGCTTGATCAAAGCAAGAGGCGAGGGGTCTTTCGCGGTACCACCCTTGTTCGGCCGTCCCGGAAAACGGAACAGCCCTCAGTGAGGCAAGACAGGCTTGCCCCCGGTCCCATAACGGCGACCAACCGGCCCGGCTTAATCAGGTCAAACCCTTTTCAGCCTGCTCCTTGGAGAGGATTTTCCCGCCTGAGGCCGCAGTGCCGTCTTTCAGCCAAGAACGGCTCTCTGGTGACTGCGGGGGATCGCGGTACTCTTTCTCCGCATCGGATTTACCATCACTTTTTCATTGGCTGAACGTTCCTTGATGAATCGTTCTCGATGGTTGTTTCCTTATATTCTATACAGGAGCCAAAATCCTTTCAAGGGGTTCCGATGAAATTTCCGTTGACGGTCTCCTTGCCTGCGATTGTGGTCTTTCCCCCTCTTTGTTACAATATAGCTGGCATAAGAGGTTCCTCAGGGGGCAAAGCAATGGGCGCATTGAAAGAGACGGCCCAATGGGTTGTCACGACATACGGCGATCTCGGCTTATTTATCGGACTTTTTCTCGAATTTATCGGCTTCCCCTTCCCCGGTGAACTGTCGCAAGCCTTCGCTGGCTTCCTCATCTCTCAGGGTCACCTGAACCTGTATATCACACTGCCCATCTGCATCGCCGGCAGCCTGTTCGGTTCCATGGCCGCCCATGTCATCGGCAGTCGTTACGGACACCGTCTCCTCTATGAATGGGGTCCCCGCTTGGGGCTGAAACGCCGGTATATTGAGAAGTCTGAGAAGTGGTTTCGCAAAAACCGTCTTTCCATGATCTTGTTCAGCCGCTGGGTCCTTGGCGTCCGTCACGTCACCCCCTATTTCACCGGTCTGGTCCGCATGCCCTTCTGGGAAGCCTTCTTCTGGAATCTGATCGGCTCCATCCTCTGGTGTGTGCCCTTGATTTTCATCGGCATTCTCGTCGGGGAAGCCTATGAGGCCTTCATGCATGAGTTTCACCGCTACGTGAGCCTGCTGGTCTGGGGCGCCGTCATCTTCGGCGGATTCTTCTACCTCTATTACCGAACGGCAACCCGGCCCAAGCTCCGGGAAAAAGAGGCGAACGCAGAAGAGAATCCAAAACCGTAACCGCGTCGACATCGCTCGACGCGGTTTTTTATTGTGATGGAGCGGTTTAGAACCGGACCAAAACGAGGCCGGCGAAGGTGAGCGCCACCGCCAGCGACTGCAGGGCCGTCAACCGCTCTTTATAGATCCAGACGGAGAGAAGCACGATCACCAGCCCGTACAGGGAAAAGACAGGCGAAATCACTGAGGCCGGTCCCTGGGAGAGGGCGTAGGCGTACAGTTGTAGACCGCCGAAGGATCCGACGCCGCTGGCCAACCCCCAGCCCAGTGTGGGCAAGCGCTTCTCCGGCGTGATGGCGATCAGTTCCCCCCAGTGCCGGAAGATGAAATAGATGAGCGGAAAAAGATAGCTGAAAAAAAGCACGGCGCTGTTGTCCAGGCCCATCTCCTGGGTCACCTTGAGCCCGCCGTTGCGCACGGCGAAGAGCAGCGTGCTCAGCAAGACAAGGGCCAGCCAGTGCAACGACCCGCGCGCGCCTCCGGCGCCGCTAGGCCTTAGCGCGATCAGGATGATGGCGACAACGATGCAAAAGACGCCGGCAGCCTTGACCCATCCCAGCGTCTCTCCATAGACCAGGACGGAGAGCAGGATGACAAGCACCACATTCATGTTGACGATCGGCGACGCCAAACTGGCCGGCCCTGTCTCCAATGCCCGCATAAAGGCGAAATTTCCCCCGGCAGAACCGAGGCCGATCACCAGCCCGGCCAGCAGGATGAGGATCCCGGCGGCGGCGCCGCCACCCAGCCAGGTAAAGAGAAAGCCAAGGGTTCCTGAAAGGTACAAGCCGATCAAGACCATCGACGTTGGAACGCCGCGCATCTGGCCCACCTTCATCCCGAACCCCGCGAGCCCAAAGACGACAGCACTGATCACAGCGATGAAAAGCCACATGAAATCCCGTTCACCCCATTTAGTGTGATTGCTGGCGCAAAGAGGCGCCTGTCCTGCCCTACCCGGCAAGACGGAGGCGCCTGGTTGTTGTCGTTTTATTGTTTTTCCCTATTACGATTCCATGCGCTGCGACGAAAAAAGATCTACCGCCGATGACCGCCCATGAACCCTCCGCGCACCAGCATTTGAATCGCTTTCTGGCGCGCGCTTGATGAGTTATCCGCCGAAACGACGAGCATCCGTTCACGAGCGTAGACGCCGCAACGGATATAATCCTCCTTCGACAGTTGGACCTCTCTCTCTCTCGGGCTGTAATCGAGTAATTGAAAGTCGCAGAGTTCATTCGGCTCATAAACAAACAACCAATACAATTCTGTCACCTGCTGGCTCATCAACCGCTCCGGCTCACGGGCTTCCGGTTGATTTTATCGATTTATTGCATTACTAATTTTTATTTCATGGATATCTCCCTCAATTCCTGCTTTTTCTGTGCAAAAAAAATACAAATTGCTCACTTTTTTTGTTGCAAAGAAAATCCGCCCCCGGATGACCGGAGACGGAAAAACAATTTTTATGAGAGGCAAACTCTTTGCTTTAACCGATTGTTGCCACTCCCCTATCATCCACATGATAGGGGGATGTATTTGCCCCATCAGGGCAGAGGATTCTCCAGGCGTACCCCTCTCTGCTGGTGACAGCGAACACAGTACGCTGATTTTTCGGTATGGCATTTGTAGCAAAACCGTTCCGGATCGCGGTTGGTGTTGACAACGCGGCCATGCTCCCGTTCCCATTCGGCCAGATCGCCGTGTGGGTTCTGATCCTTCGTCAACGCAAAATAGCCCACAAGGGCGAAGGCGACGACGATAACGAGCGTGAGCAGGCGCGCAAAGGGCGACCCTTTCACCGTTAGGCCTTCGCCCGCTCGGCGGCGACGACCTGGAAGGCCTCTTCGGCGGCGGCGATGGTGAAGTCGAGGTCCTCTTTCGTCATGGCCAAGGAGAGGAAGGCGGCTTCGAACTGGGAGCAGGCCAGATAGACGCCGCGGTCCAGCATCGCCCGGAAATAGGTCCCGAATGCGGCCGTATCGGAGGTGCAGGCGGAGGCGAAGTCGATGACCGGCTTGTCGGTGAAGAATCCGGTCAGCATGGAGCCGACGCGGTTCGTCCAGACAGGGACGCCGGCCTTTTCGGCAGCCTTCGCCAGGCCGTCCGCCAGATAGGCCGCCTTCTCATCAAGCGCGGCATAGGTTCCGGGCCGCTTGAGGATCTCCAGGGTGATGATACCGGCGGTCATGGCCAGGGGGTTGCCGGAAAGGGTTCCCGCCTGGTAGATGGGACCGGCCGGCGAGACTTTTTCCATGATCTCAGCCTTGCCGCCGTAAGCGCCGACGGGCAGGCCGCCGCCGATGATCTTGCCTAGGCAGGTGAGGTCCGGTTCGACGCCGTAGAGGGTCTGGGCGCCGCCGAAATCGACGCGGAAACCGCTCATGACCTCGTCGACGATCATCAGCGCGCCATACTGGCGAGTCAGTTCACGAACGCCTTGCAGGTAACCGGGCGCGGGCGGCACAACGCCCATGTTGCCAGGAACGCCTTCGATGATGATGGCGGCGATGTCGTCGCCGGCCTCTGCAAAGATCGCCTTTAGCGTCTCCAGGTCGTTGTAGGGGGCGGTGATCGTGTTGTTGGCGATGTTGGCGGGCACGCCGGGGCTGGTGGGCACGCCGAGGGTCAGCGCACCGGAACCGGCCTTGATCAGCAGGCTGTCGGCGTGGCCGTGGTAGCAGCCTTCGAACTTGACGATCTTGCTCCGGCCCGTATAGCCGCGAGCGAGGCGCAGGGCGCTCATGGTCGCCTCGGTGCCCGAGTTGACCATCCTCACCATGTCCATGGCCGGGAAGGCTTCCAGGACCAGCTTGGCCAGGCGGCTTTCCAGTTCAGTCGGCGCGCCGTAGGAGGTGCCACGGTCGATGGCCGCTTTCAGCGCCTCCGACACCTCGGGGTGGACATGGCCCACGATCATGGGGCCCCAGGAGCCGACATAATCGACATACTTGTTGCCATCCACGTCATAGAGGTAAGCGCCTTCAGCCCGATCGATGAAAACCGGGTTGCGCCCGACCGATTTGAAAGCCCGCACGGGGCTGTTCACCCCGCCGGGGATCAGGGTTTTCGCTTCAGCAAACAGTTGTTCCGAACGATCGTAAATCCGGCTCAAAAAAGTCGCCCGCCTTTCCAGTGCGATTTTATTAGAATGCTTCTTTTCGCCAAGAGTTCCGAAAAAACCTTTTACGAAAGCAGCACCCACGCGGGGCCGGCAAGGGCCCCGCCTCGCGGGTGCTGACTGTGGCGTCAATACAGTTTTTCCTATGCTTCTTCGGTAAAATAGCGCATGCTCGTCTTCTTCAGTTCCTCTGTGGAGAAGAGCAGGCGGTAGTTGGTGATCCCCGTCGCGGCCGAGATGCGGCGGGCCACCGCTTCACAATCCTCACGGCTCTCGCCGTGGATCATGGTAAAGTGGCTGTAAGGCCAGCCGTCGAAGCGGGGGCGCTGGTAGCAATGGGAGGCCTCAGGGAAGGTAGCCATGATCCGGCCTACCTCTTCAGCCCGCTCCTCCGGCACATCCCAACAGCCCATTCCGTTGGCGGTAAAGCCCACTTCCCGGTGGCGCAGGGCGACGCCGAAGCGGCGCATCTGCCCTTCCTCATGGTAGCGGCGCGCGCGGGCGATCACATCCTCTTCGGTCAGCCCCACCTGTTCGGCCAGCGCCGCAAAGGGTCGCGACACGACGGGCAGGTCGTCCTGCAAGAGGCGAATCAGCTTCTTATCGGTTTCTGTCAGCATTGCCTGCCATTCCCTCCCGCGCGTCATTCCGCCGCCGCAGCAGCGGTTGGGGATTGCTTGTCCAGTTTGAAATCGACCTTGATCTTGAAAAAGCGAACCGCCGGCAGGTTGTGAACCTCACAGCCCGTCTTTTCCCGGATCTCGTCGAGCACCTTGTCCATGTACTCCGGCGAAGGCGTGATCAACGTGAACCAGACGTTGAACTCATGCTCCCGCAGGTAGTTGTGAGTGACACCGGGGTAGCTGTTGACAACCTCAATGGCCAGGTCCAGCTTATCGGCAGGCGCTTTCATGGCGCAGAGGGTCGACTTGTAGCCGAGGGCGCGGGAATCGAAGATCCCGCCGATGCGCCGGACGAGCCCCTGGTCCTTGAACCGCTGCACCCGCTCGATCACATCGGATTCGGTTGTTCCCAGCGTTTCAGCCAGTTGCTTATAGGGTTCGGCGACGATGGGAAAGGATGACTGGATGATGGTGAGTAAGCGCCGATCCAGGTCATCAAGGCTCATGGCTTAGTACCCCTTCCGGCCGTGGTAGAGGCACCAGGGTTCTTCGGCCATGAAGTTCCCGTTGTGATAGTAGTAGGCGCGAGCCCGGCAGCCGCCGCAGGAATAGCGGTATTTGCAGGAGCCGCAGCCGCCTTCATACTTCAGCGTGCGCAGTTCTTCGAAGATGGGGGCCGTTTTCCAGATCTCCGAGAAGGGCATCTCACGGACATTGCCGGCGGAGATGTTCAGGTAGGCGCAGGGCTGGACGACACCGACAGGCGAGATGATGCAGTAGTGGGTGCCAGCCAGGCAGCCCCGGGCATAGCGCATGTCCATGCCCATTTCCTTGGCGATACGCATGAACTGGGGAGCGCAGGTCGGCTTCAGTTCGATGTCAACGGTCTTCTGCTTCTCCATAATCTCCGTCAGGATCTCTTCATACTGCTCCGCCTTCAGCGACTCTTCCTCGATGCTGACAGCCCGGCCGGTGGGCACCAGGAAGAAGGTGTGGTGGCCGACAGCGCCGATCTCGACGGCGAAATCGGTGAGCGCATTGACCTCATGACGGTTCCAGTCCATGACGGTCGTGTGGATCTGGAAGCCCAGACCTTCCTCACGGCAGTTCTCCATCCCACGAACCGCCTCATCCCAGGCGCCGGGGTAACGACGGAACTCGTCGTGCTTCTGCTTGTCCAACGAGTCAAGGGAGATCCCCATGCCCATGGCGCCGGCCTTTTTCAGATCACGGGCCAGTTCCCGCGTGATCAGCGTGCCGTTGGTGCCAAAGACAGAGCGCAAGCCCTTCGAGGTGGCATACGCGACCAGTTCGACGATATCAGGCCGCATGAGCGGCTCCCCGCCGGAGAAGATCATGATCTTAAAGCCGGCCTTGGCGATCTCATCGAGCAGTTGCTTGCCCTCTTGCGTATTCAACTCCTGATCCGCCTTCGCCCCCGCATCACGGTAGCAGTGGTCACAGAACATATTGCACTGGTTCGTTGTATTCCAGGAAATAATCAAGAAAGAGCCCCTCCTTTTTCGGTGGATAAATATGACTTTTCTGTCTAGTTACAATTCAGCATTTCTTAGCAAACGGAGCCGATACACCCCCGCTAATCGCAAATGATAGCCGAAGCATGGGGTGTATTGGCGCAGTGAGCGGTTTGAGCGGAGCGAGTCGCCGCGGAGCTCTTAGTGAACGGAGCCAATACACCCCCGCTTCCCTGAGTGTCTGCAGGGGGCGTATCGGCGCAGTGAGCGATTTGAGCGGAGCGGCGAAAAGCGAGCGAGGCGGCAGAGCGAAAAAGGCGCGCCACGACATGCAGAAAAACCCTAATCGTTTGGCGCGCCCGCTCTGACGTTGAGCGAGCCGCCGCGGAGCTCTTAGCGAACGGAGCCAATACACCCCCGCTTCCCCAACACGTAAGTTGGGGGTGTATCGGCGCAGTGAGCGGTAGGCGGAGCGGCGCCTACTCGTTCATCCACCGAATCGCATCCTTCGCATGATAGCTGATGATCAGATCCGCCCCGGCCCGCTTCATGCTGAGCAGGATCTCCAGGGTGATCCGCTTCTCATCGATCCAGCCCTGGGCAGCGGCCGCCTTGACCATGGAGTACTCGCCGGAGACGTTGTAGATGGCCACCGGCAGGTCAAAGGTCTCCTTCAGACGGCGGACGATGTCCAGGTAGGCCAGACCGGGCTTGACCATGATGATGTCGCAGCCCTCCTGGATGTCCAGCGCTGTCTCGCGAAGCGCCTCGGTGCTATTGCCAGGGTCCATCTGGTAAGAGCGGCGGTCGCCCCACTTGGGCGACGACTCGGCCGCATCTCGGAAAGGCCCGTAGAAGGCAGAAGCGTACTTGGCTGAGTAGGACATAATCGGCACGCCCTCAAAGCCGGACTCGTCGAGGGCGTCGCGGATAGCGCCGACCCGCCCGTCCATCATGTCCGAAGGAGCGACCATATCGGCGCCCGCTTCGGCATGGGAGACAGCCGTTCTGGCCAGGTAATCGAGGGACGGGTCGTTGAGGATGCGGTTGCCGTCGACGATGCCGCAATGGCCGTTCGTCGTGTACTGGCAGAGGCAGACGTCGGTGATGACGTACAACTCAGGGCACGCGTCCTTGACCGCCTTGACCGCCTCTTGGACGATGCCGTTGGGATCATAAGCGCCGGAAGCGACCTCATCCTTTTCAGGCGGGATGCCAAACAGTTCCACCGACCGGACGCCCGCCTTGTAGGCGTCGACAGCCTCTTTGACGATGTTGTCGACAGAGAGCTGGCATACGCCTGGCATGGAACTGACGGGATTGACGACGTCTTTCCCCGGAACGGCGAAGAGCGGGTAGATCAGGTCTTCCGGACGAAGATGAAATTCCCGCACCATGTCGCGCAGAACCGCGTTCTCCCGCAGGCGCCGGGGCCGCTGAATGGGGTAGCCGGAAAGGATGTGTTTCATCCCGTTGATTCCCTCCCAATAAACATCACGTAAAGGTCAGGCAAGCATCGCGTCGATGCTGCCGGTTACTCGGCGATGCCGATTTCCTCGTCAGTCAGGTAGCAAGCGGGATCAGACTCCCAGAAGTCGCCGGTGACGGCTTCAGCGCGGGGACGGAAGTTGCCGTTGCAGACATTGAGCCACTTGCACTTGGCGCAGCGGCCTTTCAGCAGAGGCTTGCGGTCCTTCAGGCCAGCCAGGATGGCGCTGCTGGAGGTGTCGGTCCAGATCTCTTTGAAGGGCCGTTCCTTCACATTGCCAAAGGTGTGGTTCTGGGTGAACTGGTCGGGGTGGACAAAGCCCTGGGAATCGACGTTGGCGAAGGCGATGCCGGAGCGGTTGCCGCCGTTGAGCTGCATCAGCTTCCAGACCTTCTCGGCCAGTTCGGGGTTCTTTTCTTTGGTCTTCAGGTAGAGATAGACGATGTCGGCGTGGTTGTCGACGGTCAGCAGCTCGCAGTTGAAACCACGGTTGAAGAAGTCGACCGCCTTTTTCATGAGCAGGTCCATGAAGGCGCGCGATTCGGCGTGGTTCACGTCTTCTTCCGTCATGTTGCTGCCACGGCCCGAGTAGACCAGGTGGTAGAAACAGACGCGGGGGATCTTCTCTTCTTCGATGAGGTTGAAGATATTTTCAATGTCGTTGACGTTGTGGCGGTTGATGGTGAAGCGCAGGCCCACGCGCTGATCGATGGCCAGGCAGTTGCGGATGCCGGCCAGGGCGTCTTCAAAGGCGCCTTTCTTGCCGCGGAACTTGTCGTTGTTCTCGCCGATGCCGTCGAGGCTGATGCCCACATAGCCGACGCCGTACTTCTTGATCTCCTTGGCCACGTCAGGTGTGATCAGGGTGCCGTTGGTGGAAAAGGTGACGCGGATGTTGCGCTTGGTGGCATGGGCGACCAGGTCGAAGATGTCAGGGCGCATGAGCGGCTCGCCACCGGAGAGCAGCAGGACGGGCACATTGAAATCAGCCAGGTCATCGATGAACTTGAGGGCTTCTTTCGTGGTCAGCTCGCCGGGATATTCAATCTCATCCGAGTCGGAATAGCAGTGGATGCAGTGAAGGTTGCAGGTCCGGGACACGTTCCAGGCCACCACCGGGCCGTAACCGGCTACGGCGCCATCGCGTTGCCCTTTGGAGCCATGGGCATAACGAAGGCTGTCGCCAAAGTTTTCTACGCCGCAGAGCAGTTTACTTACTCCGATCATGGTGTTCCTTCCTCTCCCGTTTTTCAATCAAATGAAAAACTAAATAAATTTATTGGACAATATGGGCAAAAATCGCCAATTGCAGGAAGCGTTTTTCCCGTTGCTTCGTCATCGCTGCGCGTCCATACGACATCATGGCATTACTTTTGCTAGACTTGCCGGCGAAAACGCTTCCCCTATGTTTCTAGAATAAGGCCCTGTGGACTTGGCTCAGCAAAGGTTTACTCGTAGCGATTACTCGTTGATGCCCCAGTAGGACAGCAACGCCTTTGTCAAACCAGGGATGGTGTATTCGGTGGCTTCCACGTCCACATTCAAGCCCAGTTCGCGCATCGTGTCGGAGGTGATGGGACCGATGGAAGCCATAGTCACGCCTTCGAGCAGGGCATTGCGTTCAGCCACATCTTCCACGCCGAGCATGTCGACGAAGTTACGGGCGGTGGAGGAACTGGTGAAGGTGACGGCGTGGATCAGCTTGTCTTGCAGCATCTGACGGAGCAGGACGGCGTCGCCGCCGCCGCGGACGGTGCGGTAAGCGACCACATCGTCGACCTGGGCGCCGAAGGAGGCCAGGGCTTCAGGAAGGATCTTGCGGGCGATGTCGGCCCGGGGCAGCAACACCTTGCGGCCCTGCCAGTCGTCGAGGTTTTTCAACCCTTCGATGATGGCCTCGGCGCGGTATTCTTCCGGCACGAAGTCGGTCTTCAGGCCAAACTTCTGCAGTTCCTTGCGGGTTTGCGGCCCGATGGCGCAGAGACGGATGCCGCAGAGTTCGCGGATGTCGTGGCCGATGGCGAAGAAGCGCTCAAAGAAACGCTGCACGCCGTTGGGAGAGGTGAAAATGATCCACTCGTATTCGTGAACCTTGGCGATGGCTTCTTCCATCGGCGCGGGATCTTCCGGCTCCTGAATGTCGATGGTGGGGAACTCCCAGGGCTCGCCGCCCATTTCTTCCAGGCGGGCAGCGAAAGCCGACGCCTGCTGGCGGGAGCGGGTGACGACAATGCGTTTGCCGAAGAGGGGTCTTTCTTCGAGCCAGGCCAGCTTTTCGCGCAGTTTGACCACTTCGCCGACGATGATGATGGCCGGGTTCTGGAAGGCCGCTTCTTTCGCCTTCTGGGCGATGTCGGCCAGGGTGCCCGTCAGGGTGCGCTGTTCCGGGCGGGTGCCCCAGCGGATCAGGCCGACCGGCGTCTCAGGGCTGCGGCCGTGTTCCATCAGCTTCGCGGCGATATGGGGCAGATTGCCCATGCCCATCAGGAAGACGAGGGTGCCGATGCCGGTGCTGATTTTGGCCCAGTCGATAGCCGAATCTTCCTTGGTGGGGTCTTCATTGCCGGTGATGACGGCGAAGTTGGAGGTGAAGTCGCGGTGGGTGACGGGGATGCCGGCATAGGCCGGAACGGAGATGGCCGAGGTGATACCGGGGACGATCTCGAAGGGAACGCCGGCTTCGCGGAGGACTTCCGCTTCTTCGCCGCCGCGACCGAAGACGAAGGGGTCGCCGCCTTTCAGGCGGGTAACGATCTTGCCTTCCAGGCCTTTGACCTTGAGGACTTCGTTGATCTCTTCCTGTCTATAGACATGCTTGTCCGGCCCTTTGCCAACGAAGATAAGTTCGGCGTCAGGCCGCGCATAGGTGAGCAACCGGTGACCGGCCAGGCGGTCGTAGACGAGCACCTCGGCCTTTTTGATGCACTCCAGACCTTTCACGGTGATGAGGCCCGGATCCCCCGGTCCGGCGCCGACCAGATAAACCTTCCCTACCTTTTGCTTCATCACAGATCCGTCTCCTGTCTTACTTGGATTAATATCTCTCTGGCCCCCTGTTGCAGCAGTTTTTCGGCCAGACGGACGCCCGCTTCTTCGGGATCAGCCGGATCGCCCTCCACTTGGTCGCGGCAGATGTTCTTGCCGTCCAGGGAGGCGACGACACCATCGACGATGAGTTTGTCGCCGCACAAGCGGCCAAGCGAACCAATGGGCACCTGGCAGCCGCCCTCAAGGGTGCGGAGCAGCGCCCGTTCGGCGCGGACACAGACGGCCGATTCGGCGTGGTTCAAAGCGCCCACGAGGCGACCGATCTCTTCGTCGCCTTCACGGATCTCGATGCCCACAGAACCCTGGCCGACAGCCGGCAGGCACATGTCGACGGGTATGTATTCGGTGATCTTCTCGGCCCAGCCGAGGCGCTTCACGCCAGCGGCAGCCAGGATCAGACCGTCGAGGTTTTGTTCTTCCATCTTGCGCATCCGCGTCTGCAGGTTGCCGCGGATATCGACGAGTTGGAGATCGGGACGCACCTTCCATAGTTGGGCCTTGCGGCGCAGGCTGGCCGTGCCGACCTTCGCGACCTGGGGCAGGTCTTCCAGACCGCCGCCGTCGCGGGAGATTAGGATGTCGCGGCAGTCCTCGCGCACACAGATAGCGCCGATCGTGCAGCCTTCCGGCAAGACCGTCGGCAGGTCTTTCATGGAGTGGACGGCCATGTCAATCTCGCCATTCAGCATGGCCACTTCCAATTCCTTCGTGAAGAGCCCCTTGTCGCCGATTTTGGCCAGGGCTACGTCGAGGATCTTGTCACCCTTGGTTTTGATGTGCTTGACCTCAAAGGATTGTTCTGGATAGAGCTCTTTCAGGCGTTCAAGCACCCAGTGGGTCTGCCAGAGGGCGAGGGCGCTGTCCCGGGTACCGATGACAACGGGTCGTTGAAGTGCTGACATTACGGCTGACTCCTTCTATCAGATTGATCGTCGCGGCCTTTGGACCGCTGTCCGGCGATCTCGAGGGAAAAGAGGTTTTGCAGGATCTCTGAGTAGAGGTGCCCTTCCGGGCTGGCCGCATAGTGGCGGATCTGGGTGATGGGGTCATGGAGCAGTTGTTTGACGATCGATGATGCCATGGCGCCGATGGTCTTCTGGTCCTTGTCAGAGAGACTTTTCAGCTTCGCTAAAACTCGCTCCAGTTCTTTTTCCCGGATCGCCTCCCCCTTGTTTTTTAGCGCGACGATGGTGGGTACGACAAACAGGGAGTTGAGCCATTTGAGAAACTCGGCGATCTCCTGTTCCACAATGAGTTCGGCTTCAGAGGCCGCCTTCTGGCGCTGGGCCAGGTTCTGGTCGACGACGCTTTGCAGGTCGTCGATATCGAAAAGATGCACACCGGGCACGGTGGCCACGGCGGGATCGATATCCCGGGGAACAGCGATGTCGATCAAGAAAAGCGGGCGGTCGGGACGGGTGCTCATGACCTTTTCCACCAGTTCGCGCCGGATGACGTAGTGAGTCGCTGCAGTGCAGGAGATGACGATGTCAGACTCCTCCATCCGCGCCGAGATCTCGTCATAAGAGACGGCCTTGCCGCCGCAGCGGCGTGCCAGTTCCTCGGCCCGTTCGCGGGTGCGGTTGGCTACGAGGACCGTGGTGACACCGTTGGCGATTAGGTGGGTCAGGGTAAGTTCGCTCATCTTGCCGGCGCCGAGGATCAGCGCCGAGCGGCCTTCCAGGGTGGTGAAGACCTGTTTGGCCAGTTCAACGGCCGTATAGGAGGTGGATACGGCATGCTGGTCGATGCCGGTCTCCGTGCGGATGCGTTTGCCGACGGTGATCGCCTGCTGAAACCAGGTGTTAAGGATGCTGTTGGAGGTTCCCGCCTCACAAGCC
This sequence comes from Heliomicrobium undosum, assembly GCF_009877425.1. Taxonomy (NCBI): domain Bacteria; kingdom Bacillati; phylum Bacillota; class Clostridia; order Eubacteriales; family Heliobacteriaceae; genus Heliomicrobium; species Heliomicrobium undosum. Next base: position 9,210 of record NZ_WXEY01000003.1, on the reverse strand, counting down.
GCCTGGTAGGTCCGCCGGACCTGGCCGAGGATCTGTGTCTCGCCGAGCACCATCGAATCGAGGCCTGCGGCGACGCGGAAGAGATGGCGAATGGCGTCGTAGAGGGTGTGGGTGTAAAAGAAGCTGGCGAATTTGTCAGCCTCCAGCTTGCCTGACTGGGTAAAGAAGCGGCGGACGGCGGCCTGTCCCTTTTCGATGTCTGTCGTGGCTGCATAGACCTCCGTCCGGTTGCAGGTCGACAAGATGGCGCAGCCCTCGATGGCCGGTTCTGAGTGAAGGCGGCGCAAGGAATCGATGAGGATATGCTCCGGGAAAGAGAGTTGCTCCCGGATCTCCACTGGCGCCGATTTATGGTTCAAACCTACGACGAAGATAAACACTGGGCGATTCGCTCCTTAAGGGCTTGATCGTCACCTGCCTGGATGCACTCCAGTAGTTCCGCCTCGGCCAGGGTCTCGAAGATCGCCTTGCGCCGGGCCGGGTTGGGCACTTCGCGAAGCACCTGCTCGCGGAGACTTTTCATCACCTGCAGGTACTCGCAATACTCCTCGCCAAAGGTCGCCTCCAGCTTTTCGCGGATGCGGCGGGCGATGGCCGGGCTGCATCCGTTGGTGGAGATGGCGATAGTCAGATCGCCCCGCCGCACAACGGCGGGAACGTAGAAATTGCAGAGTTGCGGGATATCAACGGTGTTGATCAAGATGTTGCGCTGAAAACAATCGCGGGCGACCTGCTCGTTGACCGCTGACACATCGGTGGCGGCGATGACGACCATGTGTCCGGCGGCGTCTCCATCCTGGTACTCGCGCAAGTGGCAACGAAGCTTGTCTTCGTCCACCCAGCGTTGAATCTCAGGCGTGAGTGCCGGGCTGATGACGGTGACGCGGGCGCCCACCTCTAAGAGGGATTCGATCTTTCTCTCGGCCACCTGACCGCCGCCGACGACCAGGCACGGTTGCCCCTCCAGCCTTAGCAGCAATGGATACAACAGCATAGCCCCTTTCTCTGCCCCGACGGACGATGCGCGAAAGGTATCTTCCATCACAGGACGCTATTTCTCTCTCTAAAATCTTTTTAGAAATATGTTTTCAAAAAGTTTCTCAAAGAGTTCCTAACATGAAACGCTAATTCGCATACCCGTGCAGACCGCTAAGGAAATAGTTGACGCCAAAATAGGTGAACAAGACGGCTATAAAACCGATGATCGACATCCAAGCGGCGCGCCGCCCTCGCCACCCGTAGGTAAAGCGGGCATGGAGGTAGGCGGCGTAGATCAGCCAGGTGATCAGTGACCAGGTCTCCTTCGGGTCCCAACTCCAATAGCGTCCCCAGGCGAATTCCGCCCAAATGGCGCCGGTGATGATGCAGAGCGTCAGGAAGGGAAAGCCGAGGGCGATCAGCCGGTAGCCGATCTCATCTAATTTTTCGGAATCAGGAAAAGCAGCGGCCAACCCTCGCGTGGCGCCGCTTTTTTCTGAAGAAACCTTCCAGAGGTACATGAGGCCGATGCCGAAAGAGAAGGCAAAGGCGCCATAGGCGATCATGGCCGTTGCCACATGGATGGTCAGCCAGTTCGACTGCAACGCAGGCATGAGGGGCCGGGCGGCCCGCTCAGCCGGTGACATATCGACGGCCACATAGGCCAGGAGCAGCCAAGCGGTAGGGATGACAAAAGCGCCCGCGATGGGGATTTGAAACTTCCGCTCGGCAAAGAGATAGACAAAAGCGATACCCCAGGAGAAGGCCAGCAGAAACTCATAGCCGTTCGTCAGGGGCACATAGCCGGCAACAATCGAGCGCATCGCCAGGGCCGCCGTATTGACGATTACGCCGGCAACGGTGATGTAATAACCGATGCGGGCTAGAGCAGGCTTGCGCAGGACCAGGAAACAGATATACAGGAAGGCGGCGAGGCCGTATGCGGCAAAGGTGGCGTAAAAAAGCAGGTTCTCTTCCATGCCCATGGTCGTTTATGCCTCCATTCCTTTCCTGTCCGGATTGACGTAAGGTTCGATCAGCCCTTCAAACTCTCGGGCAAAGGCGATTTTGTTTTTCGCAGCTGTCCCGCCCACATGGAGCCGGCTGCCGCCATCTCGCGACTCGACAACCGCCCGGACCTGGCGGTGGAAGAGATAGAAGGAGAAGCTCAATCCAATCAACAGCAGAGCGCAACCGAGCCAGACAATATTGACGCCGGGATCGCGACGGATGGTCAGACCGGTGTAAGGCTTGTACTCGGGAAAAGTGACCTCGGCCAGGCCGCCGGCGATCGTCTCCGCCTTGCCAATCTCGGCCGCTCGCGCATCGATCTGCTGGCGTCCTTTGTAGACGACAAAGACGATGCGAGGATTGTTAGGATCACTCGATTTGGAGATCATTCCCCGCGCCGGATCAAAGTCAGGGATGTACTTGTAGACGAGGACCGCCAAATCGGTTCCGGCGACAGGAATGGCGTCGCCCTCTTCGACCGTATAGGCATGTCCCTCAGGATCATTCTTCGACGTGATTTTTGCAACAATGTTGGCCCCATAAAAGGCCTGGTAGACCTTATAACCGCGGTATTCCAGCGGGTCGTTGACCTGGATTTCCTTGGTCATGATCTCCCGGCCGTTTTCCATCAGCGTGAGGGTGCTGAACCAGTCGGCGATACTGCCGTCTTCACGGAAGACGGTCCGAAAGTCGTTGACGCGGATCTCCAGGTTCTCCTCTTTCGGAAGGCCCGGCACGTCAGCAAAGCGAAAGGTCTTGCCAACCTGCGCCGGCATGCGCCCCTCTTCTCCGCCATAGAGACCGACGACACCGCCGACGAGGATGACCAGCATCCCTACATGGGAGAGCAGAGAACCCCAGAGGCCGAACCTTCCCTTGTCAGCGTATATGTAGCTTTTGCCGTCACGAGACTCGGAAAATACGCGGTAACCGAGGCGCTGCCAGCGTTCGGAAACATGGCTGACCAACTTGTCGACAGGCTCGGGTCGTTCCGTCGTCAGCTTCTGCGGAAGCCCGCCGATAGACTCGACGCCGGTGGGCAGCGACGGCTGGGAGAACTGGCGCCAGATCCCGGGCGCCCGGTTGAAGGTGCAGATGAAGAGGTTCATCGCCAGCAAGAAGAGCAGGATCATGAACCAGGAACTGTGATACATATCGTTCAGACCGAGGGCGCTGTATAGCGAGTACAGGGATCCGTATTGCCGGGGATCGCCGTTTTGCGGAATGATCGTGCCAATGATCGACGCGGCGGCAATGAGAAGCAGAAGGAACAAACCGAGCTTCATGGAACTGAAAAAGTCCCAGAGCCGATCCACAAGTCCTTTGTTGGTTCCGGAGGCATCCTCCCGTTCTTCCTGGGGTTGGACCAACCTTCCTCACTCCTTCAACTTTCAACGTAACCTATTCTAGCACATCCCCCTAGAGGGAAAAAGGATATCCGTCACGTTTTAATAGGTTCGCTTTTCGATGTACTCGGCGATCACCGCCAGGGTGTCCCGCGTCGGGATGGCCGGAAGGCGTGTCAATTCCTCTTTCGCCTTGTCCAGGTATCGGCGGGCGATGATCTGGCTGCGCTCGACGGCGCCGGTTTGTTTGATGATCTCGATGGCCCGGCAAACCTCATCCTGGCTCTTTTCCTTTTTGGCCACCAGGGTTCGCAGCGCCGGGTCGCGGCTCTCCCGGAGCGCCTCCAGGATCGGCAGGGTCATGATGCCCTGGCGGAGGTCGGAACCGATCGGTTTGCCCAGTTCCTTTTCATCGGCCATCATGTCCAGGATGTCGTCGGTGATCTGGAAGGCCATGCCCAGGTGATGACCATACATTTTTAAGGCCCTCACCGCCGAGGGATCTGCCTTGACGGCCATGGCGCCCAGTTGGCATGACGCAGCGATCAGGAGCGCCGTCTTCCGCTTGATCCGGTAGAGGTAGTCCCGGAAGGTTTGATGAACATCATAGGTGGCCTCCATCTGCTGGATCTCACCCTCGCACATCTCCACGCTGATCTTCGCCAGCACCGCCGTCATGGCAGGATCGTTCAATTCAGAGATCAGCAGCAGCGACCGGGCGAAGAGGTGATCCCCCGTGTGCAGGGAGATGCGGTTTCCCCAGCGCGCTCGGACGGTCGGGATGCCCCGGCGCGTCTTCGACTCGTCGACCACATCGTCATGAACAAGGGTAGCCATGTGGATCAATTCGAGGGCCACCGCCAACGGCAGCAATCGCTCCATGGCGTAGTGGTGAAATTTCCCGGCCAGCAACACGAAGGCGGGCCGCAACCGTTTCCCGCCCGCATGGAGCAGGTGGCTCGAGGCGGCGGTCAGTGTCGGCAGGGACGTGTCGACGTACTTTTGCAATTCCGCCTCAACCTTGGCCAGGTCGGCTTGGATCTCATGAAATAATTGAAACTGCATGCTGTCACCTGCTCCAATAACATGAATAAAGACACGCCGGTTGAGACGTGCCCTTACAGATCAGTTGTCCTTTGAAGGAGCATCCCCTTGGGTATCGTCCTTCACCGGGGGCTTTGCCTTCAATTCTTTTGTCTCTTCCCCGTCATTGCTGACAGCGCTTTTGAACTCATTGATCCCGCGACCCAGGGATCGGCCAATCTCGGGGAGCTTGCCCGCCCCAAAAATCAGCATGGCCACGACGAGGATCAATAACAGTTCCGGTATGCCTAAGGAACCCAACACCAAGCACCTCCCTGGCCAACGCCCGCGGGGACGGTTAAAACGCCGGTTCTTTCATTAAAATGGCCCGTTTGCAACACGATTATGACGCAAGGGCTTTGTCGCCAGGAACAGGCCGACAATCGATGGTCGGGCCTCCTGCACGCTTCTTTGAAGGTATTATCGCATAATGGACGAGCGCTGTAAAGAAAGTGCCTTCGCGAACCTTTTTTTCTGTCAGGGGCGGCGTTTCTATCGGCGCAGCGAACGTTCGCTGGCGTATTGGGAAAAAGTGGGGATTGGAATAGGGCCGGATTTCCTCCAGTAACTATGAACCGAAACCTATCTTGAAATCATGGGAAGCAAAAATGAAAACGTCAAAAAAGTGAAAAAACCGTATGAGGACGGAAGGAGACGTTCTATGTCCTACCTCATGATCCCTCCCGGTGGCCACCAACTGCCGCCTCTGCCCTATCCTTACAACGCCCTGGAGCCGGTGATCGGCGCGGAAACGCTGAAGATCCACCACGACCGCCACCACTTGTCCTATGTGGAAGGGTTAAACAAAGCGGAACGTAAACTGGTCGAAGCGCGCCAGCAGAACGATTTTTCGTTGATCAAGCACTGGGAGCGCGAGTTGGCCTTCCATGGTTCCGGTCATATCCTGCACAGCCTTTACTGGGCGATCATGGCCCCGCCCAGCCGAGGCGGGCAACCGGGACCCCATACCCGCGGCCAAGTGGCCGCCTATTTCGGTAACTTCCGCAGTTTTCAGGAGCAGTTCAGCGCCGCCGCCGCTGATGTGGAGGGATCGGGATGGGCGGTGCTCGTCTGGAATCCCGCCTGGCAGCGGCTCGAGGTCCTCATGGTTGAAAAGCACCAGAACCTGACCCAGTGGGGCGCCATCCCCATCCTGACCGTTGATGTGTGGGAACACGCCTATTACTTGAACTATCAGAACCGGCGCCGCGACTACATCAATGCCTGGTGGCAGTTGGTCAATTGGCTCGAGGTGGAGACGCGCCTGCTGCTCGCCATGCAGGGTCAATTGCCGCTCATCCCAGGTAGTTACCGTTAAAGGGTCGACGAAAGACCATCGTCTGAAACACGAAAGCCCGCGAGACCGCGGGCTTCTGGTTATTTGGGTGATTATGCGCTGATCACGGCGATCTCCGGGCAATTGCGCAGGTCGACCACATGGTTTTCCAGCCGGACGGAGGGCCTGTGGGGCAACCGGGGGTCCACCTTTTCCACCGTTCCGGAACTGCCGTCGGAAAGCAGCACCCGCATTCCCGTCAGGTAGAGCGGCGACAAACTGTCGATCAAGGCGTCGGCGGTCTCATGGCTGAACTGGATGCCTTTTTGCGAGTGGATATATTCGAAGGTGCGCAAGGGGCACCAAGCCTTCCGGTAAGGGCGGTCGGAGAGCAGGGCGAAGAATACATCGGCTACAGCGGTGATCTGCCCCGCCAAGGTGATTTGGTCGCAAGAACGTCCATAGGGGTAACCCAAGCCATCTTGCCGTTCGTGGTGTTCAGCGACGGCGTTCAGCACCAACGGATGATGCATCCCGGCTGCTTTCAACACCTTTATCCCGATGGCGGGGTGGTGTTTTACGATGTCGAACTCTTCCTCCGTCAGCTTCCCTGGATTCGTTAGGATGGCGCGCGGCAGCGACAGTTTCCCGATATCGTGGAGCGTAGCCCCCAGGCAATGATGGACCATGTCCTCTCGCCTGCAACCCAGTTGCCGGCTGATCAGAAGCGCCCCCAACCCCACTTCCAGGCAATGGACGAAGGTGTAGCCGTCTTTGCGCTTTAACTGGGCTAGCGCCTGCCGGAAGAAATGCAGGTCCAGCCTGTCAAGGGAAATCACCATCTCCTCTACGGCATCTGTAAGCCCGGTCAGTTCGGGACTTCGCCGGAAGACAATGGCTTGAAAGAGGTCATGCACCTTTTGACGCAGGCACTCGACCTGTTCCAGCGTTTCTTCGCGGCGCATATCGTAGTTGTGCTCGACAGCGGCATATTCGATCCCCCATGACCGCAGTTTGTCGATCATCGGGCCGCCGACGACTTCTCCCTTAGAACACAACAACAAGCCGGAATGGGAAACGATGATGTCTCCCGCCAGCACCATGCCGGTCTGCAATTGAGCTACCGATAAAAAACGTGGCGCCATGCCCTTTCATCCCCTGGCTGATGATGTTTCCCGTTGTCGCTTCGCCCCAAGGGTCGAAAATATGACCACCTATTGCCGCAGCGGACCAGTCCTTTCCAGGATCCACTCTAATTATAAAGGCATCGAAAAAATAAATCAATAATTATTATAATTTTGCAGTGCAGGTCGTTGAGATAACAAAAGCGCGCTTACAAGACAAAAGTGTAGTCATTCTGAAAGGGGAAGCCGATGACAGTGGATGGCGCAACCGCTAGAATGGAAGATGTAACAAAAAGAAAGTCAACAATGTAACATCTTACCCCGACCTTCATTGAAGGAGGAGTCCTGCGATGCCTGTTCGCAATGTTAGCGCCCGGATCAGGGAGATGCGCCTTGATCAACGCCGCCGGACGATCAGCGCGCTCTTCGACATCGTCGACGAAGGGATGCTTGGCCTTTCGCCTGTTCACCGCCGGAACAAGTACAGCCAGATGACAGAAAACGTTTTTCGCTTCTTCCGGGGAAGCGCCTGTCTCTTCTATTATGACGCAACCCGGTTCCCCACACCCTACCACACCCCCGAGCAGCAGCCGACCTGGATCCAGGGGGATCTGCACTTTGAAAACTTCGGCGCCTTTCAGGATCGTAAGGGCGACATCGTCTATGACGTGAATGATTTTGACGAGGGGTATCTGGGCTCATACCTCTATGACCTGTTGCGCATGGGCGCCTCCATCGTCCTGGTCGGCCAGATGGGAAATTTAAAAGAGAAAGAAATCGCCCATGCCGTTATGCGCTACCTGGAAGGATACGCGGCAGACATGGACGATTATGCCAGGAGGAAAAAATCTCCCCACAATGTCTCCTTCGACGCCGGCGACAGCGACGGCCCTGTCAAAAAATTGCTGAAAAAACTGGAGAAACAGGATGAGCGCAAGCTCTTGAACCGGATCACCACCGTTGCAGATGGAACCCATCGTTTTATCGTGAGTGAAGAGATCACACCGGCTAGCGAGACCCTTCGCAAGGAATTGACCGAGGCCTGGCCCGGTTACATAAGGACTGTCGACGACGATGTGCGGGAGCAGCCTGCCTTTTACCGGATCGAAGACGTAGCCGTCAAGAGCGGTTCCGGCACCGCCTCTATCGGTCTCGCCCGCTACTACCTCCTGGTCGAAGGAGATGCGGCATGCCATGACGATGATCTGGTCCTGGAGATGAAGGCTGCCAGCCCGCCGGTCCCGTCTTGTTTTCTCCCTTACCAGGAGACGTTCTTCCAATTGCTCGATCACCAGGGCAAACGGGTGGTGACAACCCAAAAAGCGATGCAGCACCGGGCCGACCCCTATCTGGGGTACCTGACCATCAACGGCCAAGACTTTTATGTGCGCCAGCGCTGCCCTTATAAAAAGAAGCTGCGTTCTGAGGCGGTGGTCGATGGCGACGACCTGGCCGAAACCGTCGCCCTGATGGGTCGCATCACCGCCAAGATTCACGCCCGGGCTGACGCCGATGTGGAACGGTCACTGCTTCCCCATCACAGTGAAGAGGCTATCGCCGAGGCCATCGATCGTGACGCCGGGGGCTTCATCTTGCAACTCACAGAGTGGTCGCTGGAGTACGCCCGTCGCGTTCAAGAGGATTACACCCTCTTTCAGGACCTCCTGGAGCGGTGGCCGGAGCCTAGATAAGCATCGTTTCTTCTATAAAAAACAGGACAACAAAGGACGTATTAAGACCGCGACACCCATTTTGGTTAAACCTCTGTTGCAGTATCACCGTTTCCAACATCGATATCTTCGTCATTCTCTTTACCTTGCCACTCATCAGCGATTTCTTTCCAATTCACCTCACGTGGAACCTTACCTGTCCATACGTCCCAAAACTGAGGATCATCAGACTTCGGTCGTTGGTCCTCGGTTAATTCTTTCATCTCCAACAGTATTGGGATTGGTGCTGCCAGCCCAAGTAAAATCGCTTTTCTTGTCGGTAAAACAGGAAGTTCTTTTAATAACGCGCCCAGATTGTCTGGAACCAAACTGCGCACAAGTTCTTGGTCCTTGTTATTTACAATTCTATGCAGTAAAAAGGTGTTGCATTGCGATAGCACTGTGGGAGACAATTCCGAAGGCCGCTGTGAGGATAATAGTAAACCGAGCCCAAACTTCCGACCTTCTCTGGCGATTCGTTCAAAGGTGTGACAACACATTTGTGACGGAGAAAAATAGTCTCCTTGAATATATTTGCTTACGAAAGTATGCGCTTCTTCTAACACCATTACTGTGGGAAGTTGCTCTCCATTTTTTCTTCGGTACCTTTGCAGCGCCTCAAAAACAACACGAGCAATAACAGCGACAACCAAATGCACTACATCTGTAGGTACAATTGATAA